>JAGVZF010000006.1 GCA_018302785.1 Candidatus Woesearchaeota archaeon | reverse complement strand
AATTGTTTTAGCTGCTGTAGTTATAAGATGGGGTTCTGATTTATTTAATACTCAAATAAAAACTCAAACATGTGAAAATGCAGCAACTTTAGAATGTACTAGTGATGTAGATTTTGCAATAACGAAAGCGGATTATGATGAAAACGCAGGAACATCGGGGGTAGGAAGTCTTACATTTTCCCTTGTAAATAATGGGGCCCTTAAACTTGAAAATGTAATTGTTAGAATTCGAAAGGCAAATGGAGAAGTTATAGCCATCGATGGTGTTACTATTAATTTACCTGCATATGGTACTGATACAACTGGTACCACAGATGTTAGTCCATCAATTGCAATAGCTAGCTTAAATACCTGTGGAACTAACGGAAATGAAAATTGTCCAATTTCAATAATACCTAAATTAACACATACTACTGACAAGGGAGATCAATGTGAAGTAGTGTGTAGAAATGAAGTATCTAAGAAACTTGATACAGTAGTAACCTAATTTAATTTCTTTCTTTTAATTTAATATCATGAAACAAAAAGGAGACATATGGATTTCAGCAGTATTATATATGGCTCTAGGTATTATAATCCTAGTAATAGTTCTTTCTGTTGCAATTCCAGTAGTTAATAAAATTAGAGATAAAAATATAGCTTTAAACACAAAAGAACTAATGTTTGACCTAGATAGAAATATAAGAATAGTTTATAGTGAAGGCCCTGGCTCAAGAAGACCAATTAAATTAGAAATCACAAAAGGAACTTTTTCAATAGATCAAGCCCAAGATACAATAAGCTGGCAGTTCTCAAGTAAAGTTCAATTATCTCAACTTAATTTAGCAGTAAAAGAAGGCAGCTTAATAATAAACACAACTCAAGGAGCATCTACAAAAGACTTCCTAACAACTTATACATTAAATTACACTAGTATTTTAGATATAACATCCACAGCAGCCACAAATTTTATTTCAGGAAAAACTAATTTAATTATTTCAAACACAGGAAATAATAAAATCTTAATTGATGTTTATTAAAATAAATACCGAAAAATATATAAGCAAAGCCCAATAATTCATATCTATAAAAATGCCAAAAAATGAGGTTGTTATTTCTAAAGAGAATGAGCTAGAAGACTTTAAGATAGATTTAAAACCCCAAATTCCACAATTCCCAGAAGTAGAAATATCAAAATTAAATATTAAATATCCTTTAATCCCACCTTATGCTTTTGCCCATATATTTTGGGATTATCAAAATAAAGAACTAGTTTACTTTATAGAAGAACCTGGTTTAAATCCAGAAGAGCGTAGAATTCTTGACATATTAGAAGATGGAATAAAAGAACTAATTAACATAAGTTTTTTAGCAGTAAAAGATGGAGACACAGTAATAAAATACTTAGAAAAAAATCTAAGAGTTCTAATAAAAGAATTAAAAATTCAAATTACAAACGATAATTATCAAAAAGTAATGTACTATATCTATAGAGACTTTGTTGGTCTTGGAAAAATAGAGCCATTCTTATGTGATTATTTTATTGAAGATATTGAATGCAATGGAGTTAACTTTCCAATTTATATTATTCATAGAAAATATAGAAATTTAAGAACTAATATTGTTTATGATAATTCTGATAAATTAGCAACATTTGTAGAAAGATTAGCACAAAAATGTGGCCATTATATTTCTTATGCAACCCCATTATTAGATGGAGCTTTACCCGACGGAAGTCGTGTAAACGCTACTTTTACAGAGGATATAACTTCTAGAGGACCTAGTTTTACAATCAGAAAATTCTCCCAGAAGCCATGGCCACCATCAAAATTAATGCAAATGAACACAATTTCTCCAGGTATGCTAGCTTATTTATGGATGTTAATAGAATATGAAGCAAATATTATGATAATAGGAGGAACAGCATCTGGAAAAACTACTTTACTTAATGGTTTAGCTTATTTTATACCCCCTCAAGCAAGAGTAGTTTCTATAGAAGACACGAGAGAGTTAAATTTACAGCATAGTAATTGGCTTCCTTCTGTTGCAAGAGAGGGAGTAGGTTTAACAAATCTAGTGGGCCAAAAATATGGAGATGTAAGTTTATTTGATTTACTTAAAGAAAGCTTTAGGCAACGTCCTGATTATGTTATTGTAGGAGAAGTTAGAGGAAAAGAAGCGTATGTTTTGTTTCAGGGCATGGCTAGTGGGCACCCAAGTTTTGGAACAATGCACGCTAATTCAGTAGATACTATGCTGAGAAGACTAGAAACTCCTCCAATAAATCTAAGTCCTTCTTTAGTAGAAATTTTAGATGTTGTTGTAGTAATGACTCAAACAAAGATTAAAGGTGTAGAAGTAAGAAGAGTAACTGAGATTGATGAAATAATTAGTGTTAAAGAAGGCCAAGGTGCCCAATTCCATATACCATTTACTTGGAATCCTATAACAGATAAGTTTTCATTTAACAATCAAAGTTATGTATTTAACAAATTCAATCTTCATCAAGGAATTAGTCAAGAAGAACTATTTAAAGAATTAGAAATAAGAACTAAACTCTTAATTAATCTATATAAATATGGAATTTTTGATTATTTAGAATTTAGAAATATAATAAATGAATACTATAAAGATCCTATGGCTATACTCAAAAGATTTAATGTTAAATAAATATGTCAATAGATACAATAAAACAAAATTCAGAAATCCTTAATGAGGCTGTTATAAAATTCAATTCTTACACCATAGAAATAGATTCATTAGAAAAAAATCTTGAAACTACTAAAGATAAAAAAACAAAAAAAGTAATTGAAGAGCAAATATCTTCTTTAAAAGTAAAAATAAATGAGTTAAGTACCTACATCCTTAAAATTCAAATTAATATTCAAAAACTATTAGATGAGGAGCTTCAATATAATGCCTCTTAACATACTTGAAATTTCAAGAAATATACTTAATCTTAATACAGATTTAGAAAGAGGAGAAAATAACTTCAAAACTATCTTAAACAATGTTGAAATTCTTAAGAATAAGCTTAGAAATAAAGAAATAGACGAAAAAAATTATAATATTGTATTAAATAATTACTTAAAAAATAATAATCTAAACTCATTTATCTCAAATTATAAAAAATACAAATTAGAAACTTTAAATGAAATTAAAATACTTAATAATAAATTATTCAACGAAATAGAAATAAAAACAAAAGAGTTTCAAAATCAGTTTACTACTAAAAAATCTTCAAAATCATCTCAAAAACTACCGTCTGATATTTCAAAAGAGGATATTGCAAGATTCCTAGAATTCCAAAAGAAAAAAACCAGAGGAGAGAAAAAAATAAGCGCTGATTATTCAGTATATTCCTCAAATAATTATGCAAGAATATCTAATCAATTTGCTGATAAACTAGCATATTATTTAATTAATAAATACCCAGAAGTCTTTAAACCACTATTTAATTCTGTTAGGGGAGCTGATATAAAATTAATATCATCAACTTACTTAAGTATTTTAATTTTCACAACTATAATTTCCCTTCCTATTTTAACATTAATTTTTTTTTTAATTACATTAAGCTTATCTAAAGCTATAATTCTAGGATTTTTAGGTATGATTTCAACTGCATTTATTGTATATGCATATCCATTAAGTGTAATTAGTTCTAGAAGAAGAAAAATAAAAAGTGATTTAGTCTTTGCAACAGTCCATATGGCAGCAATTTCAGGATCTGGTGTTCATCCTGTTAAAATTTTTAAGCTTTTACTAGAATCTGGAGAATATAAATACTTAGAATCTGAATTTAAAAAAATTCTTAATTATATTAATCTTTTTGGTTATAGTCTATCAACATCTCTAAGAAGTGTTGCAGCAGATTCTCCATCATATGAATTAAAAGAACTTTTAAATGGAATGGTAGCTACAATAGAAACAGGTGGTGAATTAAAAAAATATCTTCAAGACAAAGCAGAAGATGCATTAAATCAATATAAAGGAGATCAAAAAAAGAGATTAGATGTCTTAAACACTTACTCAGATATTTATACAGGAATTTTAGTTGCGGCCCCTTTATTATTTTTAGTTACATTAGCAATATTAGATAAAATATCTCCATCAATTGGCGGAATTTCAATAACTACAATTGCTAGCGTCGGTACTTTTATAGGCATTCCCGTAATTAACATAGTCTTTATACTTTTAATTAATGTTACTCAACCAGAAATATGAAACTTGAATTTAAAACCAAATATATAGTTAGCATTTTAATAGGTTTATTTATAATAATATTAGATTTTATAATATTTAAAGGAACTAGATGGTTCCAACCTTTATTTGGGATTGGTTTATTTATAATTATATCTCCGTTTTGGTTAGATATTCTAAAAGAAAATAAAAGACAAGCAGAAATTGAATTTAAATTCTTAGAATTTGTAAGAGCATTAGTAGAAACAATAAAATCTGGAGTTCCAATACCAAAAGCAATTATCCATGTAAGTACAGCTGATTATGGTGATCTTTCTCCTTATGTTAAAAAATTAGCTTATCAAATAGAATGGGGTATGCCACTAAGAGAAGCCCTCCAAACTTTTGCAAGAGACACAAATAATAGAGTAATCATAAGATCAATATCAATAGTTATGGAAGCTGAAAGAAGTGGTGGTAACATAAGTGAAGTTCTTTCAGCAGTTACTGCATCTATACTACAAATTAAAAAAATCAAAGATGAAAGAAAATCAAATACATATTCTCAAATGGTTCAAGGTTACTTTATTTTCTTTGTATTTATTGTTATTATGTTAGTTCTTCAATTATATCTAATGCCACAATTAGGGGACATCAGTGGAACAATAGCAATAGGAGTAAGCGGTGGTTTTGAAGCTTATGTAGAAGGCCAAGAACCTCCACAAAATGAAAGTCTAAACTTTGACAGTATATTTTTATATTTAATATTAATACAAGCATTTTTTGCAGGGATTATGATAGGGAAATTTGCTGAAGGAGAGTTAAAAAGAGGTCTCAAACATTCTGTAATTGTAATGATAGTTAGTTATCTTATTATTACTACTATAAGAGGTATTTAAATGAAAAAAGGTGTCTCTTATATTGATGTTGCAATAAGTGCAGGCATATTTATTTTATATCTACTTTTTATTTTTGTAACATTAAGACCTGGAATAAAAGAAGATATTAGTGGAGAATATCTTCTACAAATAATAAGCTCAGGATTAAATAATAAGATTTCTATGAATATAAGTAAATATCCGTTATTTATAAATTACCATACTGAAAATCCAATCGACCCATGGGACCCTAATAATGAAGATGTTATAGTAGAATTAAAAGGATTCCCATTTAATTGGACTGAAAATAAAACAAATATCCTAGATAAATATTATGCTCCTGTAATTTTCAACATTACAAGACATGACTTAAATACTTTAAATTTAACATTAAAAACAAGAAACATAATACTTAACTCCCCTTTAGATGATCCAGATGTATTTTTCTTATCTTATTCAGAAGACTTTAACTTTTCAGCAGATTTTTCTTTGCCATCAGAAACCCAAACACCAAGAATAATAAGTGAAAATAATTTTTACTTTAGATTTGGAACAAAAGAAATAATATTTGGCATTGGAGAAGAAAAATTAAATAACACAAATGATGATTATCAGCAGCTAAAACAAAAATTTAATTTCCCAGAAGATAAAGACTTTATAATTATAGTATATGAAGGTAAAAGTCCAAATAATATCATTTATTCTTATTCAAAAATTATTCCCACAGAAACAGAAAAACATATATTTGTATTACAATGGAGTGATATCTTAATAAAGAAAGATGGCACAACAATACCAATTATAATAAATATAAGAACATGGTAAACAAAAAAGCATTTATTAAAACATTTGAGGCAATAGCAGCTATTATACTAGTTCTTTTAGTAATAACTTATGTTTTTAAAGAAAGACCAAAAGAAACTTCTGTTCCAAAAGACATTGCATTATTTCAAAGTGCTGCAGTAACAGAAATATACAATAACGAAACAAAAAGAGCATGTATATTTATTGAAGATAAAAAATGCCTTGACTTTTCTTCATTTATTCCAAGTAATTTAGAGTATAATATAACTATTTGTAAAGCTCCTTGTCCAGCCCCACCTTTTGCTTTACTTCCAAATAATAAAACAGTATATGCAAAATCATTCATTGTTGCATCAAATTTAACACATTATGATCCTAAATTAGTAAGTCTATATGTTTGGAGAAAGATTTAAATAGAGTATTTAATCAAAGTGAACATGTTTAAAAAATACATAATTCTAATAATCTTAATTCTTATTATTTCTGGCTGTGAAAAATCAGCCGACAAAACTCCAGACGATTCTAAAACTAGTGATTTAACTCAAGAATCATACTTAAAAGGAATCACCTTAACACCAAAAAGCTTTCAAGGAAGTGACTTTACTGATTTCTTTAAAAAAGCTCAAGAATTAGGAAATATTGTAAGTTGGGCAGGAGATTGGAATGAACTTTCTAATACCAAAAATGGTGGTCCAACTGTTGTGGCTTCCTTAGCATCACAATATGATTATATTCCAATTATAGAAGCTCAATTTTTTACACAATCAACTGGCAAACTAGTAAGAAATCTTGATGATATAACAAAACAAAGCTATAAAACTAGTGCGATAAATTTTGCAGAAAAATTTAAACCAAAGTACCTTGGATTTGGCATTGAAATTAATATTTTATATGAAAAATCCCCTAAAGATTTTGATAATTTTGCCTCATTCTATAATGAAGTTTATGATGAAGTTAAAAAAGTATCTCCAGACACAAAAGTCTTTACTATGTTTCAGCTAGAAAAAATGAAAGGATTAAATGGAGGCTTATTTGGAGGTTCTAATGATCCTAATAAAGCACAATGGCAGTTATTAGATAAATTCTCAAAGTCAGATCTAATTGCCTTTACATCTTATCCTAATTTAATCTATAAAACACCATCAGAGATTCCTTCTAATTACTACACTGAAATTAAAAATTATGTAAATAAACCTATTGCTTTTACAGAAATTGGTTGGCACACATCTCAAAGTCCAGTAGGTTGGGAATCTAGTGAATCTGAACAAGCAGAATTTATAAAGACATTTTTTGAACTTACTAAAGATATTAATAAAGAATTTGTTATTTATAGCTTTATGTTTGATCAAAATACAATAGAGCCATTTAATAGTATGGGTCTTTATAATGAAGATGGAGTACCTAGAGCATCTCTTAATGAATGGATGAATAATTAACTAAGTTCTAAAAGAAACATTTATAAATTATGCCAAATAATTCTAGCCTATGTTCAAAACTCTAACAGAAAGACCACTAAGACTAGCCAAAACTGTTAAATATTACAATTAAACATAATTCTAACATGAAATACAAATTTTTAGAACATACTGCCGAAGTTAAATTTCAAGCATTTGGAAAAACTATTGAAGAAGCTTTTTCCAATGCAGTATTAGCAACTTTCAGCACAATGACAAATGTTAAAAAGATTAAACCTTTGCAAAAAGAGATTATTAAACTGAGGTCCAAAAGTAAGGAATCATTATTATACGATTTCATTGAAGAACTTCTGTTTTTATTGGACACTAAAGGATTTATTCCTGCTAAAATTGAAAACCTAAAAATTACTAAAAACGAAGAATATAAATTAAAAACTATTATATTTGGAGATCAAGCACAGAATTATGATACTCATGGCCATGTTAAAGCAATAACTTATAGTGAAATGTTTATTAAAGAAGAAAGTGGAAATGTAATAGTCCAAGTTGTTTTAGACGTTTAATATCTGCAAAAATTAGTTGCCAATTTAGTATTTTTAAACAATTTAGATATAGATTTAATGTCCTGTTTTTTATTTATAGAAAGCTCATAATAAGAAATATTATTCCCATTAAATCTTTCTTTAGATAATATAGAGTGAATACTCAAATTTGTCCTTAACCACTCCTTCATAATTCCTAAATTCTTTTTATACTTAGAACAGACTTTTACTCTTTTAGTATCATTAGTAATTTTTTGTTTTAAAATATTCATAAAAAAGAAATTCATTTCTTTTTCACCATGGGGAGTTTTCCACTTATAGTCTATATAAGATTCGATAGCTTCTTGTAACAATTCTGCTTTCTTAGGATGTAAAAATCCTATTAATTTCTTATATCTCAATAAATTGACATTACCATAAATATATAATCGGTGGATGCTTCTATAATTATTATGCTTAATTCTTGATTCTATGCCTAAGATTTTTAGAGACTTTCTAATTTGAGTTAAACCTTCCAAATTAATTGAATCCAAACCAATGTGCCTATCTCGTCCTTTTCTAACCATTACCCAACCATCACTGTCAAAATATGCTCTAAGCCATAGTCTAAGGCAGCTTTTTGTCAATTTCGGAAGCTCCCAGTTCTTAGAATAATAGGAAAAATTCTTTGTTAATTTGTGATAAATTAGTTTATTTGATATTCTACATCTTCCGTCATTCGTAACATAAGGTTTTAAGCCAAAATAATGGAAAAACTTTTTTTGAAAATCTTTAAGAAGAACACTATTTGTATTTCTAAATCCAATCATATAATATTTTTTCTTTTGACTTACAGGATTTTTTATTACATATCCATCAGCACATAAATAAGCATGAATGGCAGAAAGATTTTTGTCAAATCTTAACATAAAAATTTATAAACATAAAATTTTAAAAATCTTCCTAGAGTACTTGTCCAGTGGACAAATAAGGAAAGATATATAAAGTTTAATCAATAAAAAAATAAACATGCAAGCTGAAAAGAAATATAAAATTAAGAAAATTGAAAAAAATGTGTACCAAATTGATAAAGAAGGTCCTATGAAAGTACCATTAAGAATATTTGCTTCTGAAAAATTACTTAAAAAAATAGAAGAAGATGACTGCATACAACAAGGAATAAATGCTGCCACAATGCCAGGAATTCAAAAATATAGTATAATGATGCCTGACGCACACTTAGGCTATGGAGTAAGCGTTGGGGCTGTTATTGCTTTTGACTCTGAAACTGGGGTTATTAGTCCCGGAGCGACAGGTTTTGACATAAATTGCGGTGTCAGACTTCTATCTACAAATTTATCAACTAAAGAAGTCGAACCAAAAATAAAACAACTTTTAGACCTTATTTTCCAAGCAGTTCCTAGCGGAGTAGGAAGACATAGTGAAATAAGACTAACTAATAATGAATTAGATAATGTACTAAAAGAAGGTGCAAATTGGGCAGTAAAAAAGGGATATGGAAACGAGGATGATATAAAACATTGCGAAGAATATGGAAATCTTAAGAATGCTGACCCAAGTAAGGTGAGCAATAAAGCAAAAGAAAGAGGAAAAAACCAATTAGGCACTCTAGGAGCAGGAAATCATTTTGTAGAAATACAAATTGTAGATAAAATATATAATAAAGAAACAGCTAAAAGTTTTGGAATTGATAATGAAGGTCAAATTTGCGTCATGATACACTGCGGAAGCAGAGGGCTAGGTCATCAAGTTTGCTCAGATTATTTAAGATTAATAGAAGATAAGTATCCAGATATTATGAAAAGTCTGCCTGATAAAGATTTAGCTTATGCACCTGTAAATAGTAAAGTAGCAACAGATTATTTCAAAGCAATGAATGCTGCCGCTAACTTCGCTTGGTGTAATAGGCACATTATTGCGGATAATGTTAGGAGAATTTTTAAAAAAGTCTTAAAAAATGTCGAACTAAATACAGTCTATGATGTAGCACATAATATAATAAAATTAGAAGAATACAAAATTGATGGAAAATTAAAAAAAGTTTATGTCCATAGAAAAGGCGCAACCAGAGCATTTGGTCCAGCCAAAGAAGAAATTCCTGAAAATTATAAGAAAACTGGACAACCTGTATTAATACCTGGATCTATGGGAACCGCAAGTTATGTTTTAGTTGGAACCAATAAAGCAATAGAAAATACTTTTGGCTCAACAGCACATGGTGCGGGAAGAATGATGTCAAGACATGCAGCTATTAGAAATTATAGGGGGGAAGAAATTAAAAATGAATTAGAAAAAAGACATATTTACATTAAAGGAGCTTCTTGGAAAGGAATTGCTGAAGAAGCGCCATTAGCTTATAAAGATGTAGATGAAGTTGTTAAAGTCAGTCATGAAGTTGGCATCGGTAATTTAGTAGTTAGATTGATTCCCTTAGGTGTTGTTAAAGGTTAAAAATGGAAGATAATAAAGATTCAAAGAAAATTGAAGGCACTTATTATGACATAGATGTTAATAAACCAGAAGAAGTAGAAGCAACTAGAGGTCCTTGGGTTATGGATCCAAATGGCTATTTCTTAATAAGAATTGACTATAATAATCAAAAATTAGAAGTTGCTTTTTGTAATACAGAAAATAAAATGATTAAAGTAATTAAAGGAGATCATCCACTTCCAATTTACTATACAATAGACAGATTAAAACTAAAATATGTTCAAGATGAAGAACTAGATTTTAACTTAAAGAATGACTCATAAATTCATTGAAGATTTTGCAACAGCAGATATTGCTTTTGAAGCTTCTGGGAAAGACTTAAATGAATTATTTAATAGTTCGGCAGAAGCATTATTTGAAATTCTGGCAAGTACCAAAAAAATAGGAAAATCTCTTAAAAAAACAATTAAACTTTCTAACGAAAATATTGAAAAATTACTCTATGATTTTCTCTCAGAAATTCTTTTTCACAAAGATCAAGATTTCATGATATTTAATTCTTGTAAAATTGAAATAAATAAATCAGAAAATAGATTCAATCTTGAAGCAACACTTTACGGTGAAAAAATAAATCCAAAAAAAACATGAACTTCATAGTGATGCTAAAGCAATTACACTACATCAGTTTAGTATAGAAAAAACAAAAGATGGTTATAAATCATTTGTAATTGTAGATATTTAATTTTTTTTAAAGAAATTATCAATTTCCAATTCAGGATTATTAGTTATTACATAATTAAAAGTTTCTGGCATTAAATTTTTATAATAAGGCAATGCAAATCTTTCTTCCAAGAATACAACTACACCTTTATCATTTTCACTTCTTATACATCTTCCTGCATTTTGTATACATCTTATTAATGCAGGAAATAAATAACCATACTCCATACCTTTCCCAAATTTCTTATCATAATAATTAACTAATTGTTTAGTCTCTAAATCTGGCTTAGCTAATGGTAATCCAACAACAACAACACATTTTAATAAATTTCCAGGCAAATCAATACCTTCCCCATAACTTCCAGAGCTTACTGCCATTAAAGAAGCCCCTACCAAAAAAGATAATTTAAACTCATTAAGTAAATCCATCTTTTCTTCATTAGTTGCATTTGGTTTTTCATAATATATCTTCTTATTTGATCTAATGAAATAACTAACTTTATTCAATAAATCATAACTAGGGAAAAAAATAATAGAATTTCCTGGAACACTATCCATGATTTTGCTACATTTATCAGCTATTTTTTGGTACATTAACTCCGATCTTTTAGTAAATTTAGTGGTAACACTATTAACAATAATATTTAACCTATTACTCTCGGGAAATGGATTTTTATATTCCTTAACAGTTGTATTACTAATCCCCAACAAATCTTTATACATGCTAGTTGGTCTTAAAGTTCCAGACATGAAAATACTAGAATGTGCCTTCTTTAAGATTGGATCAATTACAATACTAGGATCTAAGCACCTATAACTAACTAAGGTATATGGTTTTTTATTTACAAAATATCCTCTTTTCATTATTCTAATAAATCCTTCGTCTTGATTTATCCATGCTTTTAAAAAATTAGCTAAACTTCCAATAAAAGATCTTCTTTGTTTTTCTCTCACTTGCTCACTTAGATGCTCTAAATCATTAATTAGTTTAAAATAGTCTATTTTCTTTGATATTCTTGATATAATATCGTCTTTAGTAACTATAACTTCATCTTCATCCAATAATAGCTTTTCTTTAGCAATTTCAGCATAGATATTATTTAACAATTCAATAAATTCAACATGTTCAAGAAAATCAAATTTCTCTGCTTCTCTTAAAGCATAATCAATTGTATTACTTGATAAATTTTCTGTCATTAAATCTCTGCATCTATCAGGCAAATTATGACTTTCGTCAAATATTATAATAGATTTTTCAAGTGTTTTGTTTATCTTAGAAAATAATGCATCTCTTATACCTTCATTTAAAACATGAAAGTAATCAGCAATAATAACATTAGCATTCTTTGCTATATCGCAACTAATTTCAAATCCACAAAAACTCCTATTTTTACTTAAATTAACTATTTCTTCAACATGCAAAGGATTTATCTTGGATATTTCATCAATTAAACTTTCTCTTTCATACTTTAATTTTTTACTTTTGCTATTATCAAAAAAATTGCATAAATTTTTTTCAACAACATCATTGCAATAATCATAAAAATCTCTTGTGCTAAAATCAGTAATTCCTTCCACACTACACATATTCTTCTTTCCAATAAAATCTGCAACTAAGAATTTTTCATTATGTATTTTTTTAATTTCTTTCAATGTTTCAATTACAATTTTATGTTGTGTATGTCTACTTGTTAAGAAAAAAATTGTTAAGTTATTATCAATAGCATATCTTAATGCAGGAGCTAAAACAGCAACAGTTTTCCCAATTCCAGTTGGGGCATGAACCATTAAATTTGTTTTAGTTTTTATTGCATTTAGAACTTCATCAATAAAAGAGTCTTGTCCCTCCCTCAAACTTTTATATGGAAATAAAACCTTAGAATCTAACATTACTTTTTTTAAAAAAGCTTATTTTATAAGTCTTTCTAACTGCTTCAAATTGATTTATATACTACAAAATAGAATATAACTTTCAAAGATTTTCTAGGAAAGCATTATAAATATTTTCAATATAAATCAATTTATAGTATAAGGTATTCAATTAAAAATATAGTAAATCACTAACTGATAAAATTAAATTTTATAGAGGTTGAGAATTTATGAAATTAAGAACTAAAATATATTTCAGATTAAAAAATTACCCATATAATATGACTGCTGAAAGAATGGTTGAAATACCATTTATTATCAAAAATTTACCACTTGATAAAAATAAAATGATTTTGGATGTAGGATGTGATGAAAGCATTTTACCTGTTATGCTATGCAGTTATGGATATAACGTATTTGGCATAGACATAAATCAATATAACTTTAAGCATCCTAAATTTAGATTTGAAAAAATAAATCTATGCAAACTAAAAGATGTAAAAAATTCCACTTATGATATTGTTATTAGTATGTCCACTATAGAACATATGGGATTAGGGTATTATGGAGAAGATAATTGTAGCCAATCCGAAGCTTTTGATGTGATTTATGATATTCTTAAAGAAGAAGGCATGTTTATTCTAACAGTTCCATTTGGTAAATATTCAGAAAATAAACTACAAAGGGTTTATAATAAGGAAATGCTAAACAAAGTATTAAAGAAATTTAAAATCTCAAAACTAGAATTTTATATGAAAGAAGGAAATATATGGATTCCTTGTTTATATTCAAGTATTGAAAATTTAGATTCAACAGATTCAACAAATGGCATAGCTTGTATTGTTTGTCAGAAAGTTAAAAATAGTACTTAATACATTATGAAGAATTAAGAAAGTAATTAAATAATGTAACTACTTATACTTCAAGAAATTCTGATTTAAAATATCTAATTCTAAGTAATTATCTTGTATTATAATAATAATAATAGAAAGCTTTAAAAGTTTATCATATCTTTAAATTTTATGCTTAAAAAAATTGGTGGTAGTATTAAAAGATTTCTTAATAGCTTATTTAAAGCAAAAAAACATGTTAAACTGGGTTTATATGGTCCTCCTAATTCTGGTAAAACTACTTTAGCAAATAGAATTTGTAAAGACTGGCTTGGAGAAGAAATGGGCCAAGCTTCTAGAATTCCACATGAAACAAGAGAGATTCAATTTAAAGAAAGTGTATTAATAAAATCCAATGGAAAAGAACTTTCATTTAAATTAATTGACACTCCTGGAATAGCAACTAAGATAGATTATGAAGATTTTCTAAAATTTAATTTATCTCAAAAAGAAGCAAAAGAAAGAGCTAAAGAAGCAACAAAAGGAGTTATTGAAGCAATTAAGTGGCTAGATAATATGGATGCTGTAGTAGTAGTCCTGGACTCAACAAAAAACCCATATTCTCAAGTTAATATCACAATAATAGGAAATTTGGCAGCAAGAGAAATTCCAGTTTTAATTGCAGCTAATAAAGTTGATTTAAGAAAAGCCAATATTAAAAAAATTGAATCTGCTTTCCCTCAATATAAAGTAATGGGAATTAGTGCTGAAAGAGGAGACAACATAGAACAATTTTATAAAACATTATTTAAGGTGGTGAGATAACAATGTTAACTTTACAATATATTCCTCTAAATGAAATAGAAAATCTTGATTCTCAAGATAAAATCAAGAAATTATTATCTTTGGTAAAAGAAGATAAAATTCTTCTAGTAGAAGGAAGATTAACTCCTGCAGAAGAAGTAAAACTAATAGAATCAACAATGGAAGAAATCTCAAAATCATTTAAAGGCATTGAAATATGTACAGTTTATCCTCAAAAGAAAAGAGAAGTTCAATTTTTTTCTAGATTAAGAAAAGAAGTTCTTAATATACTTGGATATAGGCAAGGCATTACAATAATAGGTCCTGCTTCAATAATTAAGGATATAAAAAGAGATCCAACAAAAATAGAATTGTTAACCAGAAACAGCAAAAAATTTAGGAGGATGCAAGCAAAGAAATAAATAAATGCCACACCAATGCGTAAAGTGTAACACATTTTTTCCAGATGGTTCAAATGAGCTTTTAAAGGGATGTTCCAGCTGCGGTGGGAAGTTTTTCTTTTTTGTTAGAGATAAAGATCTTGAAAAAGCTAAATCCTTTACAATTAATCTTAGTAGTGATGATAGAGAACAAATTCAACAAGATGTTTTTGATATTCTTGGTCATGATTCTGATGATCCAGAACCAGTATTTCTTGACTTTGAATCTATAAGAATTTTAAAACCAGGTCATTATGAACTTGACCTAGTCCAATTATTTAGAGGCAAGCCTCTAGTATATAAATTAGAAGATGGAAAATATATAATTGATTTAGTTTCTACATTCGAATCTAGTAGAAAAGAAAAAGAAAAGAAAGATAAAGAAAGCAATAATTCTCAATAAAAAGCTTTATAAAAGTTAATAGAAATTTCATTTTATAAGGGGGCGTAGTATAAAGGATAGATGAGTAATTATTTATCCATATAAGCCGGTAGTACAGTTGGCTCCAGACCTTCTAATCCAGGTTCAAATCCTGGCGTCCCCATAAATTTAATTAAGCCATTTTTCCATAGGGTACATTTGAATTCCGTGATGAGATTTTTTTCTACCCCTGGGTTTATATTCCAAACTCTTATAGAACCCCAATGCATATGGTGATGAGTTTAGTAGTATTTTTCTGTTTCTAGTTCTTTTCAGCCAGTTTTCCAGCCTATACATTACAACTTTTCCAATCCCTTCATTCATGTAATCTTTATCAACATAACAATGGGTTATCCAACCGTTTTTCTTTGCTCGACCGATCGCAATAATCTTATTTTTATCTTCCACAATTATTACATAATCTTTTATCCATTTTTCTGAAATCTCTTTTTCACTATATTTTTCCATAAAAAATTGGATACTTCTTTTAGGCAGGCCCTTTGCATTAAATTCTTCAAATATCTTAAAAATCAAATTACTAACTTCTTTAGAATCTTTCTTTTTAAACCTTCTAATATTAAAATTCATTATTTAATTATAGATACTTTGATGTTATAACCTAAAGAGCTGAGACTATTTAAGAATTTCTAATGCCCTTAGTTTTGTAGAACGCAAAAAACGGTTCTGTAACATAAACGGTTGATAAAAATAAAAATTGCTTATCTTTGTGGATGGACAATAATTGCCGTTTATTTAATCATAAAATTCTTTAACAGAAACATTAAATAATTCAGCTAGTCTTCTCACTTGTGACGGTCTTGGTCTGGTTTCACCAGCTTCCCATCTTGTGATTGATCTAGGATTTACATCTAATTTTTGTGCTACTTCAAATTGTGTTAACTGTGCTTGTTTTCTGTAACTCTGCAAAATTTCATAGAATCTTTTACTTACTCTACCTTCGGGTAATGGTTCAACATTTGAATAGCCCTTTGATATTCCTAAGTTTTGTAATTCTTGAATGAGACCATATAAATTACTTTGACTTGGCAATTGATCTGATACTGCCACAATTCTCTCAAGGGCAGAGAGTATTAATCCTCTAACATAAGGATCCTCATTAGCTACATATAACTTTCTAAGCCTAGACTCTCTTTCATCATATAATTTTAACCAATTTGCCTGTTCACTTTCCATATATGTATTTGCCATTATTAACTATATAAATCTTTCTATTTTAATTACTTGACAATAGTATCAAATCTAACCATTTATTCTTTCCTAAATTCAAACTAATCTCTGCTTTCTCTGCTGGCGTCATTTTAATGCCTTGATGTACTCTAATGAAATTATACCAAATACAAAATAATTCCAAGGTCAATGTAGCACTGTATTCTTTTTTAAAACCTCTAATGACTTTAATTCTTTCTCTAATAGTTCCCTGAATTCTCTCAATTATATTATTTCTTTTATCTATACTAGCTTTAAGTCTAGTATAATATTTCTTATCTTGACTTATTCTTTTCTGACCCCATACTTTTCTGTATGCCTTTCTATAACCCGCTAATGAATCTGTAAACAAGTGTAAAGGCTTATGTTTAGCTTTTAAGAATAAAATCTTAGCGTTTTTACTATCTCTTCTAGTAGAATAATGGGTTGAGACTAAAAATCTAGTTCCTTTATCTACCATATCCCAAAAATAATGCTGTTCTTTATTACATTTAACAAATATTTATTATCTTGCTAAATTTAATTATCCATCTCCAAACACTCATGTGAGAAACGCCGTCTAAAGTAAATTGCCTTATATGATATCTAATTTTCCTTAAAGAAAGTCCATTAAAATATAAATCTAAACAACTAGTAATTAACTGCCTAGATTTCTTCATTCTATAAAAACCATCGTTTATAGTAAAACATTTACTGCAATTCTTACATTTATATCTCTGTTTAATTTCATTCTTAGTTTTTCTTTTACACCATTTAACTATATTTTCTGATTTACAGAAAATACATCGATAGTTTTTTATATTCTCAGAATATTGCCTATTCTGAGGTTTAAGGTGTTCGCGCATTTTAAATCTCCCAGCCGAAGCTTCGGCTTTGGTTGGCACTTTTGATAACCGATAAACATAAAAGCGCTGGTAGATACATTCTTTAAGGATGGAAACCCTATTTCTTGTATCTACCTAACCTCAGCTAAGGCTACTTTTTATAATACCATCTTATATATAAACTTACCGTTTTATTCTGCTTTTTTTACCTATGAAGTATGCAACGGCTAAAAAGGCAAAGTTTATATAT
>JAGVZF010000013.1 GCA_018302785.1 Candidatus Woesearchaeota archaeon | reverse complement strand
GTACTTCCCAGGTGGCGAGCTTAACACCTTCGCTTAGGCACTGCATGTCCCCGAAGAACATGCAACACATAGCTCGCAGCGTTTACAGCTAGGACTACTAGGGTATCTAATCCTTTTTGCTCCCCTAGCTTTCGTCCATCACCGTCGAATCCGTTCTAGGCAGACGCCTTCGCCACGGGTAGTCCTCCAGGGATTATTACATTTTACCGCTCCCCCTGGAATACTTCTGCCTCCTCCCGGTTCCAAGCTTTGCAGTTTCTCTCGCCAGCTGTTAGGTTAAGCCTAACAATTTCACAAGAGATTTACAAAACAGGCTACGGACCCTTTAGACCCAATAATCGTGGCCCCCACTCGTGACGCCGGGGTTACCGCGGCGGCTGGCACCGGTCTTGCCCATCACTTATTCTCCGAGCTTTTTATACTCAGCAAAAGCTTTACCGAAGTAAAGCACTCAAGATTCCCTTATCACACTTTCCTTCTCGGGGCTAGGACTTTCATCCCCCCTACTGATCATAGGCTTGGTGAGCCTTTACCTCACCAACTACCTAATCAGCCGCTGACTTATCCTTAGGCCTTGCGTTTCAGAGAAAGTACATTCCAGTATCGATCTCCTATCCAGGTTTAACGTCACTTTCGCAACGGTATCCTAGACCTAAGGGCAAATTATCAACGTGTTACTGAGCCTTTCGCCGGTGGTATTGCTACCCCCTGACTTGCATGGCTAAGTAGAATCTTGATAGCGGCGGCCTCCCGCAGGATAAACGGGATTTATTGACCACAAGATTAAAAAATAAATAACTCACTAAAGTCATTTGCTTCCTTTCATACATCATACTTAATGAAAAATTAAGCACTCATTATTTAGATAGATATGTCTAATCTATCATTGATGATTAATTTTGTTAGAAGATAAAAACTATCTTCCTCATATGAGATTATTAATTGATTTTTAACTTATATTTAAACCTTTCTTCTACTTGTTTGCTTTTCTCTTACTTTTTTCCTTTTTCATTCTCTTACGTTGCCACTTCCAACGCATTTGTCCTTTCTTCTTCCAACGTCTAGAACTTCTTTTCATTCATGGAAAATTTGTTTATAAGTTATTTAAATAGTTTTGGATTATATTCGATTGTTAGGTAAGTTATTTAAAGAAGTAATAATTAATATATTTATGTCTATTTTAAGAGTAGATAAAATATTTTTAGTTGGTGTTATTTTAAGTTTAATTTATTGGATATGGTATAACTTTATTAGTCCTACTCCACAAATATTTTATTATGTGCTATGGATTGTTGGATTTGGATTATTTTTTTATTTATGTAAAGATAGAATTAAGACATATTTTAAAAGTATTAAAGTAAGTTATTTTTATAAATTTTTAATTATTGGTTTACTTATTATATTACTAGAGGAGATTTTTGCAGCATTATTTAATCATTTAAGCGAAGGTTTTAATTTTTCATTGTACCTTGTTAGAATTCTTCAATTTTGGTTACTAAATATCATTATTTTTAGTGTATGGTTTATAGTTTGGTATCAGTTATTATCAAGATATAGGTATTCACAAAGGGAAGTTTTTTGGCTTGCAGGAATTACTGGATTATTTATGGAAGGCATAATTTATAGTATTTTTTCAAATCCTTTATATTTTATTCTTATGTTGTTACCTATGATTTATGTTTATGGAATAATAATATCTGTTCCATTTTGGAGTATTATGGATATGAATAAATCTAAGAAATTTGTTAAGAATAGAATATTATTGTATATATTGTCAATAATAATTATTTTGATATTTGTATATCTTACCGGAATAATAGTAGAATTACTAAAAGTACAATATCCTTCATTGTTTCCACCAAAGTTTGATTGAATTAATAGTGGATTATTTAGGAAAAATGATATTACTATTATTAGTTAGATATTAATAATCGTCAAAGGAATATATTCAGACATATTTAGGTGGGAAAGACAGAAACCTGTTATGGATTTTCTATGAAAATATCAGTGTCTATTTGGAGGGAAATATTTACCTCTCCACCCCCAATATGCAGGAAATAAAATAGGACAATTAGGCCATTCAATTTCTTCTGTGACCTTTCTAAAATATATACCACCAGATCCTAAGTCAGGAGTTTCAATAGTAAAAGTTCCGTGGTAAAATGTTACAGTTTCTTTATGGGTTCCAAATGCCATTTCAGCTAATAAACCAACGAGACCAGCAGCTGCTACAGCCTTTAAACTACCCTTTATTTTATTTCTAGATTCTCTAAGATTATTATAAAATCTCGACATGAAAAAATTGTTTGACATTCTTAATCCCTATGCTTAAGTTGACAACACAAAAAAGAATATAAACTTATCTTTTTGTCCTATATTAATAATTTTTTCTTTACTTTTTAGTCCCTTAACAATTTTAATATTATTTGTTTTGAAATGTTTTGACAGAAATTTAATAAGTTCTATGTTAACTCCATTATTAATAGGCCTTCCTTTAACTTCTATTATGTAAGTATTATCTTCTTTATTATAAGAAATAATCTTAGTTTGTTTTTTATTTGGTTTTACAATTACTTTCATGAATCAAGAAATCTCTGATTTTTTTCTTAGGAAATATGAAATAATTAATAAAACTCCTAGAACAGCTAGTATTGGAATCCCTAAATCTTTTGCCACATCACTAGTATTATATCTTCCACATGGTTTGCAATCTCCACCACAGTCTACATCAACTTCATTATTATTTTTAATATTGTCATTGCACATATTTATACAACTGTTTGTTTCTGTTTTATCAGCAGCGCAATTTTTGATATCGACGCATGTTCTTGTTTGAATTCCATTGTCACAATCATTCCATGCTGTGCAACTCCAAGAAGATTGACAAGTTCCTTGTGTAGGATTATATGTGCAAGATTGTGATTCTGAAGGTTTATCTCTTGTTGTTCTACAGTTTTCTAGATCCCTACAAATTCTTGTTTTTGTTCCTTGAGGTGTACATGAAGTATATTGTGTACAATCCCAATCTGGTCTACATCTACCTCCACTTCCTCCACCGCCACCACCAGAACCTCCTCCCCCAGAAGTTCCTTGACCCTGGAATAGAATTGATATAGTTGTGGAAATTGAAGGGTAACTTAGATGACTTGCCTTAACAACTGTTGTGACATCACTTTGACTTTGAATTGATCTTACTGTGGCAGTTGCAGTACCATCAGTTCTAACTGTTTGAACAGGTTGTGAGGTTATTATTCCTGGACCAGAAACTATTGAAAATACAACTTTATGTCCTATTAATGGAAGGTCATTTTGGTCTTTTAAAGAAACTGAGATTGTTGATGTTGAGAAACCATCTGCAGGAATTGTGATTTGAGGTGAGGAAATTGAAATTCTGTAATCTGGAATTGATTGATTTTGGGTTAATCCACAGACTAAAGCGTCTCTTGGACAAACTTTACCAGTATTAAGGTCAGATCTAAAGCAATTTTGATCTCTAGAATCAATTATGTTATCATCATTGTAATCTGCTCTAGGATCAAAATTTGGATCTGATGATGTGGTATCTAATAATGATTTAATATGGTCAGAATCCAAGGAAGTTACTATATCATCATAGTCAAAATCTGAACAACCACCTGCATGCTGGCTTAATGTTTGAAGACTACATATTCTAGCATTTTCTGGGCAACTTATTGGTAAATTCGTAAAATCAAGTCTAAAACAAGCAAAGTCTATCCTATTAATTATGTTATTATCATCAAAATCTGCTAAATAGTTAAATTCAGGATCTGATGAAGATTTCCCTATAAGGCTTTGAATTATTTGAGAATCTCCTGATGAGACCATGCCGTCGCCATTAAAATCTGAACAACCACCTATTCTTTGAGCAAGCCCACATTGAAGTATATCTCCGAATTTTTCTTGGAAGCAAAGAAAATCAAAACTATCTTGGGTTGTTGAAATACAACCATCATTATTAAAATCTGCTTGAGCTATATATAATGGGTTTCCTATACAAGCATTTGCACTTTGAGCTAATATAGCAAAGTCTACATTTGTAACAACTCCATCTGAATTTAAATCAGCACATCCGTTAACACATCCACAAACTTTGTAATTAGTTGGACATGTTAGTTGATGACCATAATCCTCATTAAAACATTTTAAGTCTATATAGTCTATGTCTCTGTCATCATCATAGTCTGCTAGAGGCAAGTAATTTGGGTCCTGGCTAGTTCTTAGAAAAGATTGTTGAAATAAAATAAGATCAGCACTATTAACAATTCCATCATTATTGAAATCAGAACAACCACCTGTAGATGGACTTGGTGGGGTTGGAAAGGGAACATTTCCAGTTATTTTGTTTTCTGCTCCAGTTGAATATGTTATTAAAGTCAGAGTTAATAGCAAAATTAGTATTCTTTTTTTTAGCATTTAAACACCCTTTTTAATTAAGATATTGTAAATTGTATCTTTATAAAGATTTCTTTTTGTGAATTAAATGAGTTACTATTATAATTGCTATAATTATTAACAAATGTATATAATAATCTTGAATTATTTGCGTTATTATGCATTTTAATTCATTACATTTTAAAGGGCTAAAATTTATTTCTTTTTTAGTTGATATATATTTAGAATTTATATTTGCAGCTTGCTCTTTTAGTTTTACGTCATAGTAGCTTTCTCCATTTTTATTAAAGAATAGCACTTTTGGGGTTTCTTCAATATTTGGTATGTATAAATTTACTTCAGAATTATCACTATTTACTTTAATTATGCCTTCTTTTATGTCTGGAACATCTCCTGTTATTTCTAAATAAATTGAATTTTCTGTTGTTGATTTAACTCCATCATTATAAACGCCATTGTTTAGGTTTAAACTTCCAAGTTGTTCATTATTTATATTTTTAAAGTTAATTTTAGTATTTGTTTTTAATGATATTTTAAGTGTGGCATATTTAATATCTTTAATTTTTAGAGGTTCAATTAATGGTTTAATATTACAATATACTTTTTTCCCCATATTATAGTTTATACATAAGAAATCAAGTTCTTTTTTATTAGTTTCAACGCAATTATCTTTGTCAAAATCTACATTTTCATTGTAATTAGGATCTCCTTTACAACTTCCAGCAATTTCATTAAATTGATTTAAGTCTTTTATAGAAACAATCCCATCTCCATCTAAATCAGCACAACCATTAAAGCATCCACAATATCTAGAGTCTTGAGGACATTTGATATTATATCCTTCATCTTCATTAAAACATGCTAAGTCTAAATCATCTATTCTACCATCATAGTTATAATCTGCTTTTGGATTATAATTTTCGTTATTAATCTGAGATCCTCTTAATTTAGTTATTTCATTGTAGTCTTTATTTGATACTAGGCCGTCATTATCAAAGTCAGAACAACCTCCAATTTTATTATCATAACCACATTTTATATCTTTTTTACCTATGTTATTGTATAAACAAAGATAATCATGGCTTAATTGTTGTGAGCTTATACATCCATTGCCATCAAAATCTGCATTTGGATCATAGTTAGGGTCATTTACACATTGACCTGATTTCTTTGATAAAATTGCTAAGTCAAGAACTGAGACTTCTTCGTCTTTATTTAAATCATAACATCCTTGTAAACATCCACATAATTTTGTATCTTGTGGACATTTAATTTGTTTGCCAAAATCAGATTGAAGGCATATTAAGTCTGCTTGATTAATTATGTTATTTTTATCAAAGTCAAGTTGTTCATTAAAATCATTATCTCCTGCTGATTTCCCTATATTTTCTTGTAGTATATTAAGGTCTCTTATGCTTACTCTCCTATCATTATCTAGATCTGAGCAACCTCCATTTGAGTAATTTGAAATTGAGGCAAATCCTGTAATTTTATTTAGATTATAATCATTAGGAAAAGAAATATAGAGAATAAATAAAAAGAAAATAGCTAAAGATAATATAAATAGTTCATTGTATTTACTTATCTTCCACAAAGAGTCCACCTCTTTTAATGGCATGCTTTATCTTCTTCTAGACCTAGAAGTTCTTGATCTTGCTGATTTGTTTCTACTAACGCTATTTCTACTTACACTTCTACTTCTGGAATCTCTTTGTAGTATTGATTCTTTATTTCTTTCTATTAGAGTGACTACTGTAAATAATACTATTAAGAGTACAAATGGAAATACAATCCAGAAAAATAACCATTGAGAAGCGTTGGTAGAACCTCTAGTTGCATATCCTGTTAAAGGATTTCCTGAGAAGATTATATATAGGCTAAAAATTACAACAATAAAAGCCAATGCCATTACAAATCTTTTTTGAGCTTCTCCCATTTTATTTGATATTATTTTTAAGTATTTATAAAGGTTTTGTTTTTATAATTTAAGATTTTTATGTTAATTAAATATCCAAATGTAAATGAGGGGATAAGTGAAGTGTTGTTTTTGATGAAAAAAGATATTAGAATAATAAATATTAGAATAATAATATTTATTTTATTGTTAAAATAATATTTATTTGTTGTAAAATTAGAAATGCCAGATATTAGTAAATATATTAATAGTAAACTTATGAAAAATAAAGATATTTTTGACGATAATGCAATTCCTAATACACTTATAGATAATATTAATGGATTAAAATAAAAATAGCTTATTATTATCCCTATTAAGATTAAAATTATTTTATAAAATGAAAATGGAAATGATAAAAATAAAAGTATTATCAATAAAATCATATGAATTATTAATTTTATATGTATTAAAGCTTTTTTGGAATTTTTAATTTCGTCTCTTGAGAAATATATTATTAAATTACCAATAAAATATGATATTAACAAAATTATTATGATATAGAATTTAATAAAATCCATATACATGAAATTTTTATATATTATAAAAAGCTTTTGTAGTACTAGAAAATTACTATTACACAATAAAAACTTTTATAAATAAGAAGTACTTGATTATTAATGGGTGTAGCTAAAATTCCAGAACTAAAATATAAAGATGAAAAAGGAGAGAAGTATAAGATTAGCTGGAGTGAAGAACTTCAATTAAAAAACTTAAAGGCAGCTAAAGAAAATACTAGGTGGCTAAGGATGAATTTTTATGCTAAAGTGTTTTTAGTATTTATGGTTCTGGTCTTAACAGTTGCTTTTCTATTTTTGTTGTTTAGACTTGATAGAATTGACTTTTTTACTACTTTATTGAGCTGAGAGATTAATGAACAATAATTATGCTATTATTTGCTCAAATTTAGATAAAGCTAGTGTGAATATTAAAGATTCTTTAATTCAAGATTTTAAATTTCAAGAAACTAGCGCAATTTTTGAAAATGAAGTAGTATTTCAAAATGGAAATATTAGTTTATATACTGTTAATAAAGAATTAATTTATTGTGAAAATATTAATAATAAGATTGATGCTAATTATTTTATTTTTGCATCAAAACATCAATCTAAGACCAAAATACCTAGTTTAACAGTGCATAGTATAGGTAATTGGGGGTCTGCTGATCTTGGGGGCATTAAAAATAAATTAGTTTTAAGCTCTGCTTTACTTCAAAGAGATTTATTTATTAATCTAAATAAAATTTCTTTAGAATATGAGATTATTAATGAAGCTACACATCACGGACCTTTTTTAAATAAGCCTAGTATTTTTATTGAGATAGGTTCTACAGAGAAAGAATGGAATAATAAAGAAACTGCTAAATTAATAGCTAAAGTTATAGTTGAGACTATTAAAAAAGAAAGAGAAATAGCAAAAGTTGCCATTGGATTTGGAGGATTACACACATGTACAAATTTTAATAAGATTATTATCAATAATAAAGTTGCTATTGCTCATTTTTGCCCAAAATATGCTTTACAATACTTAAATAAGGAGATGATAAAAGAATCTATTAATAAAACAATAGAAAAAGTTGATTATATATTATTGGATTGGAAAGGTTTAAAAGATGAAAAACAAAGAATATTAAATGATATTAAAGAATTAAATATTGATTATAAAAAAACTAGTGAATTTTAGTATATATATATTTATAAATTAATTAGTAATTAAAGCTTGTTGCTGGGGGTGACTATTATTAATAATAAAATATCTAATATAGAAGGATTAACGTTTGATGATGTTTTATTAATTCCTAATAAATCAAATATATTTTCTAGAAAAGATGTAGACACTAAAACAAGACTTACTAATAAATTAGAAATTAATATTCCTATTTTAAGTGCTAATATGGATACTGTTACAGAAAGTGAAATGGCAATAGCTATGGCAAGAGAAGGAGGCATAGGGATAATTCATAGGTTTATTCCAGTAGAACAACAAGTAAATGAAGTTAGAAGAGTTAAAAGATCTGAGTCTATCATAATTGAAAAACCTTATACATTAAGTATAAATGCAACTTTAAAAGAGGTTAAGTATTTAATGGATGAAAAAGAAGTTGGAGGTATTTTAATTACAAATAATGATGGAAAATTAGTGGGAATTTTAACACATAGAGATGTACTTTTTCAAAATAATTTAGATACTAGAATTACAGAATTAATGACTAAAGATGTTGTTACAGCTAATCAAGGAATTTCTATTGATGAAGCTAAGAAAATATTACATGAAAATAGAATTGAAAAACTTCCTTTAGTTGATAAGGAAGGAAACTTAAAAGGACTAATAACAACTAAAGACATACTTAAAATGGAAAGATTCCCTAAGGCTGCTAAAGATAAAAAAGGCAGATTGTTAGTTGGTGCGGCGGTTGGTGTTAAAGATGACTATTTAAAAAGAACTAAAGCTCTTTTAAATGCTGAGGTTGATGTTATAGTTATAGACATAGCTCATGGTCATTCTGAGTATTGTATAAATGCTATAAAGAATATAAGGAAGGAATTTGGAGATATTCAACTAATTGCAGGAAATGTTGCAACAAAAGAAGGAACAGAAGAATTAATTAATGCTGGAGTTGATGGAGTTAAGGTTGGGGTAGGTGGCGCTTCAATCTGCATAACTAGAATTGTTTCTGGATCTGGGGTTCCTCAATTAACTAGTATACTTGAATGTTGTGAAGTTGCTAATAATTATAATATCCCAATAATTTCTGATGGTGGAATAAAGCATTCTGGTGATATAACTAAGGCTATTGCAGCAGGTGCTAGTTCTGTTATGATTGGAAGTTTGTTGGCGGGAACAGACGAAAGTCCGGGAAAAGCAATAATAAAAAATGGTAGAAAATATAAAATATATAGGGGAAGTACATCATTTGATTCAACAATATTAAGAAAAGAAAAGGAAAATTCAATAGATATTGATAATTTTATATCTGAGATTGTACCTGAAGGTGTTGAAAGTACAGTTCCTTATAAAGGAAAATTAACAGAGATTATACATCAGCTTGTTGGGGGCTTGAGAAGTGGAATGAGTTATTCTGGTGCTAGGACAATAAAAGAGTTAATAGAAAAAGGAAGATTTGTTAAAATATCTAATGCTTCCTTAAAAGAGAGCCACCCACATGATGTTGATGTTATTAAATAAACAACAAAAGATTTTTAAACAATAATTTTTTGATAATATTGCTTTAAAATGACGGTTATAACCAAACTTAAATTAAATGGCTTTAAATCTTTTCCTAGGGCTACAGAAGTACCATTTGAGAAGGATTTTTCAATTGTTATTGGACCAAATGGATCTGGAAAGTCAAATATTATAGATGCTTTCTGTTTTGTGCTCGGGAAGTCTAGTTCTAAATCTTTAAGGGCAGAAAAGTCTTCAAATTTAATTTTTAATGGTGGAAAGCGAGGAAAGCCTTCTAAAGAAGCAGAAGTTTCTATTTACTTTAGCAATGAAAAAAAAGAGTTTCCTTTAGAAGATAAAAATATTAAGATAACTAGAGTAGTAAAAAGTACTGGAAACTCTGTGTATAAAATTAATGATAAAGTAAGAACTAGACAGCAAGTTATAGATTTGTTAAATGTGGCAAGAATAGATCCTGATGGATATAATATAGTTTTGCAAGGTGACATTGTAAAGTTTACAGAAATGAGATCTGAAGACAGAAGGAAATTAGTTGAGGAGATTGCAGGGATATCAGTTTATGAAGATAAAAAAGAAAAGGCATTATCTGAATTAGATAAAGTAACTAGTAAATTAAACGAAGCTGAAATAATATTAACTGAGAGAGAAGCAAATTTAAGAGAACTAAAAAAAGAAAGAGATGAGGCAAAAAGGTATAATGAAGTTAAAGATCAAATTAAGAATAATAAGGCTACAATATTTGATTTAAAATTAAAAGAAAAAAATGAAAAGAAACTTGTATTAGATAAAGAATTAAATGATATAGGGAAGAAAGTTGAGATACATAATATAGAGATAGATGCTTTAAGAAATATAATAATAAAGAGTAAAGAAAGAATAAGTGAAATTAATATTCAAGTAGAGGAAAAAGGCGAAAAAGATCAAATAGTTATTAGGAAAAAAATAGAAGAACTCAAGGAATATATTATTAAAGTTAATTCTAGAATTGATGTACTAAAAAATGAATTAAGGAAAATTAATGAAAGAAAAATTCAATTAAAAAATAATATTGAGGATATTAATAAACAAATACAAGATGCTAAGTTAAAGAAAAAAGAAATTAATGATAAAATTAAATTGATTTCTGCTGATGAGAAAAATAAATTAAATGAGATAGAATCCTTTAAGAAAAAACATGGATTATTAGATATAGCAGAGTATCAGAATAAAATTAATGATATTGATAATGATATTGAAAAACTATTAGAAGAAAAAGAAAAATTACAAACACAAGAACAGGATGCTAATAAAGAGAAATTTAAAATTGAATTAAAATTACAAGATATCGAAGAAAAATTAAAAGAATTAAGTGATCTTGAAATAGAAGATAGAGAAAATCTTAAGAAATTAAATGATTTAAGAATAGAATTTAAGAAAATAACTAATGATTTAGGGAAAAAAACTAGTGAAGATTCTGTAATGTCTTCTCAATTAAATTCTTCAAGAAGAAGTTTAGTTGAAAAGAATGAACAATTTTCTATATTAAGGTCTAAAAATTTAGGTATTAAGGAACATTATTCCCAAGATTTAGCTGTAAAAAAAATTCTTGAAATAAAAGACAAAGAAGTTTATGGAACTCTAGCCGCTCTAGGAACTATATCAACTAAGTTTTCTATTGCTATGGAAGTTGCAGCCGGTGCTAGAATGAAGAGTGTTATTGTTAATAGTGATCTTACAGCAGAGAAATATATTAAAAAATTAAAAGAAGAAAGGTTGGGTGTTGTTACATTTTTGCCATTAAATAAAATAAAATCTAGGAAACAAGATAGCGTTTCTAAGATAAAAGGAGTTTATGGTTTTGCGGACGAACTTGTAAAATTTGATAGTAAATTTAATAATGTATTTTCTTATGTTTTTGGATCCACTTTAGTTGTAGAGGATATTGAAACTGCTAGAAGAATTGGAATTGGTAAGATAAGAATGGTTACGGTAGATGGGACTTTGTTAGAATCGTCTGGAGCTATTGTTGGTGGGTACAGAAGACCAAGTGGACTTGGATTTTCTCAGAAAGAAGTTGACGATGAAATAAAAAGTATGGAAGCAGAAGTTGAGAAATTTACAAAGTTAATTAATTTAATTGATGATAAAAAGATTAAGAATGAAGTTGAAATAATTAAACTAAGAGAATCTAAGTATAATTTAGAAAGTGAAATTGTTAAACTTGAAAGTTTAACCCAGAATAAGTTAGATCCTTACACTTTAAAATCTGATAAGTCTGAGCTAAGTAAACAATTAGAAGAATTTAAAGCAAAGACTAAAGTTTTAGAGAAAAGAATTAGTGATATTGATGATAGTATATTAAAAAATAAAGAAAAAAAGAAAATATTAACTGATGAAATTAGTAAAAAACCAGAGGTAGGAAATGATTTATCTAACCTAGAGAAGTATTTAGACGATATAAGACAAAGTATAATGATTAATAAAAACGAATTACTGAATTTTGACAATCAAATTGAAAAATTATTTAATCCAGAAATAGAAAGAACTTCGAAGATAATTAATGATCTTGATAAGGAAAAAGATCAATTCCAAAAAGAATTTAGTGATATAACTAATGTACTTAAGAATAAAAAATTAGACTTGGAAAGTAATGAAAAAGAAGAGAAGAAATTTTATGGTGTTTTTAAGAATTTAGTTACTGAGAGAAATAAAGTAAATGAAATAATACAGCAAAAAGAAAAACAGATATTTCTAGAAGAAACTAAAATAAAATCTTTACAAAATAAGGTAAATGAATTTAATATTAATTTAGCTAAAATTAAAGCAGAGATGGAAGCTCTTCAAAGAGAATCAGAGGAATTTATAGATGGGAAGATAAGAAGAGGCATAACTATAGAAGATTTGACTTTACAAATTAGGGAACTTGAAAAAGAAGTTAGTAAATTAGGAAATGTTAATTTAAGAGCTTTAGAAGTTTATGAACAATTAGACGTAGAACATAAAGAATTAGTAGAAAAGGTTACTAAATTAAAACTAGAAAAGGATGATGTGTTAAATCTAATTAATGAGATTGAAGGAAAGAAAAAAGATTTATTTTTAGGAACTCTTGGAAGATTAGAGAAAAATTTTAAGGATATATTTAGTAGTTTATCTACAAAAGGAGAAGCTTTCTTGGAATTAGAAGATAAGGAAAATCCATTTAATGGTGGAATAAGTATTGTTGTAAAAATAGCTGGTAATAAATATATGGACATTAAGAGTTTAAGTGGTGGTGAAAAAACATTAACTGCATTAGCATTTATTTTTGCAATTCAGGAACATGAGCCAGCTTCATTTTATTTATTTGATGAAGTTGATGCAGCCTTAGATAAACATAATTCAGAGAAACTTGCAAATTTAATTGCTAAATATGCTGATAAGGCACAATATATTGTTATAAGCCACAATGATTCTATTATAACAAGTGCTCAGCAAATTTATGGAGTTTCTATGCAAGAAGGAATTTCTAAAATAGTAAGCTTAAAGATTTAATAATATTTTTCTTTATCTTCTTTTGGTTTAGACTTTCGTTTAACTGGTTTTTTCTTAGGTTCTTCTTTCTTTTTTATTACTGGTTCTTTTTTTTCTTTAATTTCCCCTAGAACTATTTCATTTTCATCTTCTTCTATTTCTTTAAATTTGGGTTGAGGTTCTAGTTTAATTTCTTTTTTTTCTTGTTCTTTTGGAGACTGTTCTGCCTTAGACTCTTCAATTTCTTCTGAAAAGAAATTTACTACCTTTTTTCTATATTTAAATAATAAAGCTATAATTAAGATTATAATAATTACTACTATAATAGTTAAAGAGTATTTTCTTATTAAACTTGGTTTTTTAACTTCTGTAATAGTTTCATTAACATTTTCTGTTTCGTTATTATTAACTTCTATTATTTCTTTATTTTTTGTTTCATTAGCTATTGTAGTTTCATTAGTAGTAATTGTGTTGTTTATTATATCAGTTTCATTAGTAAGTTTATTAATTTGTTCTTCAATCTCTTTTTCTTTTGTGAATAATCCTGTTATTTTATTCCAAGTTCTTCTAAAGAAACCTTCTTTTTGGGTCTCTTGAGGAGTTTCTTCAGTGTATTTACTTTCTGTAACTGTAATTTTAACACTATCAGTGGCTAGAATCGTTGAATCTTCTAATCTAGCACTGATAGTGGCTTCATAATTACCATTTTGGGTTTGAGAACTAGGAGCTATGTAAAGATATACTACCTCTGATTTCCCAGAAGACACAGTTAGAGAAGCAGGATTTAGTTGAGAAAATGCTGATGCAGTTCCTGTTACTGATAAAGTATAAGTTGCATCATTTTTACCTTTATTCCCAATTATTATAGAAATTGTAGCACTAGAATCATAGTTAACAATTATTGTGTCTTTTTGAGCTTGAACACTTGGTTGATAACATTGTTCTGTAGATACTACATTAATTTTTATTTTATCTTCAGCACTTACTTTACTTGAGTCAAATGCTTGAGCTTTTACAATAATATCATATTCTTTTGATTCAACTTCGCTAGATGGATTAATTTCTAAATCTATACTTTCTTCTTCTTCTTTTTCAAGGTCAATTCTTTGGTTTTTAATAGTAGCCCAACTTGGACCTTCAATACTTAATATATACTCAGAATCTACTTCCCCTATATTTTTTATATTAATAGAGTAGTCATTTGATAATGAATTACAGATAATATCTGAGTCTTTTTCTATATCTAAAGCAACATCATAACACTTTTTTACATTAACATTATAGGAAGTAAGTCCTTGAAGAGCTCCTTTTTCTGTTAATATTTTTAAGTCTATTTTAAAGTTTCCTTGAACTCCTAAATCAGGATTTAAAAGAATTTTGAAGTTTGATTCAGCATTTTTATTTAATGTTATTTGATTTTTATTTAAATTAGCCCATAATGGGCCTTCTAAACTTAATTTATATGTATTAGTTGTACTTCCTTTATTTATTAATTTTAAATCAATTTCTTCAAGAGATCTTTCACACATATTTATTAAGGTTTCATCTGTTTGCACATTAAAGGTATAACATGGATTTACAATAATGCTTGATTCTGCAACTTTTACAGTGTCTGTTGTTTGACTTTTAACAACTAATGTAAAGAAATATTGACCTTCTGCATTACTTTGAGCAGTAATAAAAGCTGTTATTATTTTACTTTCATCTTTTTTAAGAGATATAAAATCAGAGCTTAATGAAACCCAGTCTTTAATTGCTCCTTCAGCTTCTATTGTATAAGTTTCATCATAATTACCTAGGTTTTTTAATTCAAATCTTACTTGAGTATTTTCTGATGGGCAAACATTTTCAAAATCTCTAAGAGCTTTAATTTCAAAGTCATAGCAGTTTTTTACATTGATTTTATGTTCTATTTTTTCTGTGTTTCCATTATTATCTATGTTTAAAGCTAAATTATAAATACCTGTTTGAGTGGTAGTTCTTGGACTAATATAACTATAAATTGTTTTCATAGAATTTGCTTGAAGAACTAAGCCATTAGGAATAATTGTAGAAAAACCACTTGCACTTCCAGAAGAAGCTATAGTTAAAGTTATTGGATTATTAATTGTGTTTTGTACTTTATCTGTTATTAAAGCTGTTGTACCTGGACAAACTGAAATATCTTCTCCAGAAAAAACTTTATAATTTTCTGCAGCTAATACTGAGCTACTAAATACAATTATTAGTAGAAGATAAATCAATCTCTTTTTATCACTGCCAATACAAATCATTTTATAGTCACTTTTAAGAGACGTGTTTAATTTAAATAGATTATTGTAGTTAAAAGTATATACTCAAAAATTTTTATTCAAAGAACCACTTTCTCTTTTTATCAGATTTAAAAAGTATAACATTTACAAATAAAGAAATAAAGAAACTATAGAGTAATATTGTTAAATTATATATATTTCTTGTATTAACTTCAAAAATACCAGCGTAAGAATAAGGAATTACAAAAAAAGTAAGTAAAATATAAATTACTAATGAGACTATTACTAATCTTAGGGAGTTTGTTATTAAAACACCTCTTTGCATGTGTAGTTTAGAAATTAATTAGTATTTAAATTTATTGAAAAAAATTAAATAAAAAAGAAAGAAAAAAGTTATTTAGTAATAACTTTGAGTTCCGTTTGAAGGTTCTTCAAGATTGTCTTTTCTGCCCATTCTTCTTGCAGCTATTACAAGTCCAAGTATTACTAAGATTATTAGTAAGATAAAGAATCCTACTTCTAATCCAGTTCTAATATTAGACCATGGATCAGCTACAGCTTTTGACTCTTTTACGTCAACAGAAAGACTTGCTTGTTTTATTACCTTTGTGTCTTCCATTACTTTAACATTGAAGTTTTTTACTCCCTTTGATGCATCTTCATCAGCTGCTACAAATAAGGCTAATTCACCAGTTTGGTCTTTAGCTACTGTAACAGATTGAGGATCTACTCTATATGTTCCGAAGTCATTTACTCCAGTTACATCTAAAGTATAAGTTTTAGAAGCATCTCCAAGATTGGCAAACATGAACTTAAATACAGCTCCTTTGCCTTGTTCAACTTCTTGTTTTGTAGTGTCAACAGTTACTACAGTAGAAACTTCACTTGGAGTTTCTCCAGTTGTTGGCTCTTTTGAAGGACTTACTAATAATATGTAAGTTTTTTCTTCAACAGAATTTCCTCTGTTGTAGTCAACTGAGATTTTTAATTCATACTCTCCTTTAGCATTCTTAGGTAATCTTAAGAATAACTCATCAGATGAGGCTGAACTTTCTTCATTATCGTTTCTAGTTCTTGTTCTATCATTTTCTGTTCTGTCATTAACTAGTTCGTCAATGAAGACACTATTACTTAAACCTAATTCTGAAATGCTCATAGATACTTTAATATTCTCTTCTTTCTTTTCTCCTAGATTTTCAATTCTTACAATTGAGAATAGGTTTGAACCTGATTCTACTTGTAATCCAGGATTAAAGATAACATCAAGTATGTTTAATCTATGTCTTACTTCAGAAACAAAGACTCTAAAGTTTTGTGAAACACTATTGTCATTATCACTTACTGTAATTCTTAAAGTCTTACCATCTTGAGTTGGTTCAAAATCTTCTGGAATTTCTAACCTTAGAACTTTTCTGTAGGTTACACCAGGTTGAACTGTAAATATTGAAGTTTCATCTGAAATACTTCCATGTTCATAACCAAATATTTTTGCTTCTACTGTTACGTCGTCAATTTCTTCTTGTAAATCTGGATTTCCTTCAATTACCACTTCGATTATTGAAGTTTCTCCTCTCTCTACATTTATTTTGGCACCTGTTGGTACTCCCTTCTCGAAGACTGTTACACCATCTACTTCTACACTGTTAATTCTGTAACCATCAGATTCTGTTGCGACTATTCCAGGCACTAAAGTTGATATCATCAAAATTAATGCACTGAACAATGCTAATATGTTCTTCATTTTTAATACCCCCCTATTATTGGTAATTATGTTGCCATTATGGAGTTATTACTTATATATAAACTTTTTGGTAGTAATTACTCTACAGTGGTTGGCAGCAGTTTAAATTATTGAAAATTCAGCATTTCTAGTACTATGCCAGTAATTATTGAAGGCTTTAGCTTCTAAAATGTAATTACCTTTTGGTGAATCTTTTGGAATAAGTATACTAAAGACCTTTAATTTGCCTGTTTTGGCATCTATTGAAAATGTCTTAGTTTCTCTAATCCCTAGTTCTTTAATTTCTAATCTAAGAGTTACTTTATCTTGTACAGTTCCATAATTTCTGACTCTTACAAATACTTCTAAGTTATTTCCTTGCTTTACTTCAGTATTTTCTATAATTAAGCTAGAAACTGAGAATTTATGACTTTCTGAGTTTTCTAAATCTACTTGAAGTTCTTCATCAAAAACATATATTTTTACAATTTGAGAATCTTCATGCGATCCATCAGTCACAAAAAATTCTACTTCATAAGTTCCTTTTTGTCCTTTTCTTGTGTGCCAAGTAAATACTTTAGTTTCTTCATTAAATGTAGCCCCAATAGCTCTTGGATCTATATTAACTCTAAAATATAATTTATCATTATCTGGATCTTTAGCATTAATTGAAAATATTAAAGAATTTCCTTCCTTTACTCTTTTATCACTAATATAATCTAATATAGGAGCATTATTATTTTGAGCTAATTCATGTACTATAATTCTAAATGTTTCTTTATCATTTCCATTAAATTTGTCTTCAGCTCTTACTTGGATATTATATAATCCAGCATCTCCCACTTTTGTTAACCATTCTCCATTATTATTTAATGGAGCAGTATATGTAATTTTTAAAGTATCATTATCTGGATCAGAAAATATGAATATTTTATTTGCATTTATTGGGTCTCCTTCTGTTACTTCTATATCTCTAACATTTGAAATCTCTGGTTTTCTATTTTTATCTATTACAGTAATTATTACTTTTTCAGTGTCTGCTAAAACTCCATCTGTAACTTTAAATTCTAATTCAAAGTCTTTTTTTAATGGAATTCCTATAATATTTCTCAATTGATTAAAGATATTATTATGGGTTATTGTATCATAATCGGGAGTCCATGAAAATACATTATTCTCAAAATTAGCTCCATTTGGTAATTCTTCAATATTATATATTAAATTTCTATTTCCATTATAATTAACATTAACTGTAAATTGTGCATTTGTATTTTCAAAAATTGATAAATCATTAATTGGTAGTATATCTAAATCAAATTGTGGATTTACATTACTTTTCTTAACAAGTAAATTTGTTTCTATATGATCAGATATATTTTCAATGTTATTACATCTAGGATCTTCTGCTTCTCCATCAATTATAATATTAAATAATCCATCTGATGGAGTTGTCCAATTATATTCATGTTCTGTTGACTGATCAGGATTTTGATTTGCTGGAAGTATTTTAGTTTCTTCATGAACTAAGTTTCCATCTTTAAATATTCTTAATCTAGTATCTGTTTGAACTGGATAAAGTCTTTGGTTATTGTCTCTAAAGTTACTTATTTTTTCAACAAATATTTTTATGGGCTGATTTTCAACAGGATGAGGATCGCTAAATGTTATTTGATTTAGTAAAGTATAACAGCTTAGGTTTGATTGATCTTCAAGAACTTTAAATTCTTTAGCTACTTGTTGGGGAATGTCATTTTCTTGATTACATTGATCATCTGTTACTGTAGAAATTAATTCAGCTCTATATCTTCCTGGAATTGTTGGAGTCCATGAAAATTGAACAGATTCTTTTTCATCTAGGTATAAGTTTAATAATTTATTTTGTTCAAAAACAAGTCTATTATCTTGATTTATAATTCTTAAATTTAATTGTGTTTTAGCTGAGTAATATTCATCTCTAATACTTTGGTCTGGTGGGATAAAATATGGTCTTTTATTAGGTCTTGAAAATGCACTATATGTATCTGCTCCTAGGCTGGCTTGGACATCAATTTGTAAAGGTTCATTTGGTCTTACTTCATTAACTACATAGAAATTATCAATATGACTGCTGCAATAGTTTAATTTGCCAAAATGATTATCATAACTTACTTCATGACCTGTACCATAATCTGAGACTGTGGTTTCTAATGGTAAATATCCTTTTTTATAGAAATATTCTGCATATCTTGTTGGATTTCTTGTTCCTAGAAATTCTATTGAAATTTTGTTTGTATTTCCTGAATTTTGGTCAAATCTTCCATTATTTGTTAAGTCAACTTCATTACAATTATCATCTTTACAAACATAAACTAGGCCTCTAACATTATTTAATGAAATATTAGTTCCTCTTTCAAAGAAATAATCATTTTCTATGTTTCCAGCAATAGCTACTGTAATATATATATTAAAGAATATAAATAGTGCAATTAAAAAAAGTGATTTTTTAAATAATTTCATTTTTAATACTCCTAAGATTTATGGATTTTCTACTCCATCATGTGGATCATCTCTGTCATGACCCCATCCTGGTGGTAATTGTTGATTATTTTCGTTATTTATTGTAATATTAATATCATCATTAGTTGCTTGATAAATTAAATAACCTATAACAGCACCTGCGCCAATTCCAGCAACCCATTTCCAAGTATTACTTCCTTTTCTTTCTTCTCTTTGAACATTAATGTCTTGAACTGCCCTTTCTAAAGATCTATCTTGCTCTATTTTAGGACAAGGTAGTTGTACTGGAATTTCTACTTTAACAGTATCTGGTTTTGCTGTAACTTGATATGGTTTTACTTTGATTACTTGAACTGCGCTTGCAATATTTTTCCCATTTGGATTAATTAAATGATAATATAACCCATAAGGTCCAGGTGCTAAAGAATTTAGTTCTTGTGGTGTTAGAATTCTATCCTCAAGTGCTTGTTGCAGATTTTTATAATCTTCTGGTATTAAATTAGAAGATTGTTCATCTCTTCTTAAGTCTTGAGCAAAGTTACTTCTTTGAGAAGTAATATGTGGTTTTGATCTATTTGTATATAAATCAGTTGAATTTTGTACAAATCTTGCTATATCTTCAATAAATTCTGATGCTTTTCCTACGTTTACTTCAAATTTGTATCCTTGTGGTAGTTGTGTATTATCAGAGTAAACAATACCGTTAATTGTTACTGGTATTTCTGTAGTATCAAATATTTCATTAGGAAATAACGTATAAGATCTTTCTACAATTGGACCGCTTGAATCCATAAATGAGTGATCATCCCAAGCTAAAATTAGAGCTTCTTGTTCATCTCTAGTTTGAGATAATACAGATGATTTTGATGGTTTAGTTGTGGTAGTTGGTTTTTGTGATGTGGTAACTTTATTTGTTTCTGCAGTTGGTTGAGGTACACTAGGATGAAGAGGTACATATGGAGTTACTCTAACCTCTTTTGGGTTGATTGTTTGTTCTTTATCTTTATCAAATATACCATCAATAAATCTGCCCCATTTATCTGTTAAACTTTCAGATCTTTGATGAGGTTTTAGAGGATTATAGCCTTTTGGAAAGGGTCCTATGTGTGTTGTGCTACCAGGTACTGTAAAATCATGTCTTGTGCTATCTGCAATAACTGGAACTCCATATAAAGTAAGTTCTGGAAGTGTATCACCAGGACTTGAATATTGTAATGAGCCGAATTTTGAATCGTAAACTTTTACAGAATCTACTCTGCTTTGGTTTTGGGCTGCAAAAACTTCTAAAGGTGATAATGTAGAAATCGCACCTATTAATGATATACAAACTGGTTTTCTTAATGCTTTGAAATATTCGTTAATTCCTTTCATTTTTTATCAACTCCGGAATGATCTTTATTTTGATACAACTTTTAAGTAATGAACTTATTTATAAATGTTTCTATTTGTTACTATTTATTAATAACTAATAACTTAAATAAATTCTTTATCGACTATTAATTGACTTAAAATGTCATTACTTATTAGTATAATATGTTACAAATTTACATTTTCATCGTTATAATTATTTTTGTATATATATTAAACTATTTCTTTTAATTTTTTGCAATTTTTTCTTTATCTTAACCCCTAGAATTCTAGCATCAAGAGCCTTTATCATAATAGTAAAGAGAAAAAGTACTTACAAGTACTATTAATTACTATATAGAAAGCTTTTTAATAAATATTAATTCATTAATTTTGAAGTCTTATGAAAGAAAATAAAGTGCCAAGACATATTGGAATCATAATTGATGGAAATAGGAGATTTGCTAAGAAATTAATGTTAAAACCTTGGATGGGTCATGAATGGGGTGCAAAAAAGGTAGAACAATTATTTGATTGGTGTAAAGATCTTAATATTAAGGAATTGACATTATATGCATTTTCTCTTGAAAACTTTAATAGACCAAAAGAAGAGTTTGATTATTTAATGAATGTTTTTTATCATGAATTTGAAAGATTAGAAAAAGATCCTAGAATTGATGAAAATAAAATTAGAATAAGATTTATTGGAAGAACATGGAAATTTAACCAAGAACTACAAGATGTAATGAAAAGAATTGAGGAAAAAACTAAGAAATATACTAGTTATAATATTAATTTTGCAATGGCTTATTCTGGAAGGGCAGAAATAATTGATGCAGTAAAGAAACTAGGTAATAACATAAAAAATGGAGAGATTTCTGTTGACGAGATTAATGAAGAGGTTTTTAGTAAGAATCTTTATTTGACAAGTGAACCAGATTTAATAATTAGGACTGGCGGAGAGAAGAGGCTGAGCGGGTTTTTATTATGGCAAGGAAGCTATGCAGAATTTATTTTCTTTGATAAAATGTGGCCTGAATTTGAAAAACATGATTTAATTAGTGCTGTTGAAGAATTTAATAAAAGACAAAGAAGATTTGGTCAATGAATATTTTTAATTAATTCTTTATAGTTAATTTTTCTTGATGTGTCCATAATTATAATATTATGATTATTTTCTATTGCTTCATTTAGACAAATATCAAGAATTTCTGAATCTAAATTTTCCCTAATTTTTTCTTCATTATATTTTCTTTTTTTCAGTCTTTTCTTTAAAATTTTTATATCACATTTAGTAACAATACATAAATTTATTATTTTATTTGGTAAATAATGAGATAAATGTGAATCTATTATTAGATTTTGCTTTGATTTTTTTATTAAAGTTTCTAGAATTCTATTTAGTTTTTTAATATCTACAATTAAAGAGTCACTTTTTTTATCATATTTATCATGAATTTTGTTGGTTTTAATTAATCTATTTACATCAATGTATTTAAATTTAAGAAGAGATGCAATTTTTTTAGCTATGGTTGTTTTTCCAGTACAAGGAGTTCCTGTGACTATTATAATAGTTTGCATAATTTATATCTAGTAATTGTTAGTTTTAAAATTTGTTAATTTAATAACTATTATACAATAGTAAAAAAGCAAAGATTTATAAATTTAGTGAGCTATAATTAGGGTTATGGTTGATGATAATTATGCTATATTAAGCAGGAGCATGTATGAGTTGTTGAATTATTTAAGATCTACTCCTGAAGGCAGATTATACAATGAAGCAGGAAATGAAAGGCCAGGTACTGGGGTAGTATGTTTGACGCCTGGTGGGAAGTATTTTCCTATGGATAGTAGTCAAGCTGAACCTTTAAACGTGGCATTTAAGGGAAGTGATAGGTATTTTGTGGAATTTGCTATGAAACCTGGAAATGGTCCTGTGCTAACTATTCATATGGATGGTTTACTAAGAGAGGTTTTAGATGATGGAAAATTTAATTTAGAAATAATTTTAAGGAATGCTATTAGTAGGAAAGTTGAAGCTTCTGCAACATGGAATCCTCAGAGGTTACATAATATGCAAAATGTAATTAAAATTGTTGATACTTTTCTTGACAACGAAATAAGATCTAAGAAGAATTAGTAATTAATAACAGTTCCAATGAATTTCTTTTTAGAAAGAATATTATTAAGATTTTTAATATTATTTCCTATTATAATAGTTTTAATTTTATATTTTTTAATTATCTGGGCCGCTTTTTGATCTAGAATATAATGTTGACCTGATCGAAATTTCATTTTATTAACCATTTTATCAAAATTATCAAATGAGATTTTGCTGATGAACTTTGCATCTTTATAAACTAAAGGATTTTTATCAAATAAACCTTTAATATTTGTAATATTAATAAATAAGTCTGCTTTAATTTCATGTGCTATTTGTGCACAAATTCCATCTGTTGTAGTATCTGGTAGAAAATTTAAAGCTCCTGTAACTACAATACTATCTTTCTTTATTAAATTAATTATATCTTTATTATTTCTTGGATTTGTTTTTATTTTCATTATAGATTTAACTAAATCAGCGTTTAATCTTGTTGTTGCAATCCCAATTAAGCCTATAGTTTTTACATCTAAATGGGCTTTTTTTAGAGGTTTAATGTATTTTCTTGCTATTGAACCTCCACCAGTAATTATTATAAACTTATTATTTCTTGAATATTTTTTAATTATTTCATTAAATTTTTTTAAATAATTAATATCAATATCATTTGGGACTATAACTGAGCCACCTAGAGATATCACATATTTCATTAATCATCAACCATAAATAACCTTGAATCTTTTACATTAAATAGTTTTAATATAGCTCCTGTATCTAGGAAAGCATGAGAATAGTTAATTGCAGCAAATGCATTAACTAAGTCGCCTTTTTTCTTGAAATATAATGCATCATCATAATAGCATTTTGATAATATTAGTAATTGTTCAGCTTTCATTCTTAAATCTTTATCTTTTAATGTAATATTAACTTTTTCTAATGCCTCTTGAGTAATATCAATATACTTCTGGAGCCTTTTTTCAGTTAAATTTTCCATGTTAATACTAAAAATACGCTTTTTTTAAAGATTGCTATTACCTAAGTTGTTGAATTAAAACTATTAAGTAATTAAAAATCTTTATATAAAACAAGGATATTATATATTTAGGTAAAAACTAGTGATTTTCTATTGTTGATGTTCATTATGGTGAGATGGAAGGTTTTCTTTTTTCTCTTAAATAACACCTCTTTTCCCCTCCACACTAATTAATGAGTATCATCAATTGATATTTTAGTTATGTAAGCTATTAATCTACCTGTTACAAAGATAATTAAAGAACCAATTAATATTAATAACCAATCAAAAGAACCTAAAGGAACTGTATCAAAATATTTATTTAATGGTGTATAAACTACCATTATTTGCAGTAAAAATGATGTAAATATTGCTAAGAATAACCATATATTTGAGAAGAATTTAAGTTTATATTGTGACCTTATTGTTAAAAGTCTTGCTAGTTCAAATATTACTAATGCTGTAAATGCAATTGTTGTAGCTTTTATTGGATAATTTTTTATATAATAATTAAATATTAATAAAATAGTAGTTGTTATTATTAATGACATAGAAAGCATAGTTACTAATAAATTTTTTGTTATTATACCTTGCTTTGTATTTCTAGGTTTTCTCTTCATAATACCTTCTTCAGGAGGATCTACTCCTATAGCTAGTGCTGGTAACCCATCAGTAACTAGATTTAACCAAAGTAATTGAATTGCTACTAAAGGCAATGGAAGGCCTATTGCTAAAGCAATAGTAATTATAAGAACTTCTGCTATGTTTGATGAAAGTAAATAATTAACAAATTTTTGAATATTATCATATATGCCTCGGCCTTCTTCTACTGCTGCTACAACACTATTAAAATTATCATCTAATAAAATCATATCACTGCTTTCTTTTGCAACATCTGTTCCTGTAATTCCCATAGCAACCCCAATATCTGCCTTTTTTAAGGCAGGGGCATCATTAACTCCATCTCCTGTTACAGCTACAATATGGCCTTTGTTTTTAAAGGCAGAAACAATTTTTATTTTATGTTCTGGGTTTACTCTTGCAAAAATATCATAATTTATTATTATATTATCAAAATCTTTATCTTTGATTTTATCTAGTTCTTCTCCTGTTATAACTTTAGTACCCATGCCAATTTGTTTTGCTATAGCACAAGCAGTATTTTTGTGATCTCCTGTTATCATTTTTACCTGTATACTTGCTTCTTGGCATTTTTTAATTTCATTTTTTACATTAGATCTGGGAGGATCAATCATTCCTTGTAGACCAATAAAAATTAAGTCGCTTTCACGATATTCATTTTTAAAGTCTTTATATGCAAAACCAAGAACTCTTAAAGCGTTATTTGTCATTTCTTCATTTGCTGCTATTATTGAATCAATGTCTTTAGGAGTTAATTTTCTTACTTTTCCATTTTCATTAATATAAGAACAAAACTTAATTATTATATCTGGAGCTCCTTTAACACAAGCAATTTTTGAGTTTCTAGTTTTATTTATTGTTGTCATTCTTTTTCGAGAAGGATCAAATGGAATTTCAAAAATTCTTGGATATAATTTATCTAATTTAGCTTTATTTATACCATATTTTGAAGCACTGACAATTAATGAACCTTCTGTAGGATCACCAAATATATCATATCTCTTATCAAATTTTAATGAAGCATCATTACAAAGAATTCCAATTTTAAGCAATAAATCTAATGAACTTGATTTGAAGTGTTTTTTATTAAATATAAAACTTCCAAATGGATTGTAACCTGAACCAGTAACAGAAATAAGTTTTTTATCTGTATATATTTGTTCTACCATCATTTCATTTTTTGTTATAGTTCCTGTTTTATCACTTGCAATTAATGTTGTACATCCAAGAGTTTCTACTGAAGGAAGTTTTCTTATTAAAGCATTTTTTTTGACCATCCTTTGAATTCCTAATGCTAGAGAAATTGTAACTACTGCTGGTAAGCCTTCTGGAATTGCTGCGACTGCTAAACTTACTGCAATAATTAAACTATCAATTATACTCATATTTGTTAATAATAAAAGTACAAATACTATTGAACATATAGATAAAGAAATTATCCCTAGAAATTCTCCTAATTTTTTTAGCTTTTTTTGTAATGGTGTAGGTTCATCAATAACTTCATCAATTAATTTTGCTATTTTTCCTATTTGAGTAGACATTCCTGTTGCATAAACCAGGGCTTTTCCTCTTCCATTTACTATAGTTGTGCCTGAAAAAACTATATTTTTTCTGTTTGCAACAATTGTGTTTTCTTCTAAAATATCTGTTTTTTTAGTTACTGGAGTGCTTTCTCCGGTTAAGCTAGCTTCTTGTGTTTGTAATGAAAAAGATTCTATTAATCTAGAATCTGCTGATATTTTATCTCCTGTTTGTAATAATATTATGTCTCCAGGAACTAATTGTGTGGAAGGAATTTTTATTTCTTTGTTATCTCTAATTACAATAACTACTGGATTAGATAATTTTCTTAATTCTTCTATTGCCTTTTCTGCTTTATATTCTTGAATAAAACCAAAAATAGCATTGAAAATTACAACTATTAAGATAACAGTAGCATCTAAAGTTTCTCCTAAAATTAAAGATATTATTGTGGCTATTATTAATAATATTACTATAAAGTTTTTAAATTGATTAAGGAAAATAGTTATCTTTGATGTTTTCTTTTTCTCTTTTAATATATTTTCCCCATGTATACTTAGTCTTTTATTTACTTCTTTAGTTGTTAATCCATTTTTTGAACAATTTAAATTTTTTAATGATTCATCAATTGTTAAAGCATGAAAATTTTCTTTGGTCATTTTAGTGGTTTCGATTTTATATCTTCTAATTTTGGTCTATTGATATTAAGCCACGAGTTTGCAAACTTAATTGAAATTGACCCTAAAATTATGCTGTAAATAATGAAGATTAACCCTAAGTTTAGAATTTGATCTTCTGCTAAGAATAAAGTACTTATTATAATTAAAAGAATTGCTGTTGTGATACCTTTAGGAATGTTTAATGTCATGAATATTTTTTCTCTTAAGGTAAAGTTTGATTTTGCACAGACTAACTCTACTGATAGAAATCTTATTAATAATAATATGAAGAATAAAGCTAAGCTATTAATAATAAAATCAAGGCTAAATTGAAGTTTAATTATTAAACCTAATAAAATAAATAAGACTACTCGTAGAAAATTTGCAAATATATTACTGAATTTTTGAAGTTCGAATTTTTCTCTTATTGGAGCATTAGCAAACATTATAGCTAAGGTAGTTACTGCTAGTATTCCATCTCCATTAAGTTCTTCTGCTAATACAAAAGTTCCAAGAGATAATGCAACTAAGATTAATGGGCTTATATTGTCTTCATTAGAATAAATTAGTCTTAGTAAATTAAATGCAACATATCCTATCATAAATCCAAATAAGACTCCTAATAAAACTTGTTGAATAAATGAATTTACAATACTATTAGTTTTTAATGCACCCGTATAGACATTAAATATTATTATTGGAAATATTAGTGTAATTGGATCATTAATAATTGATTCAAATGAAAGTATATCTAGGACTTTATGTTTGGCTACTGAAGTGAATGAAGAAAGAACTTCTGGGCTTGTTCCTGCCATTATTGCTGAGAATACAACTGATATGTATATAGTACTAAAATCTTTAATATTAAAGAATATTAATTGAGTAAAGAATGTAAGAATTAATACATTTAATAAAAGAAAGACTACTGATAATTTTACAGCTATAGGGGAGATGTCAAGGACTTCTGAAATTTTTAAATTTGATGCGCTGTCAAAAACTATTAAAATTAATGCAAAGACTGTAAATGCTAATAAGTAACTTTCTGGAAAAAAATTACTTATTGTGTATCCTTTTATACTTAAAATTATACCTACTAGGAGTAATAATATAATATCTGGAATTTTTAATTTTTGAGATACTAATGAGATAACTATTCCTATGAAAAATAAAGCAGCAATCCAAACTAATCCAGGAACATAAGCAATACCCATTTCATACCCCTTTTTTCTTTTATTAAGAAATTCTGTTATTTTATAAGATTTTCTGTTATTTTATAAGATTCTAAAATAAGAAATAATACCTAGAAAGTTTTATAAATCATTAATTTTAACATATAATCATGTCTAAGAGGTCTTTAATATTATTTATTCTAATTCTAAGTTTATTAGGAATGCCTTTAACAATTTATTTAACTTATTTACATTTTAAACCTGAGTTAAGCACTTTTTGTAATTTTAATGAAAAATTTAATTGTGATATAGTAAATAAAAGTAGTTATGCTGAAATATTAGGAATTCCTGTTGCAATTTTTGGTTTTATTGGATATTTACTATTTTTTATATTATCTTTTGAAAAAATTATAGCCATGAAAAAGAAAGGTAATTTAGTTAAAGAAAAGAAAATTACTAAGTATATCCTTATTTTATCTATAGTTTCATTTATATTTAGTTTATATTTAACTTTTCTTGAAGCTTTTGTTATATTTGCTTGGTGTATATTTTGTTTAATTTCTGCAACTTTTATTACAATAATATTAATTTTAAGTATTATTTTATATAAAAAAGATGGTAAAATAGAAAAAAATATAAAGTTAAATAAATAATTTAAAAATATGAAACCAATTAAAAAGAAAAAAGAGGTAAAAAAGTCATCTAGTAAGAAAAATGTATGTGAATTTTGCTAAAACAACTAGTTTATTAACTATTTTAGCGATTATTAGCTTAATAATAGTTAGTGGATGTAATAAAGAAAAAGTTAATTATGATAATTTAGCTAATTGTTTGGCTGATAAAAATGTTAAGGAATATGGGGCATATTGGTGTCCAAATTGTGCAAGGCAAAAAGATATGTTTGGAAGTTCATATAATATAATTTACGAAAGAGGAGTTTATATTGAATGTGATCCTAAATGTGTTAAAAATGAAAAGGGAAATTTACCTATGGCCTGTAGGGGTATGGAAGGACAGCCACAATTATGTTTAGACAAAAAAGTAGAGAAGTATCCTGATTGGGAATTTCCTGATGGAACTAGACTAATTGGAGTTCAGGAATTAAATAATTTGGCTGAAAAAGCAGGCTGCCAAATTTAAAATGGCTATTGATATAACTTGGGCTGCTGTTATTACAACAGCTTTAATTGATAGTATAAATCCATGCGCAATAGGAGTTCTAATTTTGCTAATTACTACATTACTTGCTTTATCCAAACAAAAAAGAAGACATATGATGTTAGTTACAGGACTAATTTATATTACTGCTGTTTATATTACTTATTTCTTAGCTGGAATTGGTTTATTATTATTTATTCAAAGATTTAATTTAGCTGAGACTTTAAGTGTTGTTGTTGGAATTGTTGTTATAGTTTTGGGATTAATTGAAGCTAAAGATTTCTTTTGGTATGGAAAAGGAATTTCTTTAAGAATTCCTGCTAGAAGAGCTGAACAAATAAAAGAGATGATGAAGAAAATAAGTGTTCCTAGTGCTATTATTTTAGGAATTTTTGTTGCAGCTGTTGAACTTCCATGTACAGGTGGTCCTTATTTAGCAATTACAACTTTATTAGCTACAAAAGGATTTCAAGCACAAACTGTTATTTACTTATTAGTTTATAATTTTATATTTATATTGCCTTTATTAGTAATTCTATTATTAGTTTATTTTGGATTAAGTGCAAAGAAAATACAAAAATGGAAAGATTCGCAAAAGAAATGGATGAGATTATTTACTGGATTTGTTATGATAGCATTAGGAATTCTTTTAATATTATATGGAAAAGGAATAATTCATATAGGATAATTTTCAATGAATTCTCTATGTAGTCTTCTAACTACTTCGTGTTCATGATCGGCATCAACTAAAAATGTAATATTTGAAGAATCTGCCGCTTGACTTATCATTTTTACTATAATATCTGGCAAAGTACCAAAAACTCTTCCTTGAATTCCAGGTGTTTCATCAATTCCGTCTCCTACCACGCAAATTTGACAAAGACCTTGATATAATGTAACTTTTCCTCTTTGAGAAATTTCCTTTATGATTTCCTCCAGTTTTTGCCAATCATAAACAGTTCCTGAAATTGTAATATTTGAGGTAGCTACTGCATCAACTGATTTTCCATATTTGCTGAAGGAATTAAATGTATCTGCTAAATGACCATGTGAATCTATCATACTTCCTGATCTATTATTAACAATAATTACATTTGATTTACTTGTTATACCTTTAACTCCATTTCTAGGTGATTTTATTGATATGGTTGAACCTGGATTATTTCTATCTAGAGTATTTAAGACTCTGATTGGAATATTCCTTTCTTCAGCAGGTTCAATTGCATTAGGATGTAATACTTTTGCTCCAAAAAATGCTAATTCTTTAGCTTCTGCATATGAGAGATTTGCTATAGTTCTTGCGCTTGGAACAATTTCTGGATTTGCAGTTAGAATCCCATTTACATCAGTCCAAATTTGTAGCTCCTCAGCTTCTATTGCTCTAGCAAAAATTGCAGCACTATAATCAGATTTATTTCTACCAAGTGTAGTTATATTACCTTTTTTGTCTTTTGCAATAAAACCAGTAATTATTGGTATGCAATCAAGGCTACTTATTGAAGAATTTATTGCTGGTAATGATTCTGGTAAAAATTCAGCAGATGAAAAATTTGAATTTGTTACAAGTCCTAAGTCATATGAATTAAAAGCTTGTGCATTTAAGCCTTTACTTCTTAAATAAGCTGCAACTATTTTTATTGAGATTCTTTCACCTAATGACATGACTTGATCAATATATTGTAAATGAGGAAGGTTTCTTGTTTTAAGACAATCCCCTAATTCTGATATTTCTGGAGAAATTGAAAGGTCTAATCCTAAATTACGTATGAGTTCATAATGTCTTAAAGCTACATAGCCTGTTGATGGATATGTACCTTGATATGAAGTTCTTGCTAATTCATGTAATTCACTTGTAACTCCTCTTAAAGCAGAAACAACTATTATTGGTTTTCTAGCAAGTTCTCTTCTAACAATTTCTTCTATTGTTTTAATTTTATTAGGTGAATCCACAGAAGATCCACCAAATTTCATTACTATCATTATTAGTGTAATTAATTATATTTTTCCAACTAAGTCTAGACCTGGTCTTAATGTTTCTTTTCCCGGAGCCCAAGAAGCTGGACAAACTTGACCTTTATTTTGAGAAACATATTTAGCTGCTTGTAATATTCTGTATAATTCATTAGCATTTCTTCCAATTGAATTATCATGAATTTCAATAGTTTTTAAAATTCCTTCTGGATCTATAATAAAAGTGCCTCTTAAAGATACTCCTTCATCTTCTATATATGAATTATAAGATCTTGATATATTTCCATTTTTATCTGATAACATTGGAAATTTTACATTACTTACTGCTTTTGATGTGTCAGACCATGCTTTATGAACATGAACACTATCTGTAGAAATACTAAGAACTTCTGCCCCTAGTTCTTTAAATTTATCATACATAGAAGCTACTTCGTATAATTCTGTTGGACAAATAAATGTGAAATCTCCTGGATAAAACATTAAAACTACCCATTTTCCTTTATAATCTTTTAGACTAATTTTTTTAATTTCGTTATTGTGAAATGCTTCTGTTGTAAATTCAGGTGCTTTTTCTCCTATTTTTACCATTTTTATCTCCTTAATTCATGATTAGAACTATTTTTTGATGATGTGTTATAATATTTAAGATTTTCTATGAAGTTGTATAATATTCAATCCGATTTCGCCGACTTCGACATCCTCAGCATGTTGATATTCGTAAACACACTTACTTTTTTCTGTTTCAGAACATGCGGATCATGTGACCAAATGCCCAGACATTTACTTGCCAAACATGCTGCAAGATATGGCACGTCATCAATATCTTCGATGGCTTCCTTGCATTCGTTAATGAGATCATTGTATGCATATTTTGGAAGAACAGTTATGCGCTCAAAAAGAAGCGCAAGTAAAACATCAAACTCCTCTCTTGTTAATTTAAGTCTTTGTTGTAATTCATCTCTGTGTTCCTCAACCTCAGAAATAGAATAATCCGGTGTAACAAATTCAAATGCCTCGTCAAGTAAGATATCTCTTGTTGTACTCTGCTTCATCAAAGCAGCAACAATCCTGTTTGCATCAACAAGAATCTTCATTTGACCAAGTCGTGTTTTTTAGCAATTCCGTGCTTGATTTTGCGGCCTATTTTGAGTGCATCTTCTTCTGTCAATGTACTTTTGGCCAGGAGTTTATCCATAAGTTCAAGCTTCCGCGCTTTTTCCCATATGGCTTGACGAGCTACCTCGCTCCATTTAATGTCTTTGTGTTTTTGCATAATTTTGTGCAGATCTTCCGGAACCGCTAGTGTTACGTTGGTCATTTTACTTATTTATGTGTGTTTACTTATTTATATACTTTTTGGCGAAATTTCCTTTCAACATTAACTTCCCTTAACTTCTTTAATGCTTCTAAAATAAGTTTCTTGTTCATAATAACCCTCCTACTTGCTGTAGTTTTAACGGGTAATTTTATAATTTCAAAAAGATTTATAAGCCTTTCTACGACGCTTTGAATTTAAAATATTAATAAAAAGAAAAAGAACTATTTTATATTTGATCTTCAAACCTAATTAAAAGATTACAAAATCTCTTCTTTAACTGCACTTGGAATTGGTATAAATAATCCTGACCTTATCATGTTTTTAAACTCTATATCCAATCGCATATCAGCATCTAATAATGTAACAGTAGAATCTGGTTCAGACCGTGGAGTTACAAATGGTTGTTGTCTACCTCTCACATATGTTATTGAGATTTGCAATTCTCTTTCATTGGGTGATACTCTATAAATTTCTTCATCTAATTGATCTATACTTCCATTTACATCAACATCATGAAAAGTTCTTGTAGATTTACCTCTCCTGTTGGTTGTTTTATATATCTATTTTGATAAGTGGAAAGACCGATAAAATAAGGGTCATTTAACTCTGGTTTTGGTCCACAAGCTACAGTAGCGGTTAATGCAATTCCTGCTAAAGATAATCCTAATTTACTTCTTAAACTCATTTTTTAACCCCCAACATTTGATTTTTAAAATAGATATTAAAGGTTATAAGATAGCAAATTATTTAAATCTATTTTTTGAGACTCTCTAGAAAATAGCAAAGAGCTAAACTTTATTTATCTTAATCAAATCTAACCATTTATTTTGTCCTAATTTTAAATCAGTAGCTAACTTGCGGGAAGGCTCTGTTAAATTAAGTAATGCTTATAGATAACAAATTCCAATGAAGTACATAGAAAATCTATTTAATTTGTAATTAATTAGCGTTAATATAAATAACTTAAAATATATTTTAGAGTACCACTATTAGTTAATTTTACATATACCCCACATAAAACTAAAGTTTTATAAATGATAATCACTTATTAAACTAAAATGACACAAGAAATGGTTACCATACCAAGAAAGGAATATGAGGGGCTTTTGGAAGAAGTTGGTATATTGAGAAATCCAAAAATGGTTGAAGCTATTAAAGAAAGTGATGAAGCCAAGAAACAAGGTATAAAAACTTGGAAACTTAAAATTTAACCATAAACTTCTTTATGAGAACCAGCTGCTACAACCACTATTTCTTTATTTTTATCATCAATTTCGTAAACTAGTCTAATGTCCCAGCCAAGATAACAACTCCACTTACCTTCTAACTTTCCTTTTAGTTTATGGGAATTTAATTCCTTTCTAGGATTTATCATTAGCATTTTTAACTTTTCACGTATACCTTCTCTAGAATTAAAAACTTCATAAAATTGCTTTTCAGCTTTTTTACTTCTGGTGGTAAATTCATACATTAGTAAAAGATAATTTTTTAAGTTTAAAAGTATTTCTAATACTTTCATATTTTAGATTATACATTAAGGCGTTACTCTTTTCATAACCCCAAGTTTATTTAATATTAGTTCAATTAAGTCTCCATTTATATACAGTATTAAGGCCAGAACCACAGTTTACGGTCAAAGCCTTTATGATCATTACAATTAATATCTAGATGATTTCTAAAGAATTATAATCCTAACTCAGTATCTAAGTCTTTAGCAGTTTTTTTAAGATCTTTTAGAACTTCAATTGTATCTGATCTAATCAAATCTACTAATTCTTCTAGATTCTTAACTCTTAAGAAATACCTATTATCTTTAGATATTATTAGACCTTTTGAAATAAGAGTATTTATGTGATGTATTACAGTTGCCCTAGTTAAATTAGACCTTATTGCTATTTGTTCGCTTGAAATTCCTGCATGAACTTTTGAGACTTTTAATATTTCAAGAAAAACTCTAAAACAACTTTTCTCTTTGTCTCTATCTCCAAATAAACCAAGAGAATTTGAAAACCATTGTAAATCTTCATTTATATTATAATTTTCTAATCTACTGATTTTTATTATGGTAATTCTTCTTACTGCCATAAATTGTAGAAGAAAAGTTTGTATTTAAAGTTTTGTTTTAATCTAATAATATTAAGGTAAGCATAGTTAATATTCCTAACATAAATATAAAGCTTTGAACTATTGATTTTTTAATATTGGGTTCTTTATGAAGCTCTGGAATTAGATCAGAAGCAGCTATATAAATTAAATTTCCTGCTGCTATTGGGATTAAATATAGAGTTAAATTTTCTACATAATTACCTATTAATAAGGCTATAATAGCCCCTAGAATTGCTGTTAAAGCAGTAATAAAATTCAGAAATAAGGCTTTTGCTTTTGAAAATCCTCCATGTATTAATATGCCAAAATCTCCTATTTCTTGAGGAATTTCATGGAATAAAACTGCTATTGTTGTAGCTATTCCTGCTGGAATGCTTATTAAATAACTTGAAGCAATTGCTATTCCGTCAATTAAGTTATGGAATGCATCTCCTATTAAATTTAAATAAGCAAATGGATGTATATGTTTCTTATTAGTGGGCTTGTGACAGTGATTCCAATGAATTATTTTTTCTATAAAAAATGACATTAAAATTCCAACTAAAATTAAGATTGAAACTTTAATTGTAAATCCATAATGAGAAGTAACTTCTGGAAGTAAATGAATAAATACATCTCCTAATAATGCTCCTGCTGAAAAGCTAACTAAATAAAGTATAATCTTCTTTAAATTTGTTGATTTTATTGATAGAGTTATAACACCTATCAAAGAAATAATACTAATTAATGAGACACTTGAAATTGAGTATTTCCAAGAATCATATTTTGATGGAATATGGGATGAAGCATTACTATTTATTGAGAATATTATAGAAATTATTAGATAAACTACTAAAATAAAATACCTCTTTTTCATTATACTATTTTAAAAATTTCTGTTTATAAAAGTTTTGGATTTATTTTTTTAGTTTGGGGACAAAATCACAAATTCTTCTTGTTGATTTATAAGAAAAAGTAATTGTTCCATTTGGTTGGGGATTAGTTTCAAATTGTAAAAGGTTCCAGATGTTTTTAAAGTAATTTATATCTTCAACTTTTAAGCCTTCATATTTAAAATAGACTAAGCCGTCTATTGACTCTTTAGGAGATAATTGTAAACCGTTCCAAGTTCCTTGTATAGAATAAGGATTTATTTGAGAAGGATCTCTTTTAGGTCTTATTTGCTCAAGAGCTTTATCTTTACTTTCTGGCAATTCTGGATATCTTTCAAAATTTATAGAAATTACTATAGCATTAGTTTCAGAATCAGATAAAACTACTTTTTCTTCAAGAGTTTTACCATTAAAATATTGCCAATGCCAAGTCACCTTAAATAAATCACCTTATAAGACTGCTTCTATATAGAACTTGCTTATAAATTTTATGTTTAACTATTGGTAGTAAAATATATTATGGTATTATTTATACACACACTTAATAATAATAGACTATGCCAAAATCAGTTTTAATTAAAAAAGAAACTATAGAAGAAAGTTTAAAGAGTAAAGTAACAAAAGAAACTAAGCATTTAGAGCCTATAAAAAGTTTTTCTAAAGAAAATAATATCCCATTAAGTATTATAGAATATTCTGAAGTTTTGAATAATTTACCGGAAATTCATGAAAATGAAGCTGATTTATGGTATTGTTTAGAAGGAGAAGTTGAGTTTATTTGTGGTAGAGAAATAGTAAATAATGAAATTGTTAATGGAATTATCTATTTAGTTAAGGAATGAGATTGGTTATTTATACCAACTAAAGAACCACACCAACATAATTCAAGTAAAACAGCTAGATTGGTAATTATAAAAGTTCCTAAACTTTAGTAGAATTTATTTACCATAAGCTTTAAATAATAGTTAAATTGTTATTGATTTATAATTTTTAGGGGGATTTTAAGATGGAAGAAAATACAGAAAAAGAATCTTTTAAAATTAAAAAAGTAACAATATGGCAAGGTTTAAGCGCTGTTTTAGGCTTACTTTTAATAATTTCTATATTTACAAGTGGTTTTAGATTTAATAATGATGGAACAGGAGCTGCTGTTGTAGACAACTCAGGCAATAATAATCCAACTGCTGCTGGACCAACACAAGGGAATACAAATCCTTCAAAGGTTTCTTTATCTATTGGAGATGATCCTGTAAGGGGAGATAAAAATGCTAAGATTACAATTATAGAATATAGCGATTATCAATGTCCTTTCTGTGAGAGATTTTATACAGGAACATTACCACAATTAGAAGAACAATATATTAAAACTGGAAAGGTAAAATTAGTTTATAAGGATTATCCATTAAGACAAATTCATCCACAAGCTCAAAAAGCTGCTGAAGCTGCAAATTGTGCTTTAGAGCAAAATAAGTATTGGGAGTATCATGATGAATTATTTAAGAAAAATCCAGAATGGAGTGGTAATGATAAGGCAATTGACATGTTTAAACAAATTGCTAAAGACTTAAAGTTAGATTCTAAGAAATTTGATAGTTGTTTAGATAAAGGAACTACAGCAGAAATTGATAATGACTTAAGTGAAGGATCTAATGCAGGAATTTCAGGAACTCCAGGATTTTATGTAATTGCAGAGAAAGGTAGTGTTGACGTAGATGCATTAAAAGGAATGGATAACGGACAATCTTTAGTGTATACTGAAAGTGAAGATGGAAAATATGTTCAGTTTAGAATTGCTGGAGCATATCCTTTTGAGACATTTAAAGCAGTGATTGACGCACAGCTTTAAATTTTTTATTTTTTTATTAAAAATGAGGAAAAACTTTATTATTTTTGGAGTACTTGTATTTTTAATAATTTTTACAGTAATTCAAACTATTCAAATTTATAATTTAAAAAAGAATTTTAATGATATTAAGGAAATTAGTAAGGACTTAAATCTTGAGAGTAATCAAATAGTAAAAGATACTCAGAACTCAAATGAAGTTCCAGAGTCTTTAAGAGAAGTTCCTTCTAGTGTCCAAGGATGTTTTTCATAATATGGAAGATAAATACTTAAGTAAACATAAAAGAAGATTAATGGCACATCAAGAAAAGGAAGAAGAGCCAGTAAAACACGAAAAGAAAAAACATAGTAAAAAAATCATAATTTATTCTATAATCATCATAATTTTAGCTTCTATCGTTTATGCCTCAGTTTCTTATTATAGTAAGCCTGGACAATATGATGATTTTGCTAAATGTTTAAGTGAAAAAGGAATTAAAATGTATGGGGCAGATTGGTGTCCTAATTGTAAAGCTCAAAAAAAGATGTTTGGAAAGTCATTTAAATATGTAAATTATGTAGAATGTACTAAAGAAAAAGAAGCTTGTGCTAATGCTCAAGTTGAAGGATATCCAACATGGATTTATAATGCAGAAAAATATGTGGGAGTTCAATCCTTATCGAGATTAAGTTCTATAACAGAATGTACCTTAAGTAATTAGATATGGACATTAATAGTAATAAAAAAAGGGAGAATTATCATATTAACTTAAAAATTGTTAATAATAAACATTTTTTATATTCTATCTTTCTTATAATCATATTATTAATTTCTTATAATTTTGTACAAATTTATCAGCTGGAGAAATATACTAATGATGAGGTAAATAAAATTAGAGGTTTAAGCAATCAAAGTTTGCCTTCTATTAACCTAGTAATTATAGAAAATGAAAATTGTAAAGAATGTATTGATATGAGTATAGCAGTTAGTGAATTTAAAAATTTAAATATAAAATTCAATGATGAAAAAAAATATAGTTTTGCTGAAGCAGATAAATTAATAAATAAATATAAAATCGAAAAAATTCCTGCATTAATATTAAGTCCAGAAGCATCTAAATATAAAGTAATTACTGATATTTGGGATAAAGTTGGAACTGTAGAAAATGATGGTTATTTTGTATTAAGAAATATAAATCCACCTTATTTAGATTTAAAAACTAATGAAATTAAAGGAATAGTAAATTTAATTATGTTATATGATGAAAATTGCAAAGAATGCTATGATGTAACAAAGCATAAATTAGCTATTGCAAAAATTAAAATGTATATAAAAAATGAAGAGAAAATTGATATAAATTCTAAAGAAGGAAAAGAATTAATACAAAAGTATAAAATAACTAAGATTCCTACAATTTTATTGTCAAAAGAGGCTATGGATTATCCACAATTTGATTTTATTTGGAGTAGTGTGGGAGATACAGCTGATGATGGAACACTAGTTTTTAGAAACGTAGAAACTATGGGTACATATAAAGATTTAAAAACAAATAAAATAATAAAAGTTTAAGGAGGATTTAAAATGTTAAAATATCTTTTAATAGTATTATTAGCAATGACTTTAGTAGTTTCTGGATGTCAACAACAAACTAATACTTCTAATAACCAAGATAATAATAGTAATAATCAAGTGAATGAAAATAATAATATGAATACTGGTACTACTGCAAATCAAGTAGTAATTAATATGAAAGCTAGAAAATTTGAATTTGAACCATCTATTATTAAAGTGAAGCAAGGAGACAAAGTGAAATTAATAATAACTAGTGAAGATGTGGCACATGGATTTGCTATAAGTGACTATAATATTAATAAGAAATTAGAATCTGGAAAAACAGAAACTATTGAGTTTACTGCTGATAAGAAAGGAGAATTTACATTCTTTTGCAGCGTTCTCTGTGGATCAGGACATAGTGATATGCAAGGAAAACTAATTGTTGAATAAAATTTCTTTTTTATTTTTAATTGACATTAAATAGTGGCACCAAATAATTTATAAGTAAATATTTTAGTTTAAATAAAAGGTGTTTAAATTTGAAAGAATTAATTTACTTGTTGACTTTTGTGATTCTTAGTAGTTTTGTATTTGCAGCAAGTGCTGATATTGGAATTGAATCATTTATTGTAAATCCAACTAATCCAAGAATTGGAGAATTAATTACAGTAAATTATGTGATAGCAAATAGTGGACCTGATACTGTAAGAGTATCTTTTGGTAATGAAATTAGTACTCCAAGGGGAGGAACTGGGGGTAGTGGTTGTTGTGTTTTGATTAATCCTGGTCAGAGAATACCAAGGTCATTTAATTTTATTCCTAGTGTTGCTGGTTTGCATGGATTTAGAGTTTTTTCTTATCCAACAGATGGCGCTTTAGATCCTTTTTACTTTAATAATACTGCTTCTATAAATATCACAGTAAGTGGTAGTGGGACTAGTTCTCCTTCTTTTATGAAAATTGCTATAGTTCAAAATATTGATAAGTCCCCTACTGAAAGCACAGACTGGTTATTCTTAATTTATATAATAGTTGCATTAGTAATGTTATATTTAATTTATAATAATTTTGATTCTATTAAGCAAAATAAACATAAAAGAAGAAGATAATTATTTTATTGATTTAATTAAATATAAAATTGCTATCATAATTGGTTGATGTAATAAATATATGGTTAATGAATTTTTACTAAGAAATTTAAATATATTAATAATAAATATTTTTGGTTCATTAATGAATTTAAACTTTCTATTTTCATCATATAATATTTTTCCAATAAAGATTCCAAATAATACTAATGCAAACCAAGGTATTAATGGAAAATAATCTAGGGTTTTAAAGTTAGGATATCTAATTCCAATAGGTATTAACCATTTATAATTTACAGAGATGGAAGAAATAAACTTATTAAAGATTAAAACTAATATCCCAAGAAAAAGATTAAGCTTAAAATATTTTAAAAATGGTATTGATATAATTATTGAAATTCCTATTAGATGGAGAATTCCAAAGTAAATTACAGACTCTTTAACAAATATATAGCTTAATAAAGTTAAGATTAATCCTAGTGAAAATATTAAAAGACCTCTTTTGAAATTTTGCTTTTTGCTTTTTGCTTTACTACTTAAACTTAATGATATTCCAACTAATGAAATGAAAGTTATTGCAATAAATTTTTGTAATATTCCTAGAAATCCGGAATACATATTAATTGAAATAAAGTTAAAATAATTTAGATCAAATATAAAGTGATAAATAATCATTAAGAAAACAGCAAGTCCTCTAAAGAAATCTATTTCCCAAAATCTATTTTGCTGCATATTTTTTATGAATTAAATTAGTATTTAAATCTAGTTTTCTTTGTACATTTTCCAATACTGTTTTTGCTTTGAACAAATACTTTTATTAGAGAAGGTTGATTAGTATTTAATGAAAAAGTGGTCTAAGAAAAAGATTGTTGCTGAACTAAAGGCTAGAAGCAAAGAATTAAAACATTCTCCAAGTGCTCGAGAAATTCCTGCAATACTATATCAAGCTTGCTTAAGATATTTTGGAGGATTCAACAGATCTAAAAAGGCAGCTGGATTGAAAATAAATGATATAAAACACCATAGACTTCCAAAATCTGCCTTCAGATCCTCCAAAGAACTAGCATACATATTAGGAGTAGAGCGTGGTGATGGTCATTGTTTTTACAGTAAATCTTCACATGGAACTTCAGCAGGATTAATTCTTCGTGTTAAAGATAAAGATTTCGCTATTTACTTTAAAGAAAAGTTGGAAAGGTGGGCTAAGCTACCAGTAAGTTTTGGTTTAGGCTATAATAATTTATATCATGTACGTTTAAGCTCTGTTGAGGTAGCTAAATTCATAAGACAATTTGCATTTAATGAAAACTCTTTTCCCAATAAAAACCACAAAATATACTTTTTGAAAGGCCTTTTTGATTCAGAAGGTTCAGTAGCTGGTTACAATTTATCCAATAGACGCAGAGCTTGCAGGTGGATTTCATTTTCTAATTCTAATAAAGATACTGTTAATTTATTATGTAAATTTTTGAGTGATCTTAGAATAAATCATAAAATCAAAAGTAGGATTCATTCTGGGTTTGGAAGTACTAAAATGCAGTATGAAGTTTATATTTATGGTAAAGAAAATTTAGTTAGATATCATAATTTAATTAATTTTTCAATAAAGAGAAAACAAAAAATACTTAAAGAAGTTCTAGATTCCTATATTAAAGATTAGGAGGAATAATCTATGCATAATGTTACTATATTTACCACAAGCCATTGCGTCTGGTGTAAAGCCACTAAGGAATTTTTTAAAGAGAATAATGTTAAATATAAAGAAATTAATGTTGAAGAAGATGAAAAAGCAGCGCATGAAATGGTTGAGAAGTCTGGACAACTAGGAGTGCCTGTAATTGATATTGATAGCCAAATTATTATTGGATTTGATAAACCAGCATTAAAAAAAGCATTAGACATTAAGTAATTTATGGTTTGCACATCAAATAGTCAAAATTGTGTTTCTCATACCAATTAATTGTTTTGTATATTATATATTTATTTTGAGTCTGACATTACTGTTAGTAATTAAGAAAGCAAGCTTTATAAACAACCTATATACTGCAGTATATACATTAATTGAGAGTTATAATGGTTAAGAAATCACTTGAAAAATTAGTTAAAGGATCTTTAGTTTCATTAGGGGTCGGTATAGGAATTCTTGGTTTTAATAAATATTCAAGTGCACAATGCAGACCTTTTGAAGCAGATTCAGCTACAGTAGGTCTATGGCATCTTGATGAAGGTAGCGGAGATTCTATTTATGATAGTTCAAACTTGGGCAATAATGGAATAATTTTTAATCCACATTGGTTGTCAGATTCATTTGATGGTCACGCTTTAACATTTGATGATGAAAGATCTTATGTCAGCATAGATGTAAGAGATAGGTTGAATCTTGAATATGAAGTGACTGTAGAGGCTTGGGTAAAATTGCACTCCTACAATACAGTAAGAGAGATAATTGGGGGTCGTACTTTTCACTTCCATGTTGAAGGAGATAAAATCAAAGTTTTTGTACCTTCAGGACTTGAGTCTTCTGGGTCATTAAGGAGTAATACTAACTTAGAACTAGAACGATGGTACTACTTGGCGGCGACTTGTGATGGAAGAACTACACAGCTCTTTATAAATGGGGTGCTTGATGGAGCAATTACTGACCCCGACGAAATAAGTCCATTGGACCATTCAGAAATCCTTTACATGGGAAGATGTTATTGGAGACCTCTTCCATTCCCTGGCGTAATTGACGAGATTAGAATAAGCAATATTGTTAGGGATATACAACCGTGCGATCCAGCCACAATAGATCAAACTAGTTGGGGTAAAATCAAATCTCTTTATAGATAAATAGTCTTTAGAGAATAAAAACTAACCAAATTATTAGCTTTTTGTGCAAAATTGGAGTTATTGTGCAAATGCCTTGCCCATAATATTTGTGTTTTAGTCCATGAAAGCTTTGAGCTCGGTATTGAGATTGATTTTAAAAATTGTGCAGAACTTTATCTTGCACAGAAAGAGGTCTAGATTTTATGCAAAGCCTAATTTTAAAAAAGATTTATAAATTCGAGATTTACTTAAATTCTTATGGGAAATTTGCAATTGAGTGCAAAAAATACTTTAAATTGTTTTAAAACAAAAAAAGGTGAAGATATTTTAATAATTACTGATGTTAATAAGAAGAATATTGCTTTAGCAATTTATAAAGAAGCATTAGATATAGGATTAGATCCAATAATAATGGAAATGGTGCCTAGACGATTTGATGGTGAAGAACCTCCCAGAGCTGTTGCTCATGCAATGTTATTTTCTGATGTTATTATTGCCCCAACAACTAAGAGTATAACCCATACTAATGCTAGAAGAAATGCAACTAAGAATGGAGCAAGAATAGCTACTATGCCAGGGATTACTGAAGAAGTTTTTTTAAGGACAATGCAATTTGATTATAGCTCAATTAAATACACTACTGAGTTATTAACTAAATTCTTAGACAAGACTAAAACTGCAACAATTACAAGCAATAATGGAACTAATATTACATTTAAACTAGGAAATAAAGCTTCTGCAGATACAGGAACTCTAAAGGATTATGGAAGCTTTTCTAATTTACCTGCTGGAGAAACTTCTGTTGCTCCTGTCGAGAGAACTGCAAGTGGAATTATTGTTGCTGATTACTGTGGTGATGTAATTAAAATTCCAACTAAAATTCAAATTGAAAATGGTTTTATTAAAAACATACAAGAAAATAATGATGGAATTAAATTGAAAAAATTATTAGATGAAGTTAATAGAGTAGATAACTCAAAAAATGCTTATAATTTAGCTGAATTTGGAATTGGAACTAATCCATATGCAAAAATTAGTGGTTGTACACTAGAAGATGAAAAGGTCTTAGGAACATGTCATTTTGCTTTTGGTGATAATACAAGTTATGAAGGTGGAACTATTGATTCTACAATACATCTTGACATAATAATTAAAAATGTAACAGTAAAATTAGATAATAAAATTATAATTAATAATGGAAAAATATTAATATGAAAAAAGAAAAAAAGTAAGCTAAATGCTTACCTTTTCTTTTTTCTTGATGTCTTTCTTGAAGTTTTAGCTTTAACAGCTCTTGACTTCTTTCTAGACACTTTGGTTTTTTGTTTAACCATTTTAGGATTTCCCCCCGTTTTCAAAGAAACTCTTAATATAGCTTTCTCTTAAAGAACAATTTTGTAATTGTAAAAAGAAAACTTATCAATGTTTCTTAATAATATAACTGAATAATAGTAACATATACTACTATATAAATGTTTCTATTTTGGTCGACTTTAACAATAATTTTGTAAAATGAAAAATATTATATACTAAAGAATATAGATTAATTATATGAAATTTCAAATAAAATATCTAGGAATTGTATTAGTTTTATTGTTAGTTATTTCTGGATGCAATAAAATTAGTAATGAAAATGATTCTGTTACTGGTGGGAGTGTTATTGATACAAATAAGGATGATGATAAGGTTGAAGAAAAACCAGTAAATGAAGAAGATAATACTATTCAAGATGAAAGAATTATTGTTAATTTAAATAAATTTGAATATTTACTTGAAAATGGGGAAGGAAGAAATATTGATGGTAGAATTATATTTGCTAAAGAAATAAATGATAATAATGTAGTTTTAGAAATTGATGGTGAAAATATAAGATTACCTTTGCATGAATTAAGAACTATTAGAGGTGTTGATGTTGACTTAAGGATAATTAAGATAATTGATGAAAATAATTTTGTTTTAGAATTTAAGAAATCCCAAACTGTTGGAAAAAAATATAGATATGTTTTTAATGTCAAAGATAAAATAAATTTTGATGGTAAAATAATTACTGTTGATTTAAGAGGAACTGACAGAGCAGTTCTAGATGTCAACGGAAAAAAAGCAACTTTTGTTTTGGATAATAGTAAAGAATTAAATGATTTAGAAATTGAAGTGTATGATATTGTCAATGAAGATGGAATTGATTATGATTATGTTTATATGTTAGTTAAAGATGCAGAACCTATTGATGACAGAAATAATAATTAGATAAATTCTTTTTCACTAAATAACTACTTAATGAGAATAACGATATATATATATATATTCTTCGAGTTAATTTTTGATGTAATATTAAAAGAGGTGAAATGAGTTTGAGAAGTCTATTATTAATCTTAGTATTGATTTCAGTAAGCATTTCTATTCCAGTCGTATTGGCTACTAGTAATATTGATGATTTAACAACTAATAGATTAAAGAATATTGAAATGAGTGAACAAAGACTAACTAAACCTAATCTACAAATTGCTAGAGAAAGTCCTAGCGGCTTTAAGTTAAAACAGGCAATGCCAAGAGAAGGTTGTATCGAGCTAAATCAGGCTTTTTTTAACGGACAGACAGGTGGTGTTTCCTTCATATATGCAAGCGGGTGTGTAGAGCTGACAGAAGATATTTATTTTCCTTATTCCATTAATGTAGCTGATGGAAGCGATGGATTTTATTTCACATGTAATAATCATAAAATAAGAGGAAATCATGGCAACTTTGCGATAAGACTCTTTGATGAAGCTACTGTAAAAAATTGCAAAGTAGTAAATGCAGGAATAGGTTTCATGCTATATGATAATACAACAGTTTTAGATAGTATTGCTGAAAATAACTCCCAAGGTTTCTATACAGCTCAAGGACCATATTCAACTTATATTTTTGGGAGCAGAGCACAAGATAATAGATACGAGGGATTTAATGTTCGTGAAGGATCCTTTGTTGAATCAAGCTTTTCTAATAACAATGGAGTTTCTGGATTTGTTGTGCAGGAAAATGGAAGGGTATTAAATAGTCATTCATATGAAAATGGAGCAAACGGGTTTTTTATGTGGGATACTAGCCAATGTATAGAGTGTGAATCATGGGGAAATATAGACAATGGATTTTACTTAGAGGATAGTGCAAAAGTCTTTTCGTCACTAGCGCTCTCTAACTACGACTGGGGTTTTAAAATGTTTACCGATTCCAAGGTTGAAGATAGCTCTGCAGTTCGTAATGAAGAGGATGGGTTTATTTTATATGATAATGCTTCAGTAAGTGGTTCAACTTCTAATAATAATGATTATTGGGGATTTTGGCAGCAAGGTTGGTCTAGTGTTGAAGATAGTATTGCGACAAACAATGGTGGCGACGGTAACATTAATATGATAGGATTCGTCTTACAACATAATTCCAGGGCTAGTGGGGTTACAGCAAGAAATAATGGACGTGCTGGATTTCATATTTCCGGTAATAGTCAACTTACGAATGGTATAGCAATTAACCATAATAATGGTTTTGAAATGTATAATAACGCCTCTGTAAATCAAAGCATAGCATTATCTAATCATTTTCATGGATACAAATTATTTGACTCTACACAGTTAACAAATTCAATTGCAAGATACAATGGAGAAGCTCAAGGTGATTATGGCATTCAATTACAAGGCTTTTCTGTAGCTTCAAATATATTAAGTGATACTAATGAAAATGGTGTATATGTAGATACTGGAGCTAGACTTCTAGAAGGTTATAGAGTTTGCAACAATGATAATAATAATATTTATGTGAACGGCGGTTATGTTGAGGGTAGATTCCAAACTGGACAAATTGCTGGAGCAGGAAATTGGCAAAATGCAGTAATAGTACCTTGTGGAGGTGGAGGTGGAGGTAGTTCTCCATTATTCTTAAAACCTACTAGACAAGAAACTATAGGACTATCTCCAAAAGGTAATGATTGGACAGTTATAGTTATAGCAGCTATTGCGATGATTTTAATATTTGTAATCTATAGAAACTTTAGTGCTTATAGAATTAATAGAAATAGGATAAACAATAAAAGAAGAAGATAGATTTAAAAACAAACAATTCTTTTTTATTTTATTATGGAAAAAGTTGTGATAGCTCTTGGTGGAAATGCCATTCTAAAAAAGGGTGAAGATTCATCTATAGCAAAGCAATTTGAAAATACTCAAAAAGCTTTAAAACCTTTAATTACAATTATTAAAAATAATTCTATAGTAATTACGCATGGTTCCGGGCCGCAGGTAGGGCAACTCCTCTTACAAGACCCTAATATGCCTTTAGATGTTTTAGATGCTGAAACAGAGGGACAATTAGGATATTTAATACAACAATGTATTTACAATTTATTTAGAGAAAATAAAATTAAAAGAAATGTTGTAAGCATTTTAACTCAGGTCTTAATAAATAAAAAAGATAATGCATTTAAAAATCCAAGTAAATTCATTGGACCATTTTATAATAAAAAACAATCAGAGTTATTAAAGAAAAAAGGTTTTATAATAAAAGAAGATATAGGAAGAGGATATAGAAGAGTTGTAGCTTCTCCTAAGCCTTTAATTATTATTGAAGCTGATGTAATTAGAGATTTATTAAACAAGAATATTGTTGTTATAGCAGTAGGTGGTGGAGGAATTCCAGTTAATTACGAAAATAATAAATTAAAGGGTGTTGAAGCAGTAATTGATAAAGATTTAGCTTCTGCTTGCTTAGCTAATGGGATTAAGGCAGATACTTTTATTATGATAACTGATGTTGATAAAGTTTACTTGAATTTCAAAAAGAAAAATCAACAGGAATTAAATGGAGTGAAATTAAGTGAACTAAAAAGGTATTATAAAGAAGGGCATTTTCCAGCGGGAAGTATGGGCCCAAAAATTGAAGCTGCAATAAATTTCTTAAATAATAAAGGTAAAAAGGTTATTATTACTAATATAAATAATATAGAAAAAGCTTTAAAGGGAAGAGCAGGAACCATTATTGAAAGATAAAAAAAATAAGGACATAAATGATACCCCAAAATGTTCGCTGAAAAGATCTGATAACTATATTCAATCTGATTCTATAACCAACTTATCCTTCTCTGGGTGAATATATGCATCAGTTCCCTCTTTTAACTTAAGATACTGAGCAATCTCTTTTGGTATTCTAACAGCTAATGAATTCCCAGTTTTTGTTATTTTGATTTTCTTACCAAGGCCCCATATACCTCTTTTCTTAGCTGCTTCTTCTATTAATCTTGTTGTTTCTTGGTTAGTGAAAGATTCCCCACAATTAGTACATATTTCAGCAGGAAACTCGCCTAAGTATATACCAAACATAGATTCTTTGATATTTCCTTTTTTTAATATTCCTTTATTACATATTGGACATTTCATTTTTTCTCACCTTGGTTTAACTGTAATGATATATTCATCATTTCCAATTTTTTTGTAAACAACAATAAAATACCTATAAGCTGCCAGGATCTTGTTTGGATATTGTAGTGATTTTGAACCTCTTTGTATGGCTTCTTCAACTTCTTTTTCTGAAATTCCTCTCTCAATCATTTGTTCTCTGGCATGTTTACTATATTTGATTGGCAATGTAACACCCGTATATACAGTAAGTACATGTAATATTTAAAGGTTGTGTTTCTTAATTGTTGATTAATTATTAAGTTTGTAAATGTTTGTTGAGAATTCTTGATAAGATAATGCGAAAGGCTTAAAAAGTAAAAAGATGAATTAAATTATAATGAAAAAGAGGAATGTAATTCTGTGCGGAGCTGGCGGGAGAGAATTTCAAAATTTTATTATGAAATATAGGGATAATCCTTATTATGATGTTAAATGCTTTACAGCGGCCCAAATACCTAATATTGAAAAAAGAAAATTCCCAAAAGAATTGGCAGGAAGATTGTATAAAAAAGATATTCCTATTTTTAGTGAAGATATTCTGCCAGAATTAATTAAAAAATATGAAATTAATGACGTAGTTTTATCTTATTCTGATTTAAGTCATTTAGATGTTATGCACAAAGCTTCTGTGGTATTAGCAAATGGTGCAAATTTTGTTTTACTAGGGCCTAAGGACACTATGCTTGAATCTAAAAAGTCAATAATTGCAGTATGTGCAGTTAGAACCGGAGCAGGAAAATCTCAAACTTCTAGAAGAATAGTTGATATTTTAAGAAAATATAAGAAGAAAGTTGTTGTAGTTAGACATCCAATGCCTTATGGAAATTTAATTAAGCAAAAATGGCAGAGATTTGAAACTTATGATGATTTGATTAAACAAAAATGTACTATCGAAGAACATGAAGAATATGATGCATGGATTTCAAGAAAAGTTGTTGTTTATGCTGGGGTTGATTATAAAGAAATATTAAGAAGGGCGGAGAAAGAAGCTGATATTATAGTATGGGACGGAGGAAATAATGATTTTTCTTTTTTTAAGCCAGATTTATTAATTACTGTTGCAGATCCTTTTAGACCTGGACATGAATTACTTTATTATCCTGGAGAAACCAATTTTAGGATGGCTGATGTTATTATCATAAATAAAGTAAATACAGCTCCAAAAAGTGGAGTTAAAGAAATTCTAAATAATATTAAAATTGCAAATAATAAGGCAATTGTTATTAAAGCAAATTCTGAATTAATATGTCATCAAGCTAAATTAATTAGAAATAAAAAAGTTATTGTCGTGGAAGATGGACCTACTTTAACTCATGGCGGAATGAAATATGGAGCTGGTTATATTGTTGCTAAGAAAAATAATGCAAGAATTATTGATGCTAGAAAACATGCTGTAGGTTCAATTAAAGAAGTCTTTAAGAAATATCCTCATTTAGATGGAGTTTTGCCTGCAATGGGTTATAGTAAAGAACAAATAAAAGAATTAGAAGATACTATAAATAAAGCTGATTGTGACTATGTTGTGGATGGAACTCCCACTAATTTAAATAGAGTAATTAAAGTAAATAAACCAATTATTGATGTAGATTATGAATTAAAGGAATTAGGTAAAATAAATCTAGAGAAAGTTTTGAGAAAGTATAAATTAATATGAAAAATTTTTTAGAAATAAAAAAATTAACAAGAAATGAAATACTTGACTTAATAAAGAAAACTATAGATATTAAAAAAAAACCTAGAAAATATCAAGATAAGTTAAAAAATAAGACTCTGCTATTGTTTTTTGAAGCCCCTTCTTTAAGAACTAGGGTTTCATTTGAAGCAGGAATGAATCAATTAGGAGGAAGTGCTATTTATTATGATATATCTACTAGCCCTTTAGGAAAAGGAAAGGAAACTATAGAAGATACTGCTAAAGTAATTTCTAGATATTGTGATATTGCCGCATTAAGAATTTATTCTCATGAAGATTTGTTGAAATTTGCATATAGTTCTAGAATTCCTGTGGTTAACATGATGACAAATGAGGAGCACCCATTTCAAATAATTGGGGATCTTTTCACAATATTTGAAAAAAAGAAAAAACTTAATGATATTTCTATTTGCTATTTGGGTGATTCTAATAATAATGTTACAAATTCTTTGATTTATGCTTGCTCAATTCTAAACATCAAATTAAATATAGGATGTCCTTCACAAAAAGAATTTAATGTTAGGGATGATGTACTTAAAAATGCTATAAAATTAAGTAATAATAAAAATTTAATAAAAATATTTAATGATCCATTAAAAGCGGCAAAGCAAGTAAATGTTATCTATACCGACAGTTGGATGTCATATCGAATTCCCAAAAATCAAGAGGCAAGACGAACAAAAATACTAAGACCTTATCAGGTTAATGAAAAATTAATGAAATATGCTGATAAAAATGCGTTATTTATGCATTGTTTGCCTGCATTAAGAGGGCAGGAAGTTACAAAAGAAGTTATTGATGGTAAAAATTCTATTGTCTGGACGCAAGCTGAAAATAGATTACATATGCAAAAAACAATTATGTTAAAATTATTAGGTAGATTGTAAGGAATTATATGTTTCTAAGAGAGTTTTATAAAATATATTTAAGCCATCAAAGCCTAGAGCTTCTTTTTTTCTAATATGATCATCTGATTCATTTCTTTCAAGTCTAAGAGTTATATTAAAAGCTGTTGCATAGCTATCTTGTTGCCTTCTTAATTCTGCAATTCTATGATTTGAAACTTGCAAACTATCAACTTCTTTTTCTAGAGAACATAGTCTTTCAACTAAATCAATTCTAATTAGCTTTAATTGATCTTTTGGCACTTCTCTAATATTTTTATAATTTTTCATAATACTAAACTATACATAAAATATTTAAATTTATGTTTAAAATCACTTAATTAATATAAATTTAGAGCTTGCAAAATCTCCACCTATAGTTGCTTCAAATTTAATTCCATTTGGAAATGAAACATTTATTATTGGGGACATTGAAGAAATAACTTTACCTGCTTTTTTTGCCATATATTTAATAAAGTCGTCTAGCTCTGTGTTGCTATTAAAATTAAGATTAGTTTGAATCTTCCCATATTTGGTATGGTCTATTATTATTGGTTGATTAGCCCCATAGCAATAAATTGTTTTTATACTCCCATCAAGAATTAATTGCTGTAGTTTATGAAAGCCAAGTATATAGTTCTTTAAATATAATTTTAAGTTTTCAGTGTCTATATCTTGAATATTCATATTTAAAAGTTTTAAGGTTTCTTTGAGATTTTTTGAGAAGAAATCTATGTCGTCTATTAAATTTGGAGCTTTTTCAATAATTGAAAATAATTTATTTTGTAAGGCATAAAAGACCCTATAAGTTTTTGGGTCTATAGTTAATTCTTTTATTATATAAATTAAAGAATTGTCTGGATTCTTAGTTATATTATGATCTAATAAAGAAGGTTCTTCAATTCTTGGAGGAACTGGATTTAAATCTTCTTGTATAACGTCCTCAAATTTAGGAATTTCAATTTCTTGCTTAATTAAATTAGGTTTAATTTCAGATCTAGTTGTAGGAATTTCTTTTCTTATAATTTCTGGTTTTGGTACTGTAATGTTCTGCTTTGCAAAAGATGGTCTTGGAATTTCAATTTCAGGTTTATCATGAGCTATTGGAATGCTTAGTATATTCAAATTTGGTTTATATATATTAGGTCTTTGTGTATTTTCTATAGGTTTATTTGTTTGGATAGGAAATTTTTTTACTTCTTGTCTATTATTTAAATGAATTGGTTTATTATGGAACTGCATAAACATATTTTTTCTATCTTGTAGATGATTTTTAATTAAATTTGATATTTGCGGATTTTTAAGAATATTTGTTTTTACTTGTTTGGTTTTAATATTAATTTTAGGTTTATTATGTAGTATTGCAGAGTATATTAATTTCTTTAAAAATAATGTGTTTTTGTTGTTATAATTTTTTTTTAAAGAAAAATCTATTATTTTATTTAATTCTTTTTCTCTAGTATCAAATTCTTCATCATAAAGAAAGAATGGTTCCATATTAAAGCTTAAATTCTGCAACCGGACGTTCAGAGAATTGTTTTACATCAGATTTTGATCTTATATATTGCTCTAGTAATATTAAGCCTCTTGCAATTTCTTTATTTTGATCTAGTAATCCTTCTAGTTTAGAAGCTAGATTTTTTAGTCTTTCATCACTTAACTCCACATCTGTAATATGTTTAGAAGCTTCTTCAAAAATTGAAACTAATTTATCTATTCTTTTAGTTAAAGTATTCATTGAATCCATTAAATTTAATGAAGCTTTTTGAAGACTTACATTATTTTCAATTAAGTGTTTAACTAGAACTTCTTGATTTCCCCTTTTTTCCATAAGAATAAATAATTTTACTAATATAAAAAGATTTTGATTTGTATATTTTTATACATTAACAATATTAGTAGTAACTTTCTGATCTGACTCATTAACATCTTGATTATTTGGATTTCTTCTACTAGTATTAATAAAATTGTTTTCAATTAATGTTTTTAAGTCTGTCTTAGGAGTACTTTTTATGCTATATTTCTTTAAAAGTTGTTCTAACTCTGATTGAGTATAAGTCCCTTGGTGAATAAATCTTTTGATTTTACCTTTGTCTGTTATACTATGGAGCTCATAAGTAGAAATTGCACGATCATGATTAAAATATACCCAAAGTAATACTATCATATCATTACTAATGGAACCAGTTCCTATTGATATTTCAGTATAGCCTTGAGAATATCTAATATTATGAATTTGCCAATTAATATAGTTTGAATAAAATTCACCATAGCAAGACATTTAGAATTGACACCTTTTTACTTGTTTTTATGCTTTTTTTGCATGGTAATAAATAATTAAACTAATTTAAAAAGATTTTGATTTGTATATTTAAATATACATTAATAGGTTATAATAAAATTTAAATAGAAAGGCAATTTTAGACATTTTTTAATGGAAGTTTCTTTAAGTAGAGAATTCTTAGAAAGATGCATTGAAGTTTATTTAACAGAAGCTGATATTTTATCAAGAGATATTGTTGAAGTTATTAAAAACTACATATTAAATGGAAATGAATATAGTAGATTTTTATTTGTTCCAACTTTCAGAGTAAATATGTTAAGAAAAGCAAGTCCAGGTTCGTATAAAAGTGCGGATAGTAAGACTCTTACCGCAATAGTCCAAAAAATAGCAGATGAGCTGGAAAATGAGGGTACTGGTTACTTTAGAGATATTAAAGTAGAAAGAAAAGAAGGTAAAATTTGAATTATTGGCATAAATATTTTGATTTGTCTAGATTAGGTAATCTTTTATGCGAAACTAGATCTGAAAAATGAATAATTCTTAGAGTTTCACCATGTGCAATTTTACCTAATCCATCTTCTGATGGTTCAGTAAACATTGTAAATGCATCTAAAGTTAACTTTGATGTAAAAGCACTACATTTATAACTTGGGGCATAAAATAGTCCTTGAATAGTTTGAACATTAGCATTATTTCTAATAACTACTTCAATAGGATCATAAATGTTAAATTCTTTTGCAATATCTTCCATTTTTACCATTATAGAATTTTTTATGGTCTAATAATAACTGCTTTTTTGTCAAATTCTTGTTCAAAGGCTTTGCAAATTCTAACAACAGCACCTTCAAATTTTGGATCTATCAAAGTTATTTCAAGTTTATTTGGCACTACAGAAAATCCATGAGGTTCTAACTGGATGGAACTATCTGTATCATCGACAACTGCAATAGGTCTTTTTAAGAAAACTCCAGTACCAAAAGCGCGGACACCCCACATTTGGTATAATGAAAATGATCCTGTAGATACTTGTGCAAAACGAAGTGCTCTATGGTCATGAGTATAATAATATTTTAAGCCTTCTTTTTGTGCTTCTTGTTCCATAAATTCTAGAAATTGAAATTCTTTACTTTTATATGGTTCTATATTTCTCATTTTATTCCTTTACTCGTTTTTAAGCTTTTTTTTAACTGTATCTTTCAAATTAAGTTCTTTTAGTAATTCTTTATATCTATTTCTTATAGTAACTTCTGTTACTCCTGCTATATCAGCTACTTCTCTTTGTGTTCTTTTTTCATTATTTGCTAAGGCTGCAACATATAAGGAAGCTGCTGCTATTCCAGTTGGACCTCTTCCACTTGTAAGTTCTGCTTTTTGAGCTTTTTCTAGAATTTCTACTGCTTCTGACTGAGTTTCTGCACTTAATTTTAATGCTGAAGCAAATCTTGGAATATAATCTACTGGATTGCTTGGGAGTATTCTAATTCCCAGCTCTCTAGTAATAAATCTATATGTTCTTCCAATTTCTTTTTTATCTATACCAGAAGCTTCGCTTAACTCATCTAAGGTTCTTGGAACTTCATGACGTCTACAAGCAGCATATAAAGCTCCTGCTACAACAGATTCCATTGATCTTCCTCTCACTAAGTTATGTTGAACTGCCATAGTATAGATTCTAGCTGATTCTTCTTCTACTGATTTTGGAAGTTTTAAATATGAACTTACTCTTTTTAATTCTGCTAAAGCTAATTTTAAGTTTCTTTCAATAGCTGTACTTATTCTATATTGCCATTTTCTTAATCTAAAGAATTTATTTCTTTCTTTGCTTCCTAATTGATAAACATCTGATTTTTGGCCTACAGAAGTTCCTAAACCTCTATCATATTTTGTATAGGTCATTGGAGCTCCTGCTCTTCTTCTTTTGGCAGCTTGTTCATGGTCAAATTCTCTCCATTCATGACCAAAATCAATCATTTTTTCTTCTATAACAAGACCACAATCTCTACAAATAACTTCTCCTTTGTCTTTATTTAGAATTAAGTTAATGCCACCACATTCCGGGCATTTTTTAACATAATCTACCATTGCAACCCCCGAACCTGAGTTTATTACTTGATAATAAGGTCATGATAACCTTTATAAAGCTAATGTATGGTTACTTATATATAAAACTTTTGTTTCATTTAAAAGGAGTAGTTTTATAAAGGTTTTAAGACTTATTTTTTATAATATTTTAGATATTAAAATTTTATTTATTAACTAAAGGGTAGAAAATATGATAATATATAGAATTTTGCTTGTTTTTATTGTGTTTTAGATAAGAATTGCATTTATTGAGCCTGATTGGCCTGGTCTACTTGTTATTTTTGCTTTTCCTAGATCTGTTTCTATAATAGCTCCTTTTGTAAGTATATTCATTCTAACAAAGTCTTTATTGGCTTTATTTTCAACAACCATTTTAATTTTGGCTTTTTTATAAGATTTTGATTTAGGATCATATATATTGGCTTCATTTGATGAAAGAAGCATTGTTTTTTCATGACCACCTTGCATTCTTAATTTTTTTCTCTTTAAGTTTGCTATTTTTGTTAAAGTTGAGTCTCTAGCTAAATCAGTTAGCCTTTTTTTTCTAAAGTTTTTGTAAAGGCCTCCACTTATTTTTCTTTTTGATCTTGCTGCTGATCTTGCCATAGTTAAAAGAGAAAATGAATAGTTTAAAAATGTTTTGATTTATAAATTTAGCCACATAAGCCGCTGCTCCAACCACATGGAACACATACAGGATCATGACAGCCTGCATGGTATGTAAATTCATTCGAGCCACATTGTTGACATTCAAACAGCTTATTACCTATAGTATTACCTGCAGTAATTTGATTTATTGATCCATTAGTTTTTCTAGATCTTTGTAGTATTGTATTCTTTTCTTCTTCGTCTTCTACTTTTCTTAAATCTCTTTTTCTTACTTTATTTTCTAAAGTATTATTATCTGTATTATATGCTATAATTCCATTCTTTAAAAGATGATATTCCAAAGCAATTCCTACTGCGTGATGTTTAGTCCAAAGTATAGTAGGACCTATTCCCTCTTCTTCATTTGATCGAGGTGACTTTAGCCATGTAACTATTTTTGCATAATTAGGATCTTCTCCTTTAAGGATTTCTGTCAACAATAGTCCTTCCATTCCAAAATCAACAGATGTTTCTTGACCAGGAGGAGCTCTTACTTGGAAATCTCTTCTTGGTAAAAGGAAAGCATTTCCACTACTATCTACATAAAGATCGTCTGCTAAAATTACATGTAACTTGTCTTTATTTTTTTCTGGCCTTGTTATTCGATAATGTCCAGCATTGGCACTTACCTCAAGTCTTGCATGTGTATCTTGAACTTCTACTTGTATTAGTGAAGGCTCTTGTGCTAGTTTTCCTTCTAAGTTAAGAACTTGATCTTTTTTACTTCCATCTCTGTATATAGTAATTCCTTTACAACCTGATTTGTATGCTAGCCAATAAGCTGCATTTACATCTTCAACAGTAGCTTGTTTTGGGAAATTTATTGTTTTACTAACAGCATTATCAGTATGTTCTTGAGTTGCGGCCTGATGTCCAACATGATATGTTAAGTCAATGTCATGAGCTGATGGAAATGCTCTTCTAATTTCTTCGGGAATTTCTTCTAGATGTCTAACTGAACCATTACTATTCTTTATTCTTTGCCATAATTCATCTCTGGTTAAACCAAAATAATTATTTTCCTGTGCTACTTCTTCAAATAAAGTATTCATTATCTTTAATATGTCTCTGTCTTTAGGTTGTTCTCCATGTCTTTTTGCGTCCAATCCATCTGCTGTGTATCTTTCTAAGGCAATAGCAAAAAATGGTTCAATGCCTTGACCATCTAATCCTGCTGCTAATGCTATAGTTCCTGTTGGAGCAATTGTGGTTACTGCACAATTCCTTGGATAATATTCTGGACTAGTTTGATTTGGTCTAAAATGACTTCCGTTTTCATCAAATATACTATTCTTAAAGTTTGGGAATATACCTCTTTCTTGGGCAAGTTTTTTGGATTCATCATGAGCTTTTTCATTTATAAATTTCATTACTCCTCTTGTTTTTGCAACTGCTTCTTCAGAATCATAGGCTATGCCAAGTATTGAAAATGTTTCAGCTAATCCCATAATACCAAGACCTATTCTTCTATTACTTTTAGCAATTACTTCTATTTCTGGTAAGGGATAATTATTTACGTCAATTACATTATCTAGGAATCTAACTGCTGATTTGACTGTTCTCTCTAAAGCTTGCATGTCTAAGTAAGCTGAACCATTTACAGTAGCTCTATTAAATTCAGTAATATCTTCCCCAGTTCCTATTTCTAGAAGTGCTCTTCCATCATCTCTTCTCATATGAGCAAAGAGATTAATACTTCCTAAATTGCATGGTTCATTAGGCAATAAAGGCTGTTCACCACAACCTCGTTGTACATATCCATCAGTTATCCATGTATCACTAGCTTCATTATATAAATCAAATACTTTAGCATTTCCCATAGGTTCAATTGAAATAATTCTTGCTTTCCATGTGTTTCCTGTAGCCATCCATTGTTTTCTTAAATTTTGCAATTGATTTCCTTTTTTAGGATTGATGTTCTTCAGTAATGAATATTTGGCAAAGGTTCTAGCACTTTCACCAGATAAGCAAATTGAGAATTTGTCATGTTTTCTAATTATTTTTCTTCCATTTATCTTGCCTCCGTCATCATAGAAACTCTTTGAAATTCTACCATGACATCCTATCATTAGTAGAAGTCTTCTAATGTTTTGTGCTAAAGCTTCAGAAGATGTTACAAATCTAATTTGAGGATGGTTAGACTTTAAATTAATGTCTCCGTCTGTTGCAAGAAGGCCGTCTAAAATTCCTAATACCATGTCTTTAGTTCTAATATTAGTGATGTCAAAACTTTTCTCAAATGAATAGGCGCTATTAAGCTGAACTTCTTGCAGAAGTTGTTGACCATTAGAAAGAATCATATTAACTGATTTACTAATTGAGCTAGTATCATCTTTTTGAAATGATAAATTTCCAAAAAGCATTTTAATGTTTTTATTGTATTCTATGTCCTCTTGATTGGAAGCTATTTTGACCGTGCCTTTTGAAAGCATTTTTTTTGCATAACACCAATCTCCAAGAAGAATTCCAGTTTTTAATCCTTTAAAATAATCTTCAGGAGAATAGTTTTGCAGTAATGTTGATTTTACCCTTACATAATCTCCAGGTTGTAATTGATCTAACCTAATATCGGAAAGTTTTTTGCTTTGACTACCTTTCTTAATTGCAAAATACCTATGTGCTGCTGTAACTATTTGTTCTCCTCCATCTGAAAATTTAACTTTGAAAACTGGAGTATTTTCATGTATTTCTATAGTTTTTACTGGTCCATATCCAAAAACTGTGCTTACAAGATCTCCGACTTTAATATTTTCAACTGGGACAAAACCATTTGGAGTGTTAACTAGTGTGCCTTCAGCCACACAAGGATTTGTTGCTTCAATATTACCAATTGCAGGAGTTGGATTTGAAGTAGAATTGTTAATTCTATCTATTACTACATATCCTGGATCACCTGTTTCCCAAGCACTTTGAATGATTAAATTCCAAATTTCTGAAGCATTTTCCGATACTTTATTGCCATTTTGGTCTACTTGAACTTTTCCTGTTCTTGGATTTATTAGAAGATATGTTTCTCCCTTTTCTACTGCGTTTACAAATTCTTGAGTTATTCCTACAGAGACATTAAAATTTTCTAAATGTCCTGGATTTTTCTTTTTGTATTCAATAAATTCTCTTATGTCAGGATGATTATATGGAAGTATGCCCATATTTGCACCTCTTCTTGTACCACCTTGTTTTACTTCTTGAGTTGCTTTATCAATAATTTCGAAAACTGATATAGGTCCGGATGCTGTTCCATACGATCCCTTAACAGTATCACCTCTTGGTCTTACACGATTTCCTGAAAAACCAGTACCTCCTCCGCTTTTGTGAATGAGCATTGTATTTAGTGTAGTTAATCCCCATGATTCAATAGTGTCATCTATAGGTAAAACATAGCATGCACTAAGTTGTTGGAGATCACGTCCTGCATTCATTAATGTTGGGCTATTAGGAATAAACCTGAATTGAGAAAGCATGCTGTAAAATTCTTCTTCTACTTTGTCTACAAGTGACTGTGCTTCTTGGTTTTCTTGTCTAAGCATATAGAGGTTTGCCCTAAACATATTAAAATTAGGGTCTCTTTGTGCAGAATGCCCTACACCTTTATTATCGTGTAAAAGATATGCATCAGTTGTTTGACCATCAACAGTTGTTTTAGTTTCTGTTTTATAATCTACTCCTTCAAAAATTCTTTGATGAAATTCAGGAACATAAATTAATTCTCCTAATGCTACGTTTCTTGCAACTCTGCCAAGCCATGCAGAATATTTTGTGTCATCTTTGAGATAGATTTTTTTAATTATTTTTATTTGATTTTCTTTAAGACCTTCTATTTCTGATCTATCTTTGTACCATTCTATTCTTTGCTCTAACCCATTTTTTCTTGATGATTTAATTGGTTCTACATATGCTGGACCTTCAGTTAAATGATTATATTCTACCATTTTTATTTTAGCTCCTTAAACTCTTTTTTAAAATCAGATATGTCTTTAAATTGTTTATACACAGAAGCAAATCTTACATAAGCTACCTTATCAATTTTTTCTAGTTTCTTCATTACTACTTGTCCAATTAAAGAACTTTTCACTTCTTTTCCTCTTTTTCTTAGATATTCTTCAACTTCATTTACCATTTTGTTTATTATTTCTTTTGAAACAGGTCTTTTCTCAAAGGCTTTTTCAACACCTATTTCTAGTTTTTCTCTACTAAATTTTTCTCTTCTTCCATCTTTTTTTATAACATAAAGGGAGCTTATCTCAATTTTTTCATAAGTTGTAAATCTTTTTTTACATTTAAGGCACTCTCGTCTTCTTCTAATGCCTTGAGGCGACATTCTTTTATTGGTTACTTTGTTTTCTAATGAATCACAGTAAGAACACTGCATATTTTAAATGTACAATATATTGTACCCCCCAAGCCCAAAATATCCAACGGGTTGTATGTGTGTCTGTTTTAGAGTAGTATGTTATATATAAATTTTATTGTGCTAAAGAGATGAAATTTAATAAAATATTTTTAAGTTTTATTTACAAATTCATATATAAAAAAGCCTAAAATAACTAAATAACTTAATATTGTGAAGAAAATTAATGCATAAATAAGTTTATGTTTTGATGAACTTTTATTTTTTACGAAAAATTGTGTAATAAAATAAGAAATAAGATAAACAATTATTATTAAGATACTTTTAGAAATCCAATGATGAGATGTTAAATTAGTTAGAATTTTCTTAAATGATTCATTTAATTCAGAATAAATTACAGTAAATACTAGAAAAATAAAACTAATTATAGCTGAGATAGACAATGAAGAAGTATTAATTTTCATAATAATTTGACCTCTAATGCAAATCTAGCTGCTGCTGAAATTAAGTAGCCCATAAATGCCATAGACATTCCTATTAAGAAAGTTAGTAAAGATAAGAATAATAGAGATTTTCTGTATTTATTATTTTTTAAAATTTCTTTTGAATCATTTTTAAGAATACAAAATATTATACAAGATAAAATAGGCAATAAAAGAAATGCATGTTCTTTTGTTTCCATTACAATTAAATGGGCATAGGAATTAGTGCTTTCTTTAATTAATGGTTTTATAATATTAGCATAAGTTGTTAAATAATAATAGCCTCCAATAATCCAAGAAAGTATAAAAGATAAAAAGCCGAATAAAGCTACTTTTTTTGCCCTATTTATTCTTTGTTCATTTGAATTTAATAGTTCAATAAAAACCCATAAAAATAGAATGCTACCAATTTCTCCGGAAGCTGCATGAATTCCAATTAATGAACTAACCATTAAAATTTTATTCTTAAATTTATATTAAAAACTTTGTTGTTTACTTAATAATAATAACATTATGGATTAAATATTCCTGGGTTATTTAAATAGATCCAGTAAGCTTTTCCTGGTTCTAATGAATCTATAGAAGGATTTAATTGTATATAATCTTGTAAATTATTATCGAATTTCCATATACTTGTATAATCTAGACCTTGTAAAGCAGTATTTATTTGAATCTGAGTTAAGCTATTTATACTTATTAAGTTCCATCCTTGATTTAAGTTTCTTTGTTTATTTATATCTATAGTTCCACTAATTGTTACAGATGTGGGATTATTTAATATTATGATATATCCCTTTAATGATTCTACTGAATTTAGAGTGCTTGGAGGATTAGGATTAACTCTATATACAAACCAGTTGGAATCAAAGCTATAGATTCTACTTAAATCATTAAGTATCCCAACAAATACATCATTTATATTATTATTAGTTAATTCAAATGGAACAGAAATAAAGTTATAGCCTTGTTGTAAACTTAATTGCAATTGTTGAGTACAACCTTCATCTATTGGACCATTACAATTATCATCTATATTATTTCCACAAATTTCATTTGGAGGGACAGGACAGGTTAATAAACATAATTGATAGTTCCCACAACTATTTCCATTGTAATTACAAGTTATATTACTATGTACATTTATATTATTATCATCACAATCTGGTCCAAGACATAATAGTCCACTTCCATAATTATCTCTATCATTATCAATACATTGATTTACACAATCTGGGTCATTTAAGTCTATCAAATTATCGCAATCATTATCAATATTGTCTGAGCATCTTATAGAATTATTCTCAATTACTGATGGATTAATATTAATGTTATTATCGTTACAATCTATTTGAGATCCATTGGGGCATTGTATAGATCCTGGGTTTCCATAACCATCTCCATCTATATCACTACATGATGGAGTTATAGTTAAATCTTTTGTATCTTCATCTGTAAGAAGTCCACTGTCGATTACGGTTAACTTAAGTGTGTATATTGTTGGCTGATTATTTATTAAAATTGAAGGAGTAAATGTCCCACTACTTGTACAACTTAAATCAAAATAACCTTGTGTATCTCCAATAATATCATAACTCCAACATAAACTAGAAGCTAGTAAATTTCCATCTTCAGGATCTGTTCCTGTTCCTGCATAATTTATTGGTGTATTTACAGTAAATATTGTTTGAGTTGGTTGAGTTATAGTTGCTGTAGGAGGTAAATTAATAGCTTGACAGCTCCCATCAGGTTGGCAGTTTTGTTGAGATGAACATCTACATTGTTGGCAATTATTAATTAATTGACCATTAGTGTTACAGAATAATGGTTGATTTACACTACAATAACCATATGGAGTTCCATCACTACAAACTTGTGCAATTAAAATCTTTCCTGAATTTCCCTGCATTGTTAAAGGCCATGCAACATCAACTAAAATAATATCATTTCCAGCACCATTTAATACTACTTCTTTATACAAACCCCCTAAATTTAAGGATTTAGTAGAATTTGTTGGATTAACAACAACTAATCCATTTTGATATCTTCTAATGTATAAGTCAGTACTACCATAATTTAATTCAGAAATTAGATTTGGATTATCAATAGCTTGCCCTAAACCAACTTTAGTATTATCCCACTCTGGGAATATATGTGTTGAAGGACTAGGACAACCCCATTCATATATATTTAAGTAACTTCCATCTTTCTTAGTTAGTAAATACGAAGCTAACATATACATCCTAAGTTGCCAATTATTTTGAAATCCCTCAGGTAATGCAAAGCTTAATCCCCCATTTTCAGCTTCTAACATTTTGTTCATGTGGAATATCCAAGTTTGTAAGAGAAGATAACCACCAGGCATATTAGTATCATAAACATAACCTTCTATAAGTCCTCCATCTGCATCTGGCTGCAAATTTACTTCTGTTAGAGTATTATGAAAAATCAATTTATTAGGACCAATTGTATTTCTTAATTGTTGCATAAACTGAATATTATTACTATTGTAAGTTGCAACATTAACATTTGGGTCTTTTGGAATTGTTTCTCCTCTTGTATTTAGGTCTGAAGTGGGTTCATCTACATATACTCCATCCAAATAAGGTTGAAGATTATTTAGAATATCTATGGCATGTTGAACATAAAAGTTTCTCCAACTTAAGCTAGCTATATTCTGTTGGTAAGTACCATATGCTATAGCCTTAATTCTATTATTAACATTAGTTGTATAATATTCATTGTTTGCTTTAGGTAATCTAGCTACAGCAATATTATTATTCTTTAATTCAAAATAGAAAACATAACCAAATTTACCAGAACTACCAGGACTTCTTGGATTCATTGGAATATTATTTAAAGTTAATACATATTCATTCCCATTCCAAGTCATCTGATTAATTTCATTTGGAATATTACCAAAGTCTAAGGCATAGTTTTGTGGGTCTAAATCTATATACAAAACACCATCTAATCCAGAAGTATCTGGTATATTTGGCTTTAAATGGAAAACTAAGTTATAATTTGGGGAATTCTCAGTTACTTCAACATAACCATCTGTTAAATAAAAACTAGGCATGGTATTATCCACATTTACTGATTTTTTCCATGAATAACTATATTCTTGACCACTATCTCTTTTAGTTTTTATTTCATATTCATGCAATCCTATTCCTGGATTATCAGTAATTTGTGTTGCCCCATATGGTCTATTTTGTATAGGTATGGGATTATTATTTCTATAAATATTGTAACTACTAACTCTAAAAATAGGTTCACCTTCTCCCCTATACTTTTCTCTTGTATCATCATTCCAATCAATAATAACGTTATTTCCATTAGCAATAAGATTCAAGGCTGCTGGATCTGTACTATGTAAAAAAGAATCTTCCATCTCATTTAATGTTGTTTCTTCCCAAAGAAACTGCTGGAAATCAGAATAATATACAAACTTAGCATCACTTTTTATTTGTTTAATTTGACTAATATATCCCTCAACAATAGGCTCTCTATAACCAAGACCATTGCTCCAATCCCCAATCACAAAAACATCAAAATTATTAGCTATAAAGTCGTAACTGAAATCAGCTGGGAGATAAAGTGGGGCACCACGCTGAGGATCTCTATGAGAACAATCATCCATTAACCATAAATGAGTTCCTATTGAAGTATCAATTGTACCTTGAGGATTCAAAGTTAACGGAGATTTTTGAATAGGTAAATTTGTTACTTTATTAATTGTGAATATTAAGATAAATAAAATAAAAATAAATAAAAATAAATAAAAAAATTTACTATATACCAACTTCTTTTTAAGTTTAGATTTCAAGCTACTATTTTATAGAAGATGATGGTTTATATAATTTTTGATATAATTTAGTAAAAGTTTAATAATTAGTAAAGTTTTTAAATAGTAATAGTAGGCTAATTCTATGTTATTTTTTTATTTGGGGGTAAAATAAAATGAACGATGCATCATCTAGACCATTAGATGCTTTAAATGAAGCAAGAAATAAAAGAGTTGTTATAGATTTAAAGAATGGAAGACAATATATAGGGAAATTAATAGCTTTTGATATTCATATTAATACTGTGCTTACTGAAAGTGAAGAATGGCAAGATAATCAATTAAAGAAAAAAGTTGGAACAGTGTTTATAAGAGGGGATACTATAGTATTAATATCACCTGAGTAAAAATGACAAAAGGTACTGCATCAATGGGTAAAAGAAGTCGATTTAGACTTCATTTGAGATGTAGACGTTGTGGGCAACCATCATATCATAAGCAGAAAAGTAGATGTAGTCATTGCGGTTTTGGGGCTACTACAAAATTAAGGCAATATGCTTGGCAAAAGAAATCGCATCCTTGGAATAGAGATTATTAGTAATTCTAGATTTTTGGTATATATTATCCTTTAACTATGAAATAAAAAGTTATTTATATATTCAAAATTTAGTTCTTTTTATGCGGGAGTGCCGGAGCGGTCAATGTACCTTTAAATAAATGTAGTAAAGTACGACTATACGGGCTAGGCCTAGGACCTAGTGGCTTAGTGCCTGCGCAGGTTCGAACTAAGCTTTTAGTAAAAAGCTTAAGCAAAACTAAAAGTTAACGAAAGCCCTGTCTCCCGCATTATTCATTTGTTATTTTAGAAAGCCAAATTTTTAATATATTTATAATAAATAATGTAAAAATCAACATTATTACATCAATTAACATGTCTGAATATATTTTAGTATAAATTTTTGAAAATATTAGTGAAAATAGAAATATTGAGATTATAATAAACATTGATATTAACATAAAGTTTGAGATTAGTAGATTAAATTTATTTTTTATAATATGTTTAAGATGTTTTAAAGATTCTTTTAAAGATTTATTTGTTGAATAAATAATAAGAATAATAAATAAAATAATAATTAATGGAATTATAGAAAATAATAAATTAAGATTCATTATATATAGAAATATTGTTAATAATAATAATATAAAAATTGGTAATGAAACTATTAAAATTTTAACAAATTCAGTTTTAAAAGATATTTTCTTAATAATAATTTTCCATTTAAAAGAATAAATTATACTATATATTAAGTAAACAAATATAAAAATTAAAATTAATTCTAGGATAGCTTTATTTGTGAGATTATTTATATTATTTACAATTTGTTCTACTTGTGTTATTGCTTGTAGATCTTGATTTTGAATTTGTGGTTGGAGAATATTTAAATTTAGGATTACTTCATTAAATTTTTCTATATAATTTTTTAACCTTATTCTAGAGAATATTAAAATTTCTATCATAACTGATATAAATAAGATATCAAAAAACGTTATTTTTACTATCTTAAAGATATTTTTGTATTGCATTTTATACTACACATAATTTTGCTCTATCTGAATAGTAGAGGTGGAAGGGGGCTATGTCTTTACATCTATCGTTGCATCTTACTTTATCATTATTTAGATCTTCCATTGTTGTTGAATCTTGGCATGGCAAACAACTTGATTTCTTCATAAAGCCTAATCCGAAAATTTTTTTATCTTTCTTTATAAAACATGCATTTTCATCATTTTCGCCATGACATTCTTCTTCACTAATAATATTTTGTTTGTTAATTTCCCAACAAATAATATTGGCATTTAATATTTCTAATGTGATACCATATCGGTTTAAATATTCTTGAATATCTAAAACAAGCTGCTCTGATAAAAATTCGTTTGTTTGTAATTGTAATGTTGATCCTCTAATTTCATTTGCTGTTATCGGATTTATTGTAATTTTAATGGCATTAAGGTCAAATACACTTAACATACTTCTAATATCTGCTCTTATTGTATCTACAGTGTCTTGAAACTCTCCTTCGTAGTCTGTTGCAGCTTGGCTAATTTCTAGAGTTTGACGACATGGTTGAATTATTTCATCTAGCTTTTGTCTTAAGCTAAGACTAATTGAACCAGAAAGCTCCAATAATATTTTGCTTTGACCTTCCACATAACTTATTTTATTTATTTGTATATTATCTCCATTTTGATTTTCTAATGCAATTGCGTCTCGAATATCTTTCTCAATTCTATTTTTATCTGAGTTTGATAATTCATTAGTTCTAATTTCTAACTTAACATTATCTTGATTACACTGTAGCAACTTAATTTGTAAATTTTCACAATCTGAATATTTATTTATTCCTTTAACATTTAATGCTTTTCTAAATAAGTTAAATAACTGGTAGGAACTAATTGGAACGCAATCTATTTGTTTACCATTTCTCATAATATCAAATTCTACATTGCATTTGCTGTAATCATATTTTTTATCTTCTGATGCTTGTGGAATTCCACTAGTAGGATTAAATGGTTCAACGTCGAAATCAAGAGGATCAGCCTTATTTCCTTTAATTTCAGGTGCATATATGCTTGCAACTCTAATTTTATAATCTCTAAACTCTTTTTCTTGTTTTAATTCTAGAGTCATTTCTTCTGTACATGCAACTTTAGATATCCCAGTTATTAATTCAGAGTATTTTACTGCTTCAGTTTCTTGTACTTTTAGATAGTCACAACCTCCTAATTTTATATATACTTTTGCTATATTAAACTGTAATTCGTCAACTATATTTGTAGCCATGCTTTTTGACATAACTTCTCTTGAATCTCTAATAAAATCATTTGATTTTGTAATTATTTCTTTTTTGTTTTTTTCTATATCATCACAAGTTAAACTAGCTAATTCATTAAATCTTTCATCTAAACTAAATGTTTGAATTCTTTCTTTGGTTTTTTCTTCATCATCTAAAGTAATTACTTGTTCTTTTGTTAAACCAGTTAGGTTAAGAATTAAATTTTCATTGCCTTGTACATAATCTAGGTTAAGTACTTCTGGATTTACATAAAGCCAACAATAACCTAAATCTCTGCCTCTTTCATCTTTTCCACAATCACTATTTGGAATTTTTTTCCAGTCTTGAGCATTAGTTCCTTTTCCTGGGTTATCTAATTGGCATTCTCTAATAATACCTGTATAAGTTGCTCCAAAACTTGATTTACTTTGAGTATTTGTTAATGATAAAATGCTTGAACTTAAACCTGAATTTGTTAGTGTACATTCTTCTTCATTTGTAATAGGTTTACTTAATTCATTTTTTACTAGTTCATCTTTTAAGAAATTAAATGAAAATGCACTTGTTACAGATCCAAAGCCGCATCTTTCAATACCATCTACTTCAATACAAACTTCATTATAACCAGATGCAGCAACAAAATCAATAGTTTTATCTTTATAATCTCCTGCTTCTAAGCTATTTCTTATTCTTCTTACAGTCTCTGGATTTTCAGTAACATAAATTTGTCTTCCTAATGGATCTTTTAATATTACACTATATCTAATTGCTTTATTATTTCCAGCATATACATGATAATAAATTTGATACCTAGATTGCTCTTGAGTTACTCTTCCTTTTTCATCAGGAAGTGTTGCCCATGGATATACATTTAATATTGCAGTAAATTGAGGAGGGCTTTCTGGTTGAAGGACTTGATCTAGGAATTTGCCTACTCCTGGAGTGCTTGAATAAATTGCTTGTCTGCAAATTACAGAACCAACTTCATCGAAACTCTTTCCAGCATAATCCTTAAATGTATTTTGCGCATAGTCTTTTGTAAGGAATTTTGCACTATCTTCAACATTTTTTAAGGAATTCTTAAATGTAAGATATTCTCCACCATCAGGATCTTGATGTAATATATCTTTACTCATCCAGTTTATTACTTTTCCTTTTAATCTATATAATGCAAGACCTTCCCTCCAAACAGTTTCACAAATATAAATAGATGTTATTGCATCACAAATTCCTACATATTCTCCTTTGACTTTTGCTGTTTGAAGACATTCATTTAAGCCTTCTAATATAGATTTTATATTCTGGAGGCCTGCTAAAACTCCAGTTAAACATACAGGAACTGGTTCATATGGAGCTAAATTTTTAATTCCTAGTAAAACACTTCCAACGATTCCAGTTTGAACAACATTGTCAACTTTCCATGTATTACCAAAGTCAAATCTTGAAGTAGGACAAATTACTGGATCACAAATACCAAACATAATATGGCAATCTGAAATGCTAAATACATCTGTGCATTGTGGATTTAGTAACTCATCAACTCTATTTGATGCATAATTAACAAAGTATTCTTTTCCAAGTATTTTTACTTTTGAGCTAATTCCTTTTTCTTGAACTGTTTGATAACCTTTTAATGCTTCATTATAAGCTTGAGATACTATTTTTGAAGTCTGAGTTTTATCATCAAAGCTTTCTTTATTTTCTACAACACAATCATCACTTGTATTTCTATTTAATTCAGAAATAATTTGATCAAGACCAACATTAAATATACTATATTGATTTGGCAATTTAGTGTCTAGATCATAACCAAATATTACATAATCTGCATAGTTACTATCTAGTTGAGGGGTTTGTATTGGGATTATTAATGGCTTACCTTTATCATCATAAATAACACTTGGACTTCCACTGTAAACTAAAGATTTTGGACATCTTGAATCATCTGATACTCCACCACTTGAAACATAGTAATTAATAATATTTCCTCTATTGTCTGTTTGAATATAAATCTCTTGACCGTTTAAGGCTGCCTGAGTATTTCCAATAAAGAGTCTTTTAAGATTGGTTTCTTTTTTTTCATCATAGAATGTGCTGAATTTTTGTTCTTGTGGTGTAAGATTCCCTGGCTGATTTTCCTCTGGATAAACTAAGAATATTGGTTTAAAGTCTTTATCTTCCAAATTATTTTCAGTAATGTAATTTTTTACTATATCTGAGGTTGATTCATATAATTCCCTAGCTTTTATTGTAGCTGGTAATGATTTCCTTAAAGATAATTCTAGTCTAAGTTTATCCTCACCTTCATAAGTTGTACTTTGAAGTTTCTGCTGAATTCCAATTTCTAAATCTGCTTCTTTTTTGTACTCTTCGATTTTTTTATTATATTCTGCTTGTTGAGGTGAGTCTAGATTGGAATTCTTTAACAAAATTAGATTTCTTGCCTCATCATTTCCTAGTCTACCGATTTCATTAAGCCTTTGAATTTGTTCTTGTGATAAATCATTTCCTATTAATTCTGATAACTTAGCTTGTGATGAAGTTTCTTTAATATTTCCAAGGCTTTTGACAAGAGTTTCTGTTCTTTTGATAACATTTTCTGTGTTAGAAATCTCCTGTTCAATTTCATCAGCATTAGCCTCAATACATTCATCAATAGTTCTAAATCGTGGCCTACCAGTTTTTGGATCAAGTTCAGTTCTGAGTCTATCACTGCAAATTTGATTCCAACCGCTTTGACCATCAGGACCTCTCATGACTGTTCTTCTTGCTAGGTTCTTAATTGGATTGAAGAATGAATTTTTAACTGTCAAAACTGCCATTGTTATTAGGCAAGTTGCTTTCCACACTTTTAATGTCTTTTCTAATTTAGAAATTACTGAATCAAGCTTGTCTATTAATCTTTTAGTTCTTGCAATTTTATTATCTATTTCTTCTGGGGTAAATCTTATAGCTCTTTTTTCAATTGGAATATGTAAAGAGAAATCAGATGTACTTGTTTCTTTTCCAGATCCTGGCAAAATAGTTACTATTGCTTCTTCTTTTGTATCTGTTCCAAGTAATTCTATTAAGCGAAATTTATTTATTGATTTGTCTTCAACTAATTCCAGTCTATTGTTTAATGTTATTGTATATCTCTGAGGATCTGGTAAATTTTCTTTACCATTATTATCTTCTTTACTATATGTTTTTATAATTCTTATAAAATCAGATTGTATTTCTATAAGATGTACTCTATAATTTCCTTTATTATCTGTTCCAATTCCATCAAATAAAGGGTCATTTACTTTCTTATTAGTTGTTGTTGAATCAATTCTTAATGTTGCTTCTGCATTATCTTCTTTAGGAATTACTCTTAATAGTGAAACTTCAAGTGCTTCATCATCTAATAATGCATGACCATATTCTATGCTTTCTCCAATAGCTTTATTTAAATCTTTTAATTTTACTTCTATTGAGTCTTTTTGTAAGCTATTAGCTGTTAACAAAGCGAGTTCATAGTTGTCTCTTGCTAATAATTTGTTTTTTAGATAATTAAAATAAATATCTGCTATTAATTCATATGAAGAAGAAATTAATGGAGATTCTGGATAATTATCAATTAAAGACTTTAATTCATTTATTGCAGTACAATATAAATCAATATAACTTGAGGTTTCTTCTATTTCTTTATCACTAAGTATTTTTGCGTTAGTGCAAGGATTTTGAGATCCTACTTGCGTTTCTGTTGATACTGTAACTGTAGTTTGATCTAAATATACTGGTTTTGTAATATCTAATTCTATTCCTGTTTGCTCTTTTAATTTATTAAAGATTTTTTGCACATATTGTTATTTTTGCAGGAATCATAATCAAAATTTATTTCTTTAATATTTGTAGGTGGAGTTTGACAGACTTGGTCTACTGAACCAGGACCAGCATTATATGCCAATAATGCAAGCCTTAAATCTTTATTATATTTGTTGATTAATTTAAGTAAATATTGAGTTCCTGCTTTAACATTTTTATCCTTATTAAATCTCCAGTCGATAGACTCATCTCTACAATCTTTGGAATAACTGCAGCTGCATATTGGATTTCCTTGTCCATTTAATTGATAATGTTGAATTTTTGGATATTCTGATTCTGAGCCTAATGAAGTTCTAACATCATTTGCAGCATCTATACTTAGTTGCATAAGACCAGCTGGACCTGTGCATGAAACTGCTTTAGAATCTCCTCCAGATTCTACATCAATTACCGGATTGATATAAAGTTCTTAGATAAATTTGTTTATCATTTCCTTTTTGAATTATAATTTCTTCTAGTTGACCTTTATCTGTTGGTCTTCTTGGTCTTATTTCTTTTACTCTATATGAACTTCCTTCTAATATAGACATCCCTTTTGTTACTGTTTTATCAGAGATTTTTCCAGAGGAATCAATAATTCTTAAATTTGCTTTTGGTTCTGGAACTGAAATTCTTTGCACTTTCAATCTAAATCTATCATCTAGTAAATTTGAATCTTCAAACTCTCCTGTTTTAAATCTAATTGAGTTTGAAACAAAATCAGATGTTTTGTCATTTAATGTTGTTAAACTATCAAATGAACCATCATAAACTTCAAAGCTTGCTTTTCCACTTTTAATATTATAAGCTCTTACATATCCTTTTTTATTCCAAAATGCAGATTCTTCAGTTCTAGTAGATTTCCAGTTATTTTCATCATTTGATTCTCTTAAAAGTAAATCTTGAGTCCCAAATATACTAAAACCTTCATCTAATTCAAAGTTTATTTTTGCTGTTAAATTTACATTAATAACATCTGGAACTTCATTTTCTTTTTTTATTTTTCTTAGTCTTACAATTAAATAACCTAAGTCTACTGAATTATTATCTCTTGCATAAATTTTTTTATATGGTGGTTTAGCTTGAACAGAAATTACATAATTACTAGGATCTTTTATTGCAATGTTTATTTTTGATATTTTTGGTAGTTTATACAATGGAGGAATGTTTACAGCATTATTTTGTAAAAGTAAAGATCCTAATGTAGTTCCTTCTAGATATGCATAGACTGGAACATCTTGCTCTGCCAAAATATTAGATGGAACTACTGCTGGTTGATAAGTATTAACATTAATATTAATTACTTCCCCAAGATCTTCTCTTTCTTGAGCTACAGCAAATGGTAAACTAACAAAAAGTACAATCATTAGTAATGAAATTAATTGTTTATTCATTTTGGAACTCCGGCTTTTTATATGATGGAATTTGTGAATTACTTCCTATGTTTTTTTCTATTTCGCTTAAATCATCATATGAAGTTGGAATTTTATCAAATACAGTATATAATGATACTTTATCTTTATTAGATTTTAATGGATCTATTTTAATTTCTGTTTCAATTCCTCCAACAATTACATCATCTAATTCTGTTGCTTCTATTGTTGAAGTTGCACATTTCTCTGTTTTAAGGAATAAACCTAGAATGCCTGCTCTAGGAATTTTTATGCATTTAGAAATTTCTTGTTGATCTATTTTAAATTTAGTTTCACTTTTTTTAGATAAATATGATTTTATTTGATAGTTTCCTTCTATTAATTTCAAATCATTTTCATCTTTTGATAAATATAAAGTATAATCTTCATCTAAATTCTTAAATTCAAACATTACATCTTCATCTTCTGCTAGATCTCTTATATATCCAGATGATTTTTCTATGACTTTAATATCATAATTAAAATTATAATATTGCTTCATTACTACAGAAACAGAAGTTTCTTCATTAGAGTCTATAATTTCTTTTGTTGTAAAGTAATCTTTATTTTCAGCTATTACCTGACCATTTAAGCATTCTGGAAATAAAGCTGTTAATTTATAATCATTAAATTCATCAAGCTGAGTTTTACCTATATAACAAGATGTTGCAAAGCATTGATATGATACTTCTGCTTCTATTGGTTTTAGTTGATTTCCATTTTTCCCTAGAACATTTACAGTTATTGGAGTAACTTTTCTAGAACAAATATCAAATGGAACTTCATCAAGATCTAGATCTCCTAATTCATTTGTTTTTGGTTGATTATTATCTATTATAACTTGTAAGCCATATTGAAATATGTAATTATCTTTTTCAAGTGAAATTAAAATTGGATATTTTATGTCATAGATGAAATTATATGTATTTAAACAAAGAATCTTAGAAAGAACTTCAGTTGCTTTATTTCCAGTTGCTCTTGTAATTTGGTCTGCTGATAATATTTCATTTTCTGATGGATAAATTTCTATAGATAATGGCCAATTTTGTGAATATAAGAAAAATGAATTTATTTGATTATTATTTGTGCTAGTTTCTAATTCAAAGTATTTATGAGATTCATCACTTAAAGTATATTGAGATCCTTTTAATTTTGTAGCTCCAATATTTAAGCTTACTATGTTTTTTAAATTTTTAATTACTTGAGATTTTGACCATGTTGGAGTATTACAGTCTAGAGAAATTCCAGAATATGGAACTTCTTCATAAACAGAAAGCATGTCTATTGTTTTTTTACTAAAGAAATTTTCATTATACTCTTTATTTAATATTTCATTTGAAGTTTCATATAACTCTCCTAATGGAATGTCTAACTTTACATAATGAGTTTCTATTAATTTTCCTATTTCATTAAGATAAATATTTACTGGATAATTAACAGTTACTTCTACATAATTTGTATTTATACTAGTTTGAGTTTCAGGACTTCCTTGAAAATTTATTGAATACTTTGTGTATTCTTCTGATGAAAATAATTCTTTTAGGCATTCATCTAAATTTAAATTTACATATCTACTTATTTCATTTTCCATAAATTGTAATGATGGAATTTGAGTTTTTTGAATATTATTAGATGTTTCATAAAACCAATAAGCAACTAAGCTATTTGGAACAACTTCTAATGAATTAGAGAATTGATTAAATGGACCTCTTGGAACTCTGTCTATTGGAATATTAATATAACCGCCTTGTGATCCTAAAATATCTATTGCTTCTTTACTTGTTAATTCTACACATGAATCAATATAAGATTTAATTGGTTTTATTTGCTCAGGAACTTGTAAAGATTTTTCTGATTGAACTTCAAATTCATTTTTAAATATTGAATTTCTAAATATTACTATTGTTACTATTAAAATTGTTATAATAATTCCTAATATTATGAATATACTAATTTGACCTCTTTTCATTGGTAATCCTCTTTTTTAAAATAACTATTTTTGATCCTCCAATCTGTTTTATTTCCACTAATTTTTTTTTGACTAAATCATTAACAATATCAGAAGCAGTAGCATTTTTAATATCATAATTTTTAGCTATCATAGTTAGATTTACTAATTCTTTTTTACTAATAAACTCTAGTAGCTCTTCTGTTGTTGGAATCATACTTTTAAAGCCTTTTAAAAGCTATTTACGCCTTTTTTAACCTCTTTTAAGCTTTTTAAACCTTTTAAGGAGTTTAACTTTTAGTATATAAATATTTCTATTTTAAATTAATTTTAATAAGTTCAACACCCCAAATAATTGAAATTTTAGTAGTATTTAAATCTTTTTTATTAAACTTTTTGCAATTATTGAATTACAATAAAACATTATTAATTAAACAATTAATTTTAGTCTATGGTAGATGTTATTTTTTTATTTTTTGTTACTTTACTTTTTGGGCCTATAATGTTTTTTATTATAAGTAGATATTTCTATAAAAATAAGAATCTTATTAAATATCCAGTAGATGTTATTGATTTTATAGGAGATTGTATGTTTATTCCTTTTTTTAATGCTTTATTAGCTTATTATAATGTTATTGATTTTATTAAACAAAATAGCGGTTATCTGTGGTTCTGCTTAGTTTTTGCAGTTTTATTGTCATTTTTTTGGGGAATTCATAGAAAGAATATTAGTTTAGTAAATGATTGGTCTAGACCTAAACTAGGAAAGTTTAATTTTGGTGGATGGTATCATATGATATTTTTCTTTATTCAGACTTTTTTAGGTTTTATTGGAATGTTTTATTTAGGAGATAATATTTTAATATGGTTTGCTGTTAGTGGTTATTTATTTACTGTAATTTATCATTACTTTGTTGAAACTAAAAGATTTAAGAATTAATATTCCTTCACTAAAATTTGTATAAAATGGGCCCGCCAGGATTTGAACCTGGGACCAATTCCACGTCAAGGAATTATCATAACCGCTAGACCACGAGCCCTAAATTGTAGAATTACCAAGTTTTCAAGAGAATTTATATAGTTTACTAAAGTTCTTTAATTAACTCTTTTTCTATTTCTTGATTAAATAAACATGCTTTAATAAAAGCATTAAATAAAGGAGATGGATTTAATAATGAACTTTTAAACTCTGGATGAGCTTGTGTGGCTATAAAAAATGGATGATTTTCTAGCTCAATAAATTCAACAAGTTTTCCATTTGGACTTAAGCCACTTAATATTAATCCATTTTTTTCTAAAATTGAATGATATTTTGGATTAACTTCATATCTATGTCTATGTCTTTCATAAACTTCATTAGAATTATAGATTTCTTTAATTTTAGTATTATCTTTTAAAATTGCTTTATATGATCCTAATCTCATTGTAGCACCTTTTTCTTTAATGTTTCTTTGTTCATCAAGAATATCTATAACATTATGTTCTACTTCAGGATCAATTTCTGTAGAATGTGCATTTAATTTACAAACATTTCTAGAAAATTCTACTACAGCTAATTGAAGACCAAAACACAAGCCTAAAAATGGAATGTTATTTTCTCTTGCATATTTAATTGCTTGAATTTTACCTTCAACTCCTGAATTCCCAAAACCGCCAGGAATTATAATGCCATTACAACCTTTAAAATCAACAAGGCCTTTTTCAATATTTTTTGAATCAAGCCAATTTATTTTTACTTTTATATTATTAAATGAAGCAGAATTATTAATTGCTTCATTTACTGAAAGATAAGAATCTTTTAATTGAAATTCTCCTATATCTAGGTATTTTCCAACTAAAGCAATATTGATCTCTTTAGAAGGATTTTGCGATTTACTTATGGCATTTATCCATGGTTGCCAATTTGGTTCTTTTTTCTTTTTAAGATTTAATGTTTTAAGCAATTTTTCCCCAAGATTTTCTTTTTCTAGTTGTAATGGAATAATATAAATTGAGCTTACATCAGGAACTGATATTATATATTCTGCATTTATATTAGAATACTTTTCAAGCTTCTTTTTTCTTACATTATCTAAGGCTTTTTTTCCTCTGCATAAAATAAAATCAGGTTGAATGCCATTTTCTCTTAGTAATTTAATTGCTAATTGTGTTGGTTTTGTTTTCATTTCATCAATGTGAGAAGGAATTGGCATATAACTTACTAGAATATATGAAACATTTTCTTTTCCTATGTCATTTTCTAAACTCTTAGCTGCAAATAAAAATGGAATGTTTTCATAGTCTCCTACAGTTCCTCCTATTTCAATTAAAACTATATCATGATTTTTTCCGATTTCCCTTATTCTTAATTTAATTTCTTCTGGAACATGTGGGATATATTGAACAGTTTCTCCAAGAAAATCACCTTTTCTTTCTTTTTCTATTAAAGTTTTATATATTTGACCTGTTGTTATACTATTTGATTTTGATAAAGGTTTTTCTAGGAATCTTTCATAAGTTCCTAGATCTTGGTCTATTTCTCCGCCGTCTTCTGTGACCCAGACTTCTCCATGCTCTGTTGGCCTTAAAGTTCCTGCATCACAATTAATATATGGATCAATTTTAATTACTGATATATTAAGACCATATTCTTTTAGAATTTTTGCTATTGACGCTGTAGCAACCCCTTTTCCGACTCCTGAAATAACTCCACCTATAATAAAGATATATTTTTCCAATATGGAATAATTAGAAATAATACCTTATTTAATAGCTTTTCGTATTTTTAGAAATCAAATAAAAAATAAAATAGTTTACTTTCTGTTTTTCTTAGAAAGTTTTCTATAAAGTTGAAAAACTAATGCTAATGTAATTATGCTAATTACTATTCCAACCCATTGAACACTTGATTGGGGTGATTCAAAAACTTGTGGTGGCGTAATTTTCATAAATGACGGAGAACTAGTACCACCAGGTTGACTTCCTCCAGCAGCTGAAACAAAAGTTAAAGTTCTACCAGCAATTATTATTGAGTCACCGGCCCTCATTATATATTCATTAGCTGGTGGTCCTGCTATAATCCTAAATGTAGCATAATCAAACTCACAACCTGAATCATCACCTATATTAAGAACCTTAATTGATAATCCATTAATATTCATTTCTTGACCTTCTCTTATAATTGCTGTAAGTCCATCTACATCTATCCTTACAGCATTATTTGGAGCAGCACAAATCATAGAAACAGTATGACCTTCAACCGTTATAGAATCGCCGGACCTTAACTGCCATTGATTTATAGGCGGGCCTTCAATGATTCTTAAATTTGCTACATCAAATTCAATACCTTGATAATCAGTTATCCATACAGCTTTAACCGTTAAGTTATTTACAGTATGTTCACTACCTTCTGGAATTACATCGCTTAGTCCATCTACATCTATTCTTGCAGATTCAATTGCCGCAACAAAATTAGGCAATATTAATACTAAAGCTAAGAAAATTAAAATTTTTTTCATCATTTCACCTCTTTTATTAACTTAAAATTAAATTAATTAGAAAGATATATATATCGTTACTATCTTTTAATAATAAAATTACTCCTAGAAATAAATCCCGAGTCTATAAGTATTGTTGTTAAGCGAAAGTCTTAGTTTTTTAGAAAATTGCGAATTTCATTTAAAATTTCATTAAATTTCTCGAATGTTTAAATAACTTGCTAATTAAAGTTCTGAGGATAAGCAAATAATTATAAATCCGCATTCAATAGCATAAGTGGTCTTAGAGATCAAACATTTCTTTTATTTTATTCTGAATTTCTTCTTTAATTCTTTCATCTCTTATATAGCCAATTTTACCAATTACAAGGCTTTCATGTAGAGTAAATATCATATCAATATAAATATTAGAGTCAAATCTTATATCTCCTTCACAAGATTTTCGTTTTAAAACTACTTGGTATTTAGATATACTTCGTTTTTTAGTTGTGATTTGACAAAGAATAGTATTTTCCCCTTCCAATGACTTAATAACCACTGCCGGTCTGATTTTACTTGTCTTAAGATCTGAGAAAGGAAAATTAACTAAAATAATATCATACTTTTTAAACTTCATTTTTTTTGAAAATATGCAAAGGCCTCTTCATCCTCTTTTGACAGCCATGCTTTAGCCAATGATTTTTCAGATAAAAGAGCTGACTCAGGAATAGACTTTTTAATAATTATTTCATCATCTTTTCTAATAACAATTAACTTATCTCCTTCTTTAATGTCTTTTCTCATTTCTAAAGGTATAACTACTTGCCCTCTAGAACTCATTTTTGTCGTATCAATTTGCATAAATAAGACTAATCTTATTTCTATATAAACCTTTTTATTTTAGAATCAATACTTTAAAAAAATTAAAGTTATAATTCTTTTCCGCATTTAGAACAAAACTTTGAATTTATTGTGTTATTATTTTTGCAGTTCTTGCAGATTCTAAAATTTGGTTTTTTTACTTTAATTCTGTGGAATTTTCCGCCTCTTATGAAGATTGAGAGTATTAAAATTATAATTCCTATTATTATTAAAGGAATTCCTATAATTAGACCTATTACTGTAAAAGATAATAAAATCCCAATGATAATTAGAATTATTGCTACAAATGCAAGAATTAAAGAGGAAACTCCTAAGATGAAGTTTATTAAAAGTAATAATGGATTCATATTATTTTGTTATAACTCAGTATTTTTAAGTCTTTAGGGAAAATATAGGATCAATTTTTATACAGTTCTACTATATGTAGGCCTACATTTTGAGCAGTATTTAATTCTTCCTTTTCCTAGTCTTCCGTCACAGTCCACGCATCGCCTAGGTGCCTTTAAATGTGTAGTAATTATGTTTTCAGTGGATGGTCTATTTTCCTTGTCCAAATTCACCTCGCATAATTTGAACCACTCGAAACTACAGACCTTACAATTAAATGTATCATGATAAATTTCTATTCTCTCATTCATTTCCTTTTGTTCACTGAATTTACTATTTTTATAGGAACCGTCTGAATATAGATACTTTGACTCTATACTATATTTATATGGTCTAATCTTGGTTTCAATATATTTTTTACCAATAGAAGTCTGAGAGAAAATTCTTTTGCAGTTTACGCATCTATTTTTCATTACAACTATAGTAAGAATTATGAAAACAAAAATTATTGGTAAGTAAATCCAACTTTTTGAATAGATAAATAAAAGAATGAAAGTTGAAAATAATATAATTAAATAATTAATTATATCTTTATAAAAGGGTAATACAAGTTCAAATTCTTTATTTTGCTCAGTTTCCATGTTTTATCATGAAATTTTCACGCTTATAAATCTTTCTATTTGTTACTACTCTAAAGTTAGTAATAAATAATTGTAGAATTAATTTTTAGAGATTATACTTTAAGTTAGCTCTACTAACTGCAGATTTACTAACATTAAATTGTTTTGCAATTTGTTCATGATTTAATTCGGGATGATCTTTAACATATTTGGCAATTTCCATTCTTTTGGATTCTGGAATTGTTGTTATTCTTTTTCCTAAATTATTAATTTGGAGAACTCTTTGAACTTTTAGAATATGTAATCCTAATCTTTCTGCTATTTCTTTTGTGTTTGTAATTCCAGAGTTATAAAGTTCAATAATTTTATCTATTATTTCTTGAGGAATTTTATTCCAAACGTTTTTGCCTTTTTCTTTGAAGTAGCCAGTTTCTTCTTTGATGTTTGGATATTGTTGCATCATGTTTAGAAATTTGGCGTATTTTGCTGGAGATAAAGTCATTAAACGTTGTTTAAGAAGTTGGACATTGTTTTTACGCTTTGAAATCACTAATTTATCTCCCTTGTATTTTATGCTTTCAACCCCTAACTTTCTTAGACATTGATAGAATATTTCTTTCTCTTCTTCTTTTGATGCCGAAATATGTACCCTAAACTTTTTATCCTGTTTTGAAATTTCTATACAACCTTCTCCAGCAATTATAGCCTTCATATATCCCTGGATTAGTTGTGCTTCATAGTTTACTATTTCTCTATATGTAATTATTTTTACAAAATTCTTTATAATTTGACTAAATAAATTATTCTTATGTTCTAAAACCAGCGTGCCATAATCATGATCTTTTAATTTGATATTTTTGGTATTACTGATATAAGTTACTTTTTTGGGATAAGATTGTTCTAATGTTATTTTAGTTCTTTCCGTCCAATGCTTTATTACTTTGTTCTCTATTTTGGGTTTATAATTTAAGTCAGTAGGTTCTTGCATATTTAGTTTTATGCTCCATTTCCAATTTTTCACATCAAATTCTAATTCTTTTTTAAACCAATATAAAACATAATTAATTAATTTGTATTCATGATTTGCAAATGATAGATTTCCATTGTTAGTTTTTCCCATTTCAGCTTGGAGCAATCCAATAACTTCAAATGTTCTAATATTTTTGAAAAGAAATCTTGGAATTGTTAAAGAATATTCTTTAACTCCAACTTGTCCAGTTTGGTTTGACAAATTTGTAATATATGAAAGAGACAAATATTTATTATCTAATTTTACACTTAGTGGGAATTGTTTTTCTAATTTCCCACATATAATATTTTGTGGCAAAAATTCTAATAAATCTATGTATTTGTCGTCGTTGTTCATATAAATTTATTGCACTAAACTATTTATAAATGTCGCGCGTGCGGATGTCGCGTGTCTATTGAACAGAAAATATATTTTAGTTTAACATAATGTTTATATATTAAAAATGAAGTTTAATTAATAAAATTTTATATGTGTTACTACTTATCAGCGATAGCTTTTTTGTCGTTTTGCCCTTGGCTTAGAATCATTAGGTTTTGAACTTTCTGCCACTCTTACATCTGCTATAAGAAGATTTCTATCATAATTTAAGTAAGTTTCTTTTAGTTTTTTATCGTTTGAGTATTTAACAAGACCTTTTGCAATTGAAAGTCTTACAGCATCTGCTTGAGCAGAATAACCTCCGCCATGAACATCTACTTTAATATTTACTTTATCTTTTAAAGAATCTGCTAATATTAATGGTTCTATAATTTTCATTCTTGAGATATTATCTCTATATTCATCTAATGGAATTGAATTTATTAAAATAGAACCAGATCCGTCTGTTACTGTTGCTCGAGCAATAGCTCTTTTCTTTCTTCCAGATGCATTACTAATTTTGGCCATATCCTAAGAATTTTTCTACTAGTTTTAAATTAATGTATTTTAAGCTTTTTGTTTTTACAATATTAAGCTTTTCTACAGTTTCGTGCTTTTCATTTTTGAATTTATCAGGAATTCCTCTATAACACATTACTCTTTTAAATGCGCTTTTTCCTTTATATTGATTATATGGAAGCATACCTCTTATTGTTCTTCTTACAAATCTGTCGCATCTTCTACTTGGAAAAGGACCTTTTATAAATTCGCCTCTTGCATATCTTTCTTTTAAATCAAGAAAAATTGCTTTTTTCCTTCCACTTATAACTATTTTTTCACAATTAATAATATCTACTTTTTCTCCAAGTAATGCTTTTTTTGCAGCATAACTTGCAAGTCTTCCTAAAATTAAATTTTCTCCGTCAATTATCATATTATTATTCTTGTTTTATTTCCTTTTGGGTTTTTTCTTAATAATTCTTGTATTGACATTTTATTTTTTACTTTTGATTTAGCTGAATCTGAGAATTTATAAGCAGCAATATTAATATTTTTACTAATTTCTCCTACTCCTAAGACTTTTCCAGGAACTATAATATATTCATTGTCTTTAGCATATTTATCAATTTTATAAAGGTTGACGTTAGCCCTTTTTCTAGTAGGTTTTTCTAGATTTTGAGCTACTGCTTTCCAGATATTAACATTTTCTTTATTTGAAGTCTTTTTTAGCTCTCTAATTAGCCTTAAAAGCCCTTCATCTGTCTTTCTAGTCTTTGGTTTCATAACTTTAAGCTATAACTAAGATTTAAAAAGGTTGTGGTCGATTTTAGTAAGACAATTTTGCCGCCTCAGATCTTACAGCTGCCTTCTCTGCTTCACGAATTGCTTTCTTGATCGTAACTTTATGGGGGATTATAATATTTGGGCGAAGTGTCACGATTTCAATAACTCCACCACTATGTTGATCTCTTTTTGTTGCATACATCATAGCTCCATAAGCAAGTTCATAGGCGCATCTAGATGAGATAGAATCAATTCTAAAATTTGTGTGAAACTCTGGGGAATATTCTTTTAGTTCTGGATCATCCCTATAAGTACCCTGTCTTAAGTATTGGTCCAAAAATTCAGAGCCACTTCCCATACTAATATAATCTATATCGCCAGATCCGATTTGTAATTTCTTTATTCCACCGAATAGATCTACAGTGTTTAACCCAAGTGGAGAATTTGTGGCGATTGCAAATTCTGTATAGTCATCTAACCCAATTTCTTCTTCCTTTTCTCTATTTCTTCTTGTGAAGTGTCTGTTTAAATCAGCAGCCTCATAGAATACGCTGCTTCTAAGTGCTTCTTGTATAGGGTCTGGGGGTGTTAGAATATTTTGTATTAAGCCTGTAATAAATAAATCTAGTGCTGATTTAGTTTCAGGTTGACCTTTTGTTAATTGGATCACAAATTCTTCCAACTCTGATGTAGGCTGACTTCTACTTTCTAGAAGTTCTCTTAATCTCCTGCGTACGTCTCTTTTCAAATACCTTAGTTGATTTGAGATATTATCCAATTCTGGTATTGTTTTTCTATCATGTAAGGTTGACAGAAATTTTCTATAATCTTTATCCCTTAAATAAGTGAAAAGATTTTCAACATATCTGTCGTAAGTGCCACACATTGCAATTACTGTAGACTCATTTACTTCCCTAACCTTAGATTGTGGGTAAGGATCTTTTTCTTCACTATAATTAGGACCCGAATATAGAGTTACTTGGGTGTCTGCGGCCAACATAACAACTTCATCATCTTCCGCATCTGTTTGAATACCTAGAATAGATGTCATTTTAGTATTTGTATATACATTTTATATTTACTATTCAATTTAGATTACAGCAAAGATTATAAAATTATTGCTGGGCTAGGTGTGGCTTAATATAGCATCAACGTCTTCTACTCTACCTTTGCCATGGTATAATTTCTCCAAAATTGGTCTTACTTCCTTAATTGTTTTAGGTATAAATAACCATTCTACTACTTCAGAAATGGTCCCAACTTTAGTAGTTTCTGCAGTTATTGTTGAAGTATCCTCAAATAAACCATATTGATCTTCTGCTTTAGGAGTAATACCAAAGAATTTATATTGAAGTTCTTGAACTGTCCTTCTTGGCCTTACAATATCTCCTTTTTTGGTTTTTTGTTCTGCCATGTCTCTAATGTAACTTTGTCTTGCCTGAGCCGAATAATCAGTATGGTCTCTTCTAGCAGTTCTATCAAATTTTAACTCATCTTGACTTATAGTTCCTTGAGATAGTTGTTTAGCTCTGCCTACTAAGTAAAGTAAAGCAGATTTTGGATCACCGCTAATTAGAGTTTGTCTTAAAAAATACTCATAGAAATTTCGTTCAAAGTCACATCTAAATCCCTTGTTTGAATGGAAGTCTGCTATACCAAACATTATAAATTCATCATTTATAATTCCTGCATATCTTCCTCTTGACCCTGACAAAAATCTTCCATCTCCTAAATATATTGCTATATTACTTTGTGTTAGTTGATTTAGAATTTGTAAATCTACTGATGGTTGCAGCACCAAATATTCTCTACAACTATTAATTATTTGTGCTGGTTGGGCTAAATGGATTATCATTTCTAGATTTTTATCTGTAATTCTTAGGTATTTCTCTTTTTCTAATCCTGAAAATCCAAGCATAAATGAAGCAGCAAATTTTGTTTCAGATGTAGCTTTATCAAGAAGCATAAATAATGGATATTCAAGTAAAGAATCTATTGATTTCAAGATTCTAATTTTTTCTTTGGGGTCACTAGTTTCTTGTAACCTTTTATATAAGGAATCAACATTTGGATCTCTAGAGAGTAATTGATTAAATGCATCTGCAAATGGAAACACTGCAATAAGCTTCCCTTCATGAATTCCTTTTTGTACAGGTATTCTCTTAAGTTCACTTTGTAAAATATCTATTGGTCTAAACTCTTCGTACCTTACTTGTCTATCTTCTCCATTAGTTGTTATGGTAGCAACAGATTTAATTATTTCTCTTGAGGGAAATGTTTTTTTATGTTTATACCACCAGTTCACCCAATAATCCTCACCTATTGTTTTTCTACCAGTAGAATCAATTCTAGCTGGTAAACTATAGTGAATTGTGCTGAGAATTAGGTGTTCCAGTTTTAATCTTTCTCCTAGTAAAAAGGACTTCATGGCATCTTGAGCTGAATATGACAATACATCATCAATATCATGTTGATTTCCAGCTTCTGCGTTTCTGGTTTTAATTTCTAATTGCTCTTGAGTGAGAGACTTGGCAGATTTTATTCCAATTACATTCTCAAAAACAGTGTCAAGTCTATTATTATAACAATCTAAGTAATTTAATGCATATAAAGAAGGATCAATATCTATTCTACCAGGTAGAATTCTTTGAGTGATAAATCCTGCTGCAGCTTGTGCTTTTTGCAGTGGTTTTTTTTCATTAACTCCGGCTCTAAAATTTCTCGTAAGTCTTTCTGCAGTTTGGTAATCAAACCCCATCTGATTATGGCCATACATAAAAAGGGGATTTATTTGTTGAATTAATCTATTTACTTTTTGTATTAGAGAGAACTGATTTGATGCCTTAACAATTCTTACTTCTCTGTCCTCAATACGTCCAGGAATCCTGACCATTATTGAATCATGATCTGGATTAAAAGTTGTAACAACATAATTTTCATTGTCTCTCAGGTTAATAAGTGCAGCAACAGTAATTCTTTCATCTTTAGTTAAATTTATTAAATCTGAAATTTCTTTAACATAGTCTTCTATATCCATCCATTCTAATCTTCTTGAATCAAAGGAAATGTTATGTTGAGAAACTAGTTCTAAGAATCTTTTTCTTAATAATTCTAAAGGCTCTCTCCGAAGCTCATCTTTTATCTGTATTGATCTCCAATTATGAGTTTCGAAATCAATAGCCAGAGATTTTGCTTCTAATAAAGTTTCTAATGAAATTCTTGCACCTGTAGGTTCATTACTTTCATTAATAATGCCAAATGGAAAATTAAGTGCGATGGCAGTCTGACGTGTATTATTTAAATATCTATTTTTTACAAACTCTGAACATAAAAATATGTCTGATAGCTGATGCTCAATAAATGGTGAAACTAAATGGAAAGCTTGATAATTTCCATTGGAAAAAGGTCCTTCTAATCTTATTAATCTGTTTATGTTGGATAAGAATTCTTCGATAATAATCTTTTCTTCGTCAAGTTTTGCTCTCAGCTTTGTTCCAGGTCGAGCAGACTTGATTTGTTCATTTATTCTATCAAGTTTAGTTTTATAAATATCTATTAATGCAGTTTTATATTTTTCAGTAGATTCTGTTAAAGTTTGTAAATCAGGATTTCTTGATAAACTTGTCGGAACTCTTTGTTCTAAAGTTAATCTGCGAACATGTGGATTACTAATTCCAGTAGTTTCATCATATTCCCAAACTGTTACGTCTATACCTGCCTTAAGTTTCTGAATTTTTGATGATGGTTGCTGAAATAAAGTGACAAAGTCTGTTTTCATTATGAATATTGTAATTGAAATAAATTTTTAAACTTATTTCTTAGACTTACTTTATGGCAGAAGTAGATACTATTTTTTCGATAAAAAGATTATATAGTCTAATAGAAATATGTAGACCATTTTTGGCGAAAAAAGAATTAGATGATTCTGTTAAATTAGCAAGTGCAATTAAAAAACGAAATTTTATTCTTGGCCCAAGTGGTACAGGTTTAAGTTTAGTTAATATTTTAGACAATGCTTTTGGTGAATCTGCTAACCCAAGAAAAACTGGAAGGATGAAAAAATATCTAATGCATGAAGATTTACTTGTTAGGGAATTGTCCATTGATGAAAATTTATTTAGAGATAAACTTCCGATTTTAATTAATGGTTTAACTGCTACGAGTCTTATTAACGGAAGAAAAGAAGGAATTGATCCATTTTCTAATTTGCATCTTTTTTCAACATTATTTATTGAACAGATAAACGAAAGGTTTCCAATAGAGTTTTTAGATCAATTTTTGTTATTTTATGTTCAACCTGTTACTTATATTCAAAGAATTTTGCAACAGGGTGGAAATTTTGGACTTGAACATATATTAAGAGAAAGAATTGAGAGAGAAATTGATGCTGAAATAGATGGAATTGGTTTTGGTACATTAGCTAAATTTGAAGATACATCCCCCAAACAAGGTAATTCAAGATTTGATCCTAATATGTTTTCTTTTGAAAGATTCAGAAGTGCACTTCAATCTTCTCCAGAATTATTAATGCCAGAGGATAACCACGATAGAATATTTGATTTTCAAAGGTCATTGGAATTGAAAAGATATGAAATACATTGTAATAATCAAATTATGGCTTTAAAATTTGCATGGGTTTTAGATCAGCTATTTCCCTTTGTGGTAAAAACCTTAAGAAACTATGATTTAAATGGAATTCCCTTATATATGGAGAAAACATCAGATAGTGCTAGAATAGTTAATGATTCAGCATATTATAGTGGAAAACCACTAAGATTTCATTTTGTTGGTGGGGACCATGGTATAATGGCTAATACTCCTGAGAGAATGCCTTTTTTAGGAATCTGTCATCCGACTGCCATGGCTAGGTTAATAGGTTTATTTGATAATATGTATATGACTTGGAGCAATCAATACTCAAGAAGAACTGTTAGTTTAACTAGACCTAAAATTCAAGAAATAGTTAGATATGATTCTAGTGGGAAATACCCATTCTTATTAGTTGAAGAAAATTTGGGAGATAAACATCCTAATTTGCAAGACTTAGCTGATGAAATTTTATCTGAAAGAGAGATTTCTATTTTAAGAGATTTTTCTTATGTGCATAGGATAGGTTTTTGCAGAATTGAACCAAGGATTGTAGAGTTATTAAAGACTGATGCATCAATTTATCATGGTTTAAGAGCGTTAGATAAGTCTAATAGAAGATGGTTTGTAGAATTAGACGGTAAGAGAATTGTAACTTCAGATATGATTTCTGGATTTTTTAACATGCGTGCTATCAAGGAAGAAAAAGCAGATTTTAGGGGTTCTGAATTAGGACTGCCAACAGGAGGAAAAGTTGATACTAGATCTTTGGAAAGGTTTCAACAGAGTGGTGTATTAGATGTAGGATGTACATTAGAAAAACTAATTAGCGGTTTGTCTGAAAGTGTTGCAAAGAGTTTGGTAAGAGAACAAATTCAATATGCATCTTCTGAAACCTTAGAAGAGTTGTTCAGATTTGCTGATAAAACTACCTTAGAGTCTTCTGCGCAAATCAGAGGAACAGCTATACATAGATTGTCAAGTTCACCCTTAGAAGGATTAGTTCATTATGATACATTAACTAGAGCAGGCTTAGAACCAAAACCTTCGAATCTTTACACAGAAACACCTTTCTCTTGGAGCTTAAATATTGATGGAGTTAGTTTTTCAGTTTCTATGCATCCTGATGCGTATCTATTTTTAAAGAGAGATGACAGTAATTATGATATTGTAATAATTGATACAAAAACTAATAGTGTAAAACCATATATTGAACACAAATATTTACAACAAACATTTTTTTATGGATGGCTTCTAAAACAAATTGTCGAAAGTGAATTGAACATAGAAATTCACAATATTTATACTGTATTGAATAAGAATGCATTCTACACCAAAAGAGTAATTACAATACCACATTCAATATATAGACCACAAAGATTTTCTCCTATTACTTTATTTGATTCAGATGATCCTATGCATATGATAATGCCTCAATTGGTTTGTAAAATAGCTACAGAAAAAGAAGTTCTTAAAGAAGATCCTAATTATTATATAAGATACAAAAGTATGCAAGAGGAAAAGGGTAATTGCAAAAAATGTTATACCGAACATAGAATGATTTGTGACAGATTAGCAGCAAAAAGAACAAGTGGAGAAAATATATTTCATTTTTTTAAGGATGCTAGTTCTGCTTAGTTAATCTCTGAATCGGAAATAGATTCGCTAATGGATCACCATACTTTGAGGCAAGATTCTGATAAAACTCATTCCATTCTGGGTCAAAATGCAAAAATGGAAATCTAAATATCTTGTCACTTGATTGTGCACGACTTAATTCCTCAAGTGTACCTTCCGATATTCCAAATAACCAAAAGTGAGGGCAAATGTCTACTAATCTAAAACAATACTCTATTGTTTTGTTTCTACCAACTATACCCCCTTCAAAATATTTATATGGCATAGCCAAAAAGGGATGGAGGGGAGCGTAACCTTCTTTAGCAACGTAGTCAACAATTGTTTCAGTAAGATTACTCAATCTCGATGGTGTAGCACAGTAAACTAACTCAGTCATTCAATTGGCACTAAGAAATTTATTTAAATTAATTTATATACAATAATGCTTATTTCGGGTTATTTAATAGTTTTTAATATCATTAGAGGGAAGATACCAAAATACCATTTTTCAAGATGCTCAACTTTAAATCCGGTTGCATTAAGGGCTGCACTTAAGTCTTTACTTGAAATTGGCCTAAGGTAGGGCATGCTTGTTAAATTGAGTGTTCTGGTTATTAGTTTGAAATAAAGCGGATCATTACACCAGTCAACAATAATTAATTTTCCTGATGGTTGTAGAACTCTATAAAATTCTGACAATGATTGCTCAAGATTTTGATGATAATGCAGTGAGCTGTTAGAAACAACTGTTGTAAATGATCCAGACAGAAAAGGTAGTTTGTGTGAATCACATAGAGTATAACTAATATTATTGTCACCTTTGTGTGTTTTGACAGCCCTTTGTAACATTTTTGGAGATAAATCTGCAATAACATATTGCCTAAATCTGCAATTATTTCTTAACATCAAGTCAGGCAGCAAACCAGTTCCTCCCCCCGCGTCTAGTATAATATCATCTAGACAAGGTCCAATAATCTCAAGAGCTTTAGAAAGGGTCGAATCTAAATATCCTCGCCACCGCTCATCGTAGTTAGCTGCTAATCTATTATACCTATGTACAACAGCTTTAGTTTTAGATAACATAATAGTTAACAACAGTTTTCTAGTTTTTTCTTTAACCGATCCATTAGCTTCTTTTTCCTTGACTTTCTAATAATATTTTTCCTCATGGTAGCCATCTTAATATTGAATAAACAATTAATGTGCCAATTACAATAGTAAACAGTTTTGATAATGATAGGAATAACTTATTTTTTAGTTTTTTTTCTAAATAGTACATAATACCAACAATCGACTGACCCATTAAAATTCCTATTATTAGTTTATCAATATTGTATCCAATTAAGCTTAGTATAATTAAAAATATCCAAGTTAAACTTACTGCAGCACATATTGCACAAACTTTTATTTTTGTTACCTTATAAATAAAATCTTTAATTAAAGCAAATATAAAAAACAGTACAAATATTGAAGTAATTACATAAAATATCATTCTAAACCAAGATTTTAAATCCTTCTACTTTAAATTCATAGTTTAATGGTTTTTTGTCAACTTCAAAAGTAAAAATTCCTGAGCTATGGTGCCCACTTAATTCAGGAGCAGAAAATGGTTTAAATGATTTTCCATCATATTCTAAAGTTACAATTTCTTTTAGGTTAAACTGAGATAGTTCTACACTATGGGTATTAATTGAGAATTCAACATTAAATTTTCCGTTGCTATAACTTTGTGGTTGTAGGGTTATGGTAACTTCATCTCCATCAGCTATTCTATTAAAGCTAAATAAATCATTATAATCATTGTTTTTGCTTCCTTTGAATTGAAAAGATGCAAATAATGCTCCGCCCACTAAAACAATTAAGATTATTATTGCCAACATTTTATTTGACATATTTTAGTTCCTCCTTATTATTAATAAAGCTATAATAAAAATTATTACACTTAGACTTAAAGTGTAATAAAATATAGTTTGAAAATTAGCCGTCATCAACTTTTTTGTGAGACCATCTTCTTCATACAAATTGTGTTTTTGAATAATTCTCAACATATAAACTATCCCCATTATGTTAGATAAAAGACCTATTATAATAAATAATATTTGATATTTGTTAAAGAAAATTGCTGCAGCGCTTAGTCCAATAATTGGTAAAATATCTGACAAATGATGAGCGCAGCAAGCCAGCATAGAAGCTGTTGAAACACTTCCGGTAGCTGCAATATTTCCCTTTATACCTAAAATACTTTTTAATTTAATATAAGATCTTATATATGTATATAAGCCAATTTGAATACCAAAACCAATAACCAAAAAAAGTATCCAATACCACATTCTTGCAAATTCTTGAATAGCATGCTGTGGTGAATTTGCCAAAATTAAGACTAAGAAATATAGACTAAGTAAAATTAAGCTTCCAATTAATCCGAAAAATATTGGTTTTTGTACTAAATATTTCTTTTTTAACCTACTTTCAATTACTTTCTTCATTTTAGCTGCAGCAACTTTGTTTTTTACTCATCTTTTTTATTCCTTTTTCATATATGTCTAGACATTTATTAGAGCAAAACCATTGCCTATATTTTACTATTCCATTTTCACTTTGTTTCATTCCACAAATTGGATCTTTTTTCTTAAAACCGAACATTTTAACCTCCTTTAGGCATGTATGTTATCCCCAAAATTAATAATCCTAATAATATCATTATTATTCCCGCTATTAATTTTATATATTTCTTTTCAGATTCTTCCCATTTAGTTACTTTATTTACTATCTTAGTTGTTGAAGCAAATACCAATATTAAAACTAAAGGAAGTACAAACATAATATTATACAATAATAAATAGCCTAAGCCTTGCATATAGGTAGAATTTGCCAATAATAAACTAGTTATAGATAAATAAATACCTGCTGTACAACCAAACGAGCAAATACCTACAATTAATCCAACAATAAAAACTGCTGGAATTGTAGATTTTTGAAGTAACTCTGCAACTTTTGGTTTTAGTATCTTTGGAAGTCCTAAGGATATTTTTCTTTTTTTGTAAAAGAAACCTATTAAATTTATTATCCCTAAGGTAATTACTAATACAGCACTTATTTTTGCTGCCAAATGAGGGCTATTACTAAATGATAAAGCTTTTAGTATTCCTAAACCTATAGCTAAATAAGCTATAAATATCCCTAATATGTAGGCTAGACCTATTTTAAATATGCCTAATCTAGATTTTTTTATTGTGAATAAAAATGCTATAAAGAATAGTAAAACACTTATTGTGCAAGGGTGAATACCTGCAAATAATCCATTAACAATAACTAAGATTGGTAAGGATTTATCTATAATATTTTTTTCTTTATTATTAGTTAATTTACAATCTTCTATTGAGTTAGCAGTAGTACACTCTTTTTTATTTCCATCTTGATCTAAAATGATATAATCTGTAACAAGATCCTCCATCGAATCTTGGTATATAACTAATTTAGGGAAGTCATAATTAGGATATTTTTCAAATAATTCTTCTATAACTGGAAATGGAACATGGCCTTCTAATACTACTTCATTAAATACAATAACCATATGACCTTGAAGTTCAAATGGAATGTTTCTCTTTTTAGTAAATTCATTTAATTCTTGAAGTGCTTCTTTGTCAGCTATAATATTTTTTTCATCATACTGGATAGATTTTTCATTAAGAAGTTGTTTAAAAGTATTAAGGTAAACTGAGCAATGACCACATGCAGAATTTTGATATATTATTACTTTGCTACTTGCTAAAGCAAATGGAATTACTAATAAAAAAAATAAAAAAATAAAAAAAAGTTTTTTCATTTAGCAACCACCTACCATAGTTGGCTGGCTTGATGGGCTAGTGCTTTTTGTAACTTGATCCGGATGCATTCTAGCCATCATATCGTTGTAGCTTTCACCAGAGCTGCCGCTGCTAGATTCTACTACATTTCCACTAATGCTATTTTTTAAAGCACTTATTTGGAATGATTGAATAGCTACAAAAACTAAAAGAGCTACTGCAATCACTCCCATTATGGTTAAGCTTTTCATCTTTATTTTACCTCCATTCTATCATAAAAATAATTCCAAATTGTCACGAAAATTGCTGAATATATTACTGTTGCAATAGTGCTAACTATAAATCCATAAACTATGTCAACAAAACCTATTGTTCTTGATATTTTTGTTAGGTCAAGTCCATGAAATAGTAAGTTAGCTATTTTTATTGATGTCACAGGTGCCATTAAAATAAGTATTGCACATATAATATATACTACTGCAACAAAAGTTGTCATTGTGAAAATAAAATGTTTTGCATTTAGTTTCATCTTTAACAACCTCCTACCATTCCTCCATTAGAGGATGAGCCACTTTCAATGCCTCTGTATTTATTGCTACCTAAATTTGAATAACTAAATTCAATTCCTTGGCTCTTTAGTGCTTCTGCTTTTGCTGTCATTTGAGTTGGAAAGAACAAAGTTTTCCATTTAGCCATTTCATTTAAGATTTCTTCATTAGTAAACTCTGATCCATGATTCTTGATTAAATACTTAGCAATTCCTCTCATAGCAAAACTATGTGCACAACCGCATGCTGCTTCTCCTGCTTTTCTTCTGTATGTTTTGGCTTGATCTTCTGTTAATTTTCCAGCTGCAATTGCCTCTTGTATTTTAGATTCAAGGCTTGTAATGTCTTCTTTTGTAAATATTATTGATTTAGCACCGCAACAATACTCACAACTCATTTGGGAAGCAATTTCTACATATCTATCTAAATTACTACCTTCTAAAGTTATAGTATTATCTAGATTTCCCAAAAGCTTTATTGTTTGGTCAGCTTTTGCTGCATCATTAACACTAACGTCATCGTATTTAATATTAAGCTCAGACCCATATATTTTTGGGATACCTGTTGGAATTACCGCAGCTTGTACAGTTGACATTCCTGTTGGAATTTCTTTACCTGTTCCTATTGAGCTAATTTGAAATTGGTTAAATGTAGCAAAGGACAGACCTATTACTAAAACTGCAATAATTGCCTTCTCCCATAAATTTTTACTTTTTGAATTTATTTCTTCTTCCATTTTTAACCTCCAATAATTTTGTTAAAAATGGGTAGAGGAGTTATATGATATAATTAACCCATGAAACTGAGACGTCAATATTGTTCAGAATAGCCAAATTTATGTTCAAAATCGTTCAGAAAGCGTTTTTTAGGTATATTCTATTCTTTTTGCCTTCTGGAACTTTTTTAACTAGTCCTTTTTTTTCTAATTCTGATAAGACTATGCTTAATTTTGTCTTACTCATATTTGTTCTTATTCTTAAGGTAGCTTGTTCAATACCATCTTGCTCCTTTAAGGCTTTCATGATATTTTTTTCATCATCATTTAATGCTTTTAATAAGAAATCAAATTTTTCATCGTAATCTTGTTTCTTTCTAGTTTCTTTTAAAGTGTAAATTATTTCTTTTTGTATTTTTTCTGATTTTTCTTTTGTTTTTTCAAATATAAGTAAATAAATTCCAAGCGCTAAATTGATGAAGACTATGGCTACGCCAACATATACTGGTAAATCACTTTGTTCATGAAGGCATTTACCTTCACTTATGCATGTGCCACCACTTTCTTCCATTAAAGAGTTAGTTAGATTATCTATTTGAATTTTAAATATAACTACTGCTATTAAGAATATTATTGCCATTCCGATTAATATTAATCCTAAAATTTTGTTTTTAATTAAAATTTCCATATTTTTTTGCTTCCTTTTAGATATAAAAATTCATCGAATTTTTATATGATCGCTTTTATTTAATAAATATAAACTTATAATTAATAAAATTATAACAAAAATTTGAAATTCAAGTCCTTTAAAAGGAAGAGAAAGCCATGAGAAACTAATGCCAAATAAAGAAAAAATAAACGGAAAAATTCCTGCAACGCAAGCAGTACAAACTCCTGCTGCAAATCCACCAGTAGTCCCCAAAGCTGCTACTGTAAGTCCCTTTTTAACGTTCTGTCTTTGTTTGTATTTTAAATACGAAAGTAAAAGTGTCAAGGAAACTAGAAAGGCTATAACCAATGTAAGAAAAATAGATAATCCTAATTCAAACCAATTTATTGTGTTTAGATATTTTGGGATGTATCTAATAGTTACATAAAATTGACTTATAATAATATCAAGTGTTAGATAAACAATGAAAATTAGAATGAAAAAATAAATATATGGCCTCTTAAAAACAGACTTAATCATTCTACAATTAAGGTACCTGTTCCCATGCCCATTGAACAACTAAAGCCAAATCTTCCTTTTTGAGTTGGTGTAAATTCAAGTATATTATCTTTATTACTAAAGACCTTTGATATCCCCATTTTTGGTATTGTAAAGGCCCTTAAGCACCCTTGAAGCTGTTGCATATTACCTATAATCTTAACTGACTTGCCGGATTTAACACTAATTTCCGAAGGATCATAATTGTAATTTGCAACGCCCAAGTTAATTATTTGAGTGTCTCCATCTATAACAACTTTATTTCCTCCAGAATCTCCTCCCTTAACAAGATCAGTACCAATATTATTGTCTTTTGAAATTGCATTTCTTACTGCAACTAGAACAAATACAACTATAATTACTATTCCTAAAATTCCTATAATATTACTTTTCTTAAACTTAATTTCTTCTGACATTTTTAAAATCTAAATAAAGCTGATTTTGGACCATATACCATTAACCATGTTAATAGCATCATTGTTATGAAACAGACTGTTAAAAAAGGTAAGAAGCTCTGTTTATTAATTTTACGAATTTGAGTTCCAGTAGTTTCCTTGAAGATAAGATAATCAAGGCCTATTAAAATTACTGAAGATGCAACTACTAAAATTGGGATGATTAATTTAAGGTGATCATTTAACAACATTAATGAAGTCATTGACCCCATCAAACCACCCATTAGACCAGCCATCATACCTTCTATAGTTCCCATAACACCACAACACATTCCAGTCCAAGTACCAACAACCATTCCAATTACAATTCCTGCAACAGAGCCTATAAACATACCATTTGTTGCTCCAACCATTAATCCAATTAAAAAACCTGATACCATACCTATAGTCATTCCAATCATCATCCCCGTCGTGCAAGTAAAATTATTACCATAAGCTTTTACATGCCACACAGCAACTGCACTTAATACAATACTAATAATTAGAAAAATAATATAATAGCCAAATCTTGACCAAAATTCTGGGATATCCATAAAAAATCCATAATATGCAATTGCTTGAATACCAAGTAAAGTAATAAAAGTAAGAATAGTTATTTTGATTAAACTTCCTTCAACTTCATTTTTTTTGTCTAATAAAGAATTAACATAATGGCTAAATTTTGGTTTTTCAATGTCTATGTTTTTTCCATCATAAACTGTTGCGTCATAACCTACGGACCTTATTGTTTCAATTACTGAGTCTATGTTTATATCCGGATTATAAATAATTTCTGCAATTTCATTATCATAAGAGAGTTTTACATCTTTAACATCATTTAGTTTTTTAAAAGCTCTCTTTAATGTAATTTCACAAGATTCACAATGCATACCTGATATTCTTAGTTTTAAATTAAAAATTCGCAGCTGTTACAGTGCATCCCCTTAATTTTGAATTTCTTGTTTATCATCATTGCCTCCTTGATTAACTGCATATTTAATAATTTCCAAATTACAACTTTTATGTAATTTACACCAATTTTGACATTTATCTTTTAATTTTTTGTTTTTATAAGAAAAACTGCATATTTTACAAGCATATAATTTGTTATTTTTAAACATCTCCCTATAAGAATCTGCGCAATGAGAACAACAGAAGGGTAGTTCTATTTTATTTATTAATTTTTTATATTTATTATTGTAAAGTTCGCAACCACAATGATAACATTTAGTGATTTTATTTACAAAAGCAATTTCTAGAAGTTCATCCCATTTCTTTAATGTGTTTGAAATAAATCTCTTGCCGTTTGGAGTGAGGCTGTATGCCTTTTTGTCCCTTTGTCCTTCTTTTTTTATTTGAATTAGTTGAATTAGTTTTTTTCTTTTTAATTCGTTTAAAAACGGATAAACTTGAGATGCACTTATTGTACTGTTTAAGAATATCGTAACCATGGACATTACCTTTATTTAGAAGCAATATAGTATACAATTTTATTAAATTGTTAATTTTTATATTTTCCATATAAATATAATATAATAACCAAAAAGTTTATATATTTTTCTAAATTTAGATATATCTAAATATAGATATATGGTGATGGAAATGAGAACTTTAGGAAAATTTTTGGTTTTTGGAATAATTTTAATTTTAATTAGCATGAACAGCTTTGTAAGTAGTCAAGATTTTAAGGAAGTACAAAAAATTATTAATAATAGGATTTCTTGTAGCGAATTAAGTGAAGACCAATTAGAAGTTCTAGGGGATTATTATATGGAACAAATGCATCCTGGAGAGTTGCATGAAAAAATGGATAATATTATGGGTGGTGAAGGTTCATTAGCTTTAAGAAATGTTCATATTAATATGGGTAAGAGTTTTTATTGTGGGGATCAGAATGCAATGTCCCCAAGTATGGTGAACATGATGATGGGGAGAACAAATATGCAAAATTATGGAATGATGGGTAATTATAGTTCATTTTTTGGATTTTATGGAAATATTTTCATAATGTTATTTTGGATATTAATAATAATATTAATAATGTGGATCATTATAAAATTATCTAAGAACAATAAGAAAGAAACTTCATTAGAAATATTAAAAAGAAGATATGCAAAAGGGGAAATAAACAAAAAGGAGTTTGATAAACTCAAAAAGGATTTAATGTAAATGGCCATTAAGACGGAGATATTAGGGATTAGAGGAATGCACTGCGCAAGTTGCGCAGTTACAATAGAAAGAAGTATAAAAAAAGTTAATGGAATTATAAATGCCCAAGTTAATTATGGAACAGAAAAAGCTGTTGTTGAATATGATAATAGTAAGGCTAATTTAAATAATATCAAAGAAGCAGTAAAAAAAGTAGGATACATTGTAACAGATAGTAATGCTAAAGTTGAATTTAGAGTTACAGGGATGCAAAGTCCTCATTGTGAAGGCATAATTAAAAAAAGTTTAAGTAAAACTATTGGTGTCAGTAGGGTAGATATTTCTTTTATAAAAGGTAAGACTTATGTTGAATATGATGGAAGCAGAGTTACAGCACAACAACTAAAAAAAGTTATTGAAAATGCAGGTTATGGGGCTTTTGTAATTGGTGAATCTAAGGATGTTGAGAAGGAAGCTAGATTAAAGGAACTAAAAACATTAAGACAAAAGTTAATTGTTGGAACCATTTTAAGTTTATTAGTTCTATTTGGAAGTCTAAGAGATTATTTTCCAAATATCCCAGAGACTTTTTTAAGTAATTGGATTGTACAATTTTTATTGACTTTACCTATTCAATTTTATGTTGGAAGTCAATTCTATAAGGGATTTTGGGCTGCTTTAAAGAATAAAAGTGCTGATATGAGCTCTTTAATTGCAATAGGAACTAGTGCTGCTTTTATTTATAGTATGGTTGTTACTTTTTTTCCAAGCATATTAGGAGAGAGTATTAAAAAAGCTGTTTATTATGATACTGCAGCATTAATTATAACTTTAATAATTTTAGGTAGATATTTAGAAGCTATTGCTAAAAGTCATACAAGCGATGCTATAAGAAAATTAATTGGCTTACAAGCTAAAACTGCAAGAGTAATTAGAAATAAAAAAGAAATTGTTATCTCTATTAATGAAGTTATTGTTGGGGATATAGTTTTAATTAAACCAGGAGAAAAAATTCCGGTTGATGGAATTATTATAGAAGGAAATTCTAGTGTTGATGAATCAATGATAACTGGAGAAAGTATTCCTGTTGAAAAGAAAAAAAATGATATTGTAATTGGATCTACAATAAATAAAAACGGAGTTTTTAGATTTAGAGCTACTAAAGTAGGAAAAGATACTATGTTAGCTCAAATTATTAAATTAGTTGAGGATGCCCAAAGCAGTAAAGCTCCAATTCAAAGATTAGCTGATAAAGTGAGTGGAATTTTTGTGCCTATTGTAGTTGTTATTGCAATTTTAACATTTGTTATATGGTATTTCTTTGGACCTGCTCCTGCATTTACATTTGCATTAGTTAATTTTGTTTCTGTTTTAATTATTGCTTGTCCTTGTGCTTTAGGTTTAGCAACTCCCACTGCTATTATGGTTGGAACTGGAAAAGGAGCAGAGTATGGAATTTTAATTAAGAAAGCAGAGGCTTTAGAAACAGCCCATAAATTAAATACAATAGTCTTTGATAAGACTGGAACTTTAACTAAAGGAAAGCCTGAAGTTACAGATATTATAAGTTTTACAAAAGAAAGTGAAGTTTTAAAGTTTGCTGGAATGATTGAAAATAATTCTGAGCATCCTTTAGCAGATGCTATTGTAAATAAAGCTAAAGAAAAAAGAATAAAATTAGGAAAAATAACTAATTTTAAAGCTATTCCAGGACATGGAGTTAAAGCTAAATTTAAGAGTAAAGTAATTCTTTTAGGAAATAGAAAATTAATGAAAGATAATAAAATTAATGTAAATAAATTTGAAAATAAAATAAAAGAACTTGAAGAACAAGGAAAAACTGTAGTTATTCTTTCTGTAAATAAAAAAGTAATTGGATTAATTGCAGTTGCTGATACAATAAAAGAAAATGCAAGAGAAACTGTAAGACAATTACAAAAAATGAAAAAACAAGTTTATATGATAACTGGAGATAATGAAAGAACTGCTAGGGCTATTGCAAAGCAATTAGGAATAAATTATGTTTTGGCTGAAGTTCTTCCAGAAGGTAAAGCTAATGAAATTAAAAAATTACAAAGTAGAAAAAGAATTGTTGCAATGATTGGTGATGGAATTAATGATAGTCCTGCTTTAGCACAAGCAGATGTTGGAATTGCTATTGGAAGTGGAACTGATGTAGCAATTGAAACTGGAGATATAGTTTTAATTAAAAGTGATTTAAGAGATGTTGTTACTGCTATTGATTTAAGTAGTTATACAATTAAAAAGATAAAGCAAAATTTATTTTGGGCATTTATTTATAATACAGCAGGAATTCCAATAGCAGCAGGAATTTTATATCCATTAACTGGATTTTTATTGAATCCTGTAATTGCTGCTTTAGCTATGGCATTTAGTTCTGTTTCTGTTGTAAGTAATTCTTTAACTATGAAGTCTTATAAGCCTAAAAGATTTAAAGTTTAATACAAGAGATACGCTTAATAAGTCTAAGGATATGCGTTAACCTTATGTGCTAATAGAATTACTAAAAGTATATAAATTTATTATACTCTTTAATATAGTTAAAAATTATCATTGGGAGTTATTGAAATGAACAAAGAGATTGAGGTTATAGAATTTGTATTGGATGATAAAGAAATTGCAGAATTAATACAACAATTAGAGAATCTAAAAGGAAATGTTACACATATACATATGGACATTAAAGAGAAAAAGAATATTGCCTTAGATATTGCAAAGAAAAAATCTTTACTTATTCACAATAAAAGAGATATATTATTGAAATGAAAAAACTAAATTCAATTTCAAAAGGAATTCTAACTGGATTAGCTGCAGTAGTTTTAGAGTTTGGTTGCTCTAATAAACAAAGATAGTGATATTGTGATTAAGCAAAAGAGCTAAAACAGTTTATTGGCCTTTAAACAAGCCTGAAGGTTTTCATCTGTCACTTTGTTAAATAGGATTTTGATATCTTGGTAAAAATTAAATTTTGAAATTTTCATAATACTTTTGTTCTCTCTGGTTTCTTTTTCCACGTTTATCGGTAAGGCTTCAATACCATGTTGAAAACTTTCCATATCAGAACACTTGAACCATTGACAATATGGATCTTGATTGCTTACTACTACAAAAAACATTTCCGGCCAATACTTTATTGATTCGCTTACGATTCTTTCCTTGAGATCAAAAAATTCCAATGTTCGCCTAAACTTAACTTCAATCAAATAAGCACGTGAAGTTTCAGGGTTTATGACAACTAAGTCTGGTAGCAGGTGAAGGATTCTACTCGCATGTGTGTAATAAGTGTTTTTGAGCTGTTTCTTAATGTTAGCATTATGGGTTTCAATTCCAAAATCATAAACATCATAGCCAGACTTTTCTAATAAATGCTTAACAAAATTAACAGCCATCCTCCCTTTAGCTGAATCATCTATGAACTTAGGATCATCCATAATAAGAATAATAACTAGTTAATAATAAAACTTTCTAATTATACATAATATTAGTTAACGTTATGCGCATATATTTAGGATTGAAGTGCGGGAGACAGGGTTTGAACCTGCGTAGGCACTAAGCCAATAGGTCCTTAGCTTGGACTTTTTATAATCTATCCCGTCTAGTCAAGCTTTTGATTAAACTTTTTTCAAAAGTTTATTGACCGCTCCGGCACTCCCGCATAGATAAAAAGAATTCTCTAACAATATAAATAATTATCTTTTATATAATTCTGCCCTAGATTTAATTTTTATCTTTCCCAATTTGAAGCCTTTTTCCATTAATTTAATCATTTCATCTGCAATAGCTTTTTGTTTTTTTCTCTTTAATTTTTTATTTGCCAATGTAAATCACATTTTTTATGTTTTTAAAATCATCATCACCAGTTAAAATCATTGCATTGTTTTCTTCTGCTGTAGCAAGTACTATTGCATCTGCCATTCCAAGTTTTTTTGTAAATTTTATGTTTGCAGCTTTTATAGCTATCTGTGTATCTAACTGTATTACAAATGAAGAATCAAGTACAAACTTTATAAGTTTTTCTGCATCCATCTTATTATTAAGTAAAAAATGGTATATTTCACTAATATTAATAGTAGAAATTAAAAGTTGTTCTCCACTTTCAATTACATTTTTAGCTTTTATCCCCAAGTTAGATCCTTTAAAATATTCTATCCAAGCCCAGGAATCAACTAAAACGGTCAAGTTCTTCCCTCTTAAATTCTTTATCTAATCCTTTAAGTGATCCAAACATCGATTTTTTAGGTGTTTTTGCCTCTTGAAGAAGCTTTCTTATTACATCATCAAAAGAATTTACTTTTAACTCTTCTTTTACTTTATGTAGCAATTTTAGAGTATCATTTTTGACTGCAATTGTAGTTGTATCCATTTTATATCACTATAAGTTATATAGATATAAGTTATATTTAAATGTTTGTATTTTGTAAATATTTTATCAGAAAATGATTCACAGAATTAATATATTAAATAATTGAAGAACTACTCTGCTTTAACTTTTTTCTTTATTTTAATTTTGTCTGTTATCTTGGAGATTTTACTTTCTTCTCCTTCCTTCATTTTTTTAGTTAACTCATCTAATTTATCATCAAAAACATTTATTGCTGTTGTCATTATTTCTTTAGGAGTTAATTGACCAAATGATTCGATGTAGAAAATATAATCTGTTTTACTTCCTTTAACTTGGATACTATCATCTTGAGTTGCTTCTACGCAAGCCATGCATAAATCACAATTTAATAAATTTTTAACAGTTAATTTATTATTTTCAACTTCAAATACATGAGTTGGACAAACTTCTTTTATTTTTTCTGGATTTGAAACATCTTTTAATTTTATTTCAGGATAAGCTTGATAGTAAATTAATCCTGGAGAAAATTTAACATGTTCTTTACCAAGACCTAGTTTTGCTGTTGCTTCTAATTCTATAGACTGGCCTTCACTTAATTTTGTTATTGGAATTTTTGGATAAACTGGGATAACTTTAGGATCTTGAGACTTTAAATCACTAGCATAAACTGTACATGGACCTTTTGTTTTTAAAGTTAAAGTTAATTGGCATTTAGCACAACCAACACCGTTACAAGTACATTTTTCTTTTAGTTCATAGCTTTGAAGGTCTGTTTTTAATGGGATTAATCCTAGTCTATGAGCAATAATTTCATCATATAAAGCAGAATCATTAACAATAAAGTTAATTTCGTCTATTGCCATTATAGGAACTTCTACATTCATTATTCTTCTAAGTGTATTAATATAAGAACTTGTTACATCCTTTATAATAAAACTAAGGAAGTTGTTTTCTTCTTTAATTATTTGAATATCCATTTTTGAGTAGAAGCTTATAGAAAAAGCTCAGATTTAAAAATGTTGCGGTTAAAAAAGTTTACACTAGGCGCCTAATCAATTTTTGATTAAATAGTGCTTGGAAAAGATCTATATTTTTTATTAATATCTACAATTCTATACTTTAAGCCTTCTTCGTGCAATAATTTTAAATTATTTATATCTGCTAAACCATAACAATCATCATTATAAGAAACAACAAAACTTTTATTTTCTTCTAGAATTTTTAACGCCTGAAGAGTTTCTTGTTCATCTGGAAATTGAATTAAGGCAACAAGGTCTCTATCTAGTTTTTTTCTAATTGTTTTTATGTCTATAGTAGCATTTTTTATCATAGAAATAAGTAATAATTGTATTTATACTCTTCTTCCACGCTTGCCGTGCTTCTTACGACATCCATCATGAGGCATTGGAGTAATTTCTTCTATATTTCCTATTCTTAAACCACTTCTTGTTAAAGTTCTAATTGCTGCTTGTGCTCCAGGACCTGTATTAGCTGGACCATTATGGCCTCCTGGTGCTCTTATTTTAATATGAATTGCATTAATTCCTCTTTCTATAGCTCCTTCTGCTGCTATTTTAGCTGCTGACATAGCTGCTGTAGGACTTCCTTCTAGTCTATGGGCTTTTACAACCATACCACCAGAAGCTTTAGAAATTGTTTCAGATCCAGTTATATCTGTTAACCACTTGTTTAGCTTAGCTAAAACAATATATGGATTATTGTATTATTATAACTGGAATATATGTAAGCAATTCCCCACTTATAATTATCAGTTCTTATCATAAAACCTCCAAAATTGAGCTTGTAAGAGAAGCTTTGCTAGGATTTATAAAAGTTTTGTTTATGGAAATTGTTTCATTACTTATGAAGTTTTGGATTCTTCTTTCTAGTATTGGATTTCTATCAACTTTTATAATCATAAATGTTTTAATTGATGGAAATTTCTTTTTTATTTTAGTAAACCTATAATCTATTTCGCCTACTTTTCTTTTAAAATTATAGCCAAATTTTTTAGATTTAATATGATGAAATTCTGTTGACTCTATAATAACCTTTGGTTCTTTTTTGTAACTTACTAGAAAATCAACATTAATCGTTCCTTTTTCAGTTTTTATATTACTATGTGGTTCTATAGTTAAGTCTTCTTTTTTTATAGTCTTTAAAAGCCTAAAAATGATCTTTTCTTGATTTGTCCAACTTTTCAAAAGTCTAGAAAAAGAATTTTGATGTACATACATAGATTCCTTTACAGATATGAACTTTTCAATTGCTTGTTCAACCATTACATTGGTTAAATTTTGCTTTTGAAACGCTTCTTCAAAAAAACGTGTGAGAATTTCAGCATTTCCTAAGGTTATCGTTTTATATACTGAGCTTTCATAGTTTGAAATGACCCTACCTTTCAAACTTAGATTTCTTTCTAGATCCCTTTGAGTTAAATCTAGGAGAATTCTAAAAATACTTATCAATTGTGGATTTCTTGCAATCAATCTCGGTTTTATTTTTGTGAATCTATAAGTTTCATTTTCGAGATAGTTAAAATACCTTTTGAAATCATCTACAGTCATTTTTCTAATGGTTTTCCATTTAGCATGTTTACCTTGCTTGATTTTTCTTATATTTTTCCATCTTTGCCATCGTTGCTTTATAATATATTGATTTTTTGGAATGCTACATTTATTAATTACTCCTTGTATTTTAGCGGCATAAATTTGAGCTGTTGTCGGCCAAACAATTTTTCTATATCCATTTTCTAATTCTTCTACTGTCATGTTAGACATTTTCAACTGTTTCGCAAATTCTTGTTGCGTTAAACCTAATAGAATCCTTACTACACAAATAAGTCTGCTATCTTCTAGAATTAATGGAAAACCAAAGTTGCAAAAATTATTTGTTCTTTTCTTTAAAGAGTTAATCAAAACTAAGAAATGATCAAAGTCTTTAGCATTTAGATTATCTAAATTCACAGCAATTCCTGTTTTAGGAGTTGTTTTGTTAAGTGAGTTGAGATTGACAATAAAATCTTCTAGTTTAATATTTTTATTTATATCCTTTTCTTTGAATAATTTATGAATTTTTAACGAGTATGATTTAGCAGTTTCATATTGAATTTTTCTCCTAGAATGCTCCAATTGATAGACCCAAGAATATGCTACCTCAATCTTTTTTGAAAATTCGTTAGTGGTTAGACCTAAAATAATCCTAAAAATATTTAAGTTTCTTGAATCTTCTTGAATTATTATGGGGTCAATCTCTTTAAAATCTTTGGTTTTTCTCTTTATAGATTTAAATGATTTAATTGTATTTTTGTCATTTATATTCATAATGGTATTCTTATCCTATTATTTAAATAAATTTGTATTATTAGATGTAATAATTAAAAAATATCAAAAAAATTAGAAATGCTATGCTTCAACTTCATTTATAGTTTCTTTTGTTTTCACAATTTCTTTATGATCTTCTTTTTTAGCTTTTAATATTAAATTTTTATAAAAATTAGAAGATGTATCAATTTGAATTTTATTTTCTTCTTCTCTTGAAACAAAATAACTTGGAATATCAATTTTTTGATTATTTACTAAGATATGACCATGAGTGATTAATTGCCTTGCTTGATTAATTGTACTTGCTAATTTATTTTTATAAACTAGTGTTTGAAGTCTTCTATCAAGAACATTTTTTAAGTTTAAAGAAAGAACATCATCAATTTTAGCATCTTTTTTTACTAAATTATATCTATAAAGTTTTTCTAGTAATCTTTTTTCTTCTATTTTAGATTGTTCTGTTGTTGCTAAAATTAAGTTCTTCGCTTGTTTTGTATATCTTCTTAATTTTGAACCAGACTTCCAAAGTTCTTTTTTATTTTTTAAGCCATATTCTTCTAATAATACTTTTTCTATTTCTAATCTTTCTTTTAGCCAAGGATGAGTTGGAGTTTCATAGCTTTTTTTAAGTCTTCTTGGATCTCCCATTTTTACTTCTTACCTTTCTCCCTTGTTGGTTTTGTTGTTGGAGCTTTTGCTGGAGCCATTTTTGATTTTTTCTTGTTAACTCCTATTGCAGAACCTCTTCTGAAGTTACTTCTAGTTCTTTGACCTCTAACAGGTTGACCCAAAGAATGTCTAATTCCTCTATAAGCTTTAATTTTTCTTAATCTTTTAATATCATTATCTTTTTGAAGTTTTAAATCAGTAGTTAATATATGTTTATCATTACCTGTATCAAAGTCTTTTCTTCTGTTAAACATCCATGAAGGAATATTATATTTTGATGGATTTAAAATTACTTCTTCTACTTTTTTTAAATCTGTTTCTGGAATATAACCAATTTGCTTATTTTCATCCATATTTAAAGTTTTTAAAACTGCGTTAGAATAAGAAAAGCCAACTCCTTCTCCTTTTACATCTGTATTTACAATTCTTACTATATGTCTAAAATTTTCTTCAGGCATGTTTTTTTATTTATAAGGAGTATTTAAAAAGGTTTTGGTGATAAAAGAAGGTAACCTTCTGGAATTTTAATACGCACCCCATTCTAAAAATCCTTCCGGATAGTCTATGATTTCTGGATTCAGGGACAAATCGTGATAAAGCCTTGGATAAACTTCATATGCAAAATCTGTTTGGACACAAGAGTTTTGTGACGTTTTATGACATTTTAGAAATTTAACGAATGTTTTATATTCTTCTATCAAGTTTTGAATGTCCTTACCCTTGTCAAGATTCTTCTCTTGATCCATTTTTAGTTGCTTTTGGAGTATCATTATTCGTGCTTCCTCAATATCTTTTGCCAATGCAAACATTAGTCCATAATCCGAGTCGCCAGTTTCTTGATTTTGTCCTTTCAAAACATTTTCCCAAACAAATAGTTTTAACTCTAGGTTTTCTGTCATTGATATAAATATATAAGTAAAATTAATAAATCTAACGAATATGAATTGAAGGATGCAAATAAAATTTAGGTTCCAACAAATAATTTATATCTGTCTTCTTCTTGTAATTCTGACATAATTCTCTTTATTATTGTAGTTTCTGGATTTGGCATTAATTTAACTCTTGTTTTTATGTCATCAAAGCTTTCAAATGGTTTTTCTTTTCTTCTTTCAAGAAGTTCCCACATATGTTTTTTTCCAATTCCTGGAAGTAATTCAAGTTGATGTCTTCTAGTATTTATAGGACCAGCTGTATTAAAGAAATTAACAAATCTTGTTTGGTCTTTCATAACAATATCTTTTATTACTAAATCTAATTCTAATTTTGCAGTTTGTGTTAATTTTTCTAATGGGATTTTCCCAACAATATGATGAATTTCTTCTCTTTTTCCACTGCCCATATAAACTTCTTTATAAGGTTGAAGAAATTGACCTTTTTTAGGAACTAATTCTAATAGAATAAAGTGTTGTTTACCTATTGCTTGAGCTATAGGTGTTTTCATATGCATAGGTCTTGAGTCGAATGGATATCCATTTGGTAGAAAGTCTAGTACTATTGCATATTCTTCTTTGATTTCTTGTTTCATTTTTTAATTTGACCTTATACATATTTTTTCACAATCTCTATTAATTTCTCGAAGTCTTCTTGTTTAAGAGCTACTGGCTCATTTGTGAATAGTATTTTTAGACTTTCTAGATCTTTTGGAAGTACATCAATAATTTTCACAATATGTCTTAGCTTTAGCTTATCAGCATTATTTTTTTCTAGTTCTTCTAATATCTCTTTAGCTTTTTTATCTTTTAATAATGATACACAATTTATGAATTCTTCAGTTTTTTTAGCTCTGAAGCTTAATTCTTTGTCTCTTTTCTTTATATCTGCTAATTTGTCTTTAACTTCATAAAGTGTTACAGGTTTTTCATTAATTATTTGTATTTCTGGCATTTTTAGGACCTCTTTAAATGTACTGGTCTAACAATAAATTTTTTAAATTTTGAATCATCTTTTAATTGTACAATATAACATCTACCTTGTTTTCCTATAACAACAGCAGATTTTCCATGATATCTTAGATTATACATTCCTTTATGAACGGAAGGCTCTGCTTTTAAGTAAACTTTATCCCCAATATTAAATTCTTGTAAGTATTTAGTTACTGATAATTTACCTTTTTCCCTTATATTTTTCCTTAATTTAGACCTAGACTTCCTTCTAAGTCCACCCATTCTAGTTACCATAATAATAAAGCAGTTAATACTATTTATAAAACTTACTAAAAATTAAGAATTAAACTTACTTAAGGCTTTATCTAAGGCAAAGAATAAATTAGAATCAGAAGCCTCTTGCATTTCTATTTCTCCGTTTTTATGAAGTTTTACTTTAATGTTGTTTTGGTCTTCTCTATCAAGAAGAATTAAGATCCTTTCAAAATTTGCTATATTATTAGAAATCTTTTTAGTGTAATTTCCCACCACTTTTTTTACAATCACTAAGGCCCCAGGTTCGAGATTCTCGAAACCTTCGAGCGTTATATTACCCCCGAGCTCTATCAACTTAAGAGATTAAGAAAAAATTCTGTTTTTAAATCTTTCTATTTTTGATTTTGATATTTATTTCTATGTGGAGAAAAATAAGTATTAAAAAAGGAAATTAATATATCATTTTATGATAATTAACGCTCCTGAAAAAATTGATATATTAAATATTGGATGCATTATTACATATAATAATAAATATTTACTAGTTCATATGAAAAAAGAAGATAAATGGAAAAACATTTCTGGAAAATTTGAAGATGAAGATAAATCAATTAATTTGTCTATTAAAAGAAAAATTAATGAAGAAGTTGGATTAAATATTGAACCTTCTTTTTTTATTGTCACTTATCATAAAATTAAAGATAAAAATATAGCTTATTATTTATTTAAATATAATTTTAGTTTTGATCCTAGTGATTCTATAAAATTAAATGATGAAAATGATAAATTTGGTTTTTTTAGTTTTGAAGAAACATTAAAACTTAAACTATTTGAAGATGAAGATTATTGTTTGAAATTATATAATAAAAACTTAAATGAAAATTGAATTTAATGAAGGAAATTTTATGAAGATTTTTGGAATTTATAGAAGTATTAATAAAAGTCATTGGAAAACTCCTGTTTTTAGTGAAGTAAAAGACAGTCTTACTGAAAAAGCAAAATATGAATTTGTTGCAGGGCCAAAAGATAATTGGACTTCTAAATTGGAAATCATTAGAGATAATGAGGATTATGAAGTTAATTTTATAATTAATGAGAAAAATTCTTCTGATAAGATTAAGAATGATTTAAAAATATTAAAAGAAAGATTTTTAAGTGAATTAAATTTGATATTTAAGAATGGATAATAAACTTAAAGAAGAATTGAAATTGCTTGAAAAAAATTATCCTGAAGCAAATTACTTGTTGCTGGAATTCTATCTGCTCAATGTACTGATGTAATTGTTAATTCTACAACAGAAAGATTATTTAAGAAATATAAAAATGCTAAAGATTATGCAAATGCAAAAATAAATGAGTTTGAAAATGAGATTAAAAGTATTACGTTTTTTAGGAACAAAGCTAAGAATATAATTAAAACTTGTCAAATTTTAGAAGAAAAGTATAATGGAGAAGTTCCAAGTTCTATGGATGAATTAATTGAACTTCCTGGAATTTCTAGAAAGACTGCTAATGTGATCCAGCAAAATGCATTTAATATTATAGATGGAATTGTGGTAGATACTTATGTTTTAAGAGTCTCTCAAAGACTAGATTGGACTAAAAATAAAAATCCTGAAAAAGTTGAGCAAGATTTGATGAAATTATTTCCAAAAGATAAATGGAAGAAATTACCGCATTTATTAAAGAATCATGGAAGAGCAGTTTGCAAAGCTCCAATACCTATTTGTAGTAAATGTTTTTTGAATAAATTGTGTCCAAAAATCGGAGTTGAAAAATTTAATTAACAGTATTTGTTATATGCTTCTGTTAGAAGACTTGAAAGTTTTTCTAGTTCTTTTCCTTCAATATTGGATCTTTCTAAAGCAAAAACTAATTTATTATCTTTAAATAAAAACATTGACGGAGATGATGGAGGATAATCTCTAAAATAACTTCTAGCTTTTTCAGTTGCTTCTCTATCTACTCCAGCAAATACGGTAAATATTTTATTTGGAATCTTATTATTCTTTAGAGATAATAATAATCCAGGTCTTGCTGTTCCTGCTCCGCATCCACAAAC
>JAGVZF010000022.1 GCA_018302785.1 Candidatus Woesearchaeota archaeon | reverse complement strand
TCCTGAATTTGAATCAGGGCCTCCAGGTGAACAAGCAACAGAGTTAGCAAGAGTTGTTGATAGAGGTATTAGAGAATCTAAAATGATAGATATGAAGAAATTATGTATAAGAAAAGGAGAATTAGTGTGGATGATTTTTTTAGATATTTATACAATTAATGATGATGGAAATTTAATTGATGCTTGCGCATTAGCTGCATTAGCTGCACTTAAAGAAAGTGTTTTGCCTGTATTAAAGGATGATAAGGTTGTATTTGGTGAATTTACAAAAACAAAATTGCCTTTAACAAGAATTCCAGTAACTTGTACATTATATAAAATCGATTCTTATTTCTTAGTAGATCCTAGTACTAAGGAAGAAAAAGTATGTGATGCTAGAATTTCTATATGTATGACAGAAAATGATAATATATGCGCTGTTCAAAAAGGTGGAAGTAAAGGTATAAAAATAGAGGAATTGGATAAAGCAATAAACATTGCTAAAGAAAAAACAAAGGAATTAAGGAGTATATTAAACAACAGTTCAGTAAAATGATAAAATATACTAAATATGAAGTTGCTAGGATTATTGGAGCAAGAGCTTTGCAAATTGCGATGGGTGCTCCTTTACTTGTTAAATTAAGTGAGGCAGATCTCGAGAAAATAAATTACAGCACTGTTGAAATTGCGAAGATGGAATTTCATAATGGGGCATTGCCAATTAGTATTAAAAGACCTCTGCCAGAAAAAGTTTAATTTATCTAATTTGTGAGAATATTGTTTCCAAGTTTTTATAAGGTTCAACAATAAGATAACTTTTTTCTCTTCTTGATGGAAGCTTTATTGGCCTTTCAGAACTTGATAAATATTGTGCTAAAGCATCTAGTTGTGCATCTTTCATTGCTTGACTTTTTTCTTTGTCTTTAACTCCACTTGTTTCGCCATAGTCTTCCCTTTCTATTATTCTGTGTTCTATTGTTGAATCTCTTTTTGAGAAACTGAGAGTAACACTTGAGGTTCTGCCACTTGAATCTCTTGTAATTGTACATCCTATGAAAACTTGAATAGATGGAAGCATGGATTTAATTACCCAATCATAGACTTGTTGATAAAAATCTTCACTTTCTGCTACTTCTATAGTGTTTACCATGATTTTTATGTTTTTGTTTAGGATATAAATCTTACTAATTGATAGAAAATAATAATTTTTGTTAAAAACTTAACCGAAAACTTTATAAATAGTAAATTTTTAGTAATATAAAAGCCTTTAAACAAAAAATTTTCATAAAAGGGGGTGAAATAATTGGCGAGTGTTGCGGCAAGTTCGTTTGTCGATCCACTATATACATTATGGTTAAGTTTTAAGAATGTTTTTCCAGGTCTTATTGCTGCCATTATAATTCTAATCATTGGTTATATTATAGCAATGCTTTTAGGACATGCAGTAAGAATTATTCTAGAAAAAGTTGGTGTAGACCAAAAAGTTAGAAAAGCAAAATTAGTAAAGAATGTAGGGCATATACATTTACCAAAAATATTTGGAGAAATTACTAAATGGTATGTGTTTATAATATTCTTACAAGTTGTTGTTGATATTCTAAATTTGGGAACACTAACAATAGTTCTTGGAAAATTCGTAGCTTGGTTGCCTAATGTAATAGCAGCGATCTTGATATTTATATTTGGTTTAGCATTAGCCCATATAGTTGAGATGAAGATTGCTGAACATAGCAGCATGAAAGGAACTTTATTAGCAAGTCATATTGTTAAAATTGCTATACTAATAATTGTTGCTGTTGTTGCTCTAAAACAAATGGGAATTGAAGTAAGCTTACTTGAAAACTTAGTACTATTAGTGGTAGGAAGCCTATCTGTAGGTATTGCATTAGCATTAGGTATTGGAGTAGGTTTAGGAATGAAGAAAGATGCTGAGAAGTTTATAGACAACTTCAAAAAAAGGCATTTCTAAATTTTTTCTTTTTTCTTTTATTAATTTTTAAATCTCATAGAAACATTTAAATATATTACCTATAAAATTTTTAAGTATGGCAAATGAACAACAAAAATTATTAGTACCTTTGGATGATTATTTAAAAGTAGGAATTCATATAGGAACTAAATTTAGAACTAGATTTATGATGCCGTTTATTTATAAAGTAAGGCCAGATGGACTTGCTGTTTTAAATGTACAAGAAATCGATAATAGAATTAGAGTCGCTGCTAATTTTCTGAGTCAATTTGATCCACATGATATAATTATAGTTTGTAGAAGAGAAAATGGATGGAGGTCTTTAGAATTATTTTCTAAATTAACAGGAATTAGAAGTTATGCTGGAAGATATACTCCTGGAGTATTAACTAATCATAATCTAAAGACATTTACTGAAGTAAAGCTTGTTTTAGTTGTAGATCCATGGCCAGATAAAAATATGGTTTTTGATGCTGCTAAATTAGGGATTCCTGTAATTGCTTTTTGCGATACAAATAATGATGCAAGGCATGTTGATTTAGTGCTTCCTTGTAATAATAAAGGGAAGAAAAGCCTAGGTTTAATATTTTGGATATTAGCAAGGGAATTCATCAAATCTAAGGGAATTGCACTAAGTGACGGTGATTTATCAAAACACTTAGAAGAGTTTTTAGAAGATTAAGATTTAGATTTAATTGTTATCCCGTTTTTATCTATCACTAAACTATATATTTTACCAGAGTGCTTAGTACCTCTCATCTTTAGAATTTCTATATATCTTGATCTTGTGTGATCTACCCTAGGATGATATAAGATAATTATTGAGTCAACTTCAAAGTCTAAGGATGTTGAGATTCCTTTTGCATCTATATTATTTTCTTGAGCTGTTAATAATGCAGTGCAGCCCCAACTATTAATTAATTCAAATAAGGCAAGTGATGCTTCTTTTTTCGCTAGTTCATCTTGATAGAGTAAGCCAAATGAAGAAATTGAATCTATAACAAGTCTTTTTATTTTATATTTTTCAATAATATTTTCTACTATTCCACCTCCTTCTACAAGAAGTTTTTTGACTTGCTCCGGGGTATATTCTAAAAAGACAAATTTGTTTTCTTTTTCTAATTTTTGTAAATCCCAACCAAATTCTTTCATGTCATCATATAATTTTTCTTTTTTTTCTTCAAATGTTATATATAAGCCGTTTTCATTAAAATTAATAATTCCATAATAAAGAAATTGAATGGCAAATATTGTTTTTCCTGATCCTGGGCCACCAACAACTAAGTTGGAACTGCCTTTTTTTAATCCATTTTCTATTAAAGGATCAAATGTTTTTATTCCTGTTGGAACTCTGGCAATGATATTAGTAACTTTTTTTGTTTTTGTTGCTTTTTTCATAGTTTGCTGCTCATTGATTCATCTCTTTCTATTAATGAGAATGGCAGTTCTTTATCATGGACTTCAATTCCGCCTTTTCCAATTGTTAATGGAAATATATCTAATGAATGATCTTGACCTCTCATTTTTGCAATATGAATTACTCTCTCAAATGAAGAGCCTTTTCTTATTCTTGTTAAAATTATAAGACCATCAAATAGGAAATCTTCAATTGGATATTCTAATCTGTCTATATCTAGAGTTGATTTTTGTGATGTCATCATTACAGTTACATTATTTTCTTTCATATTTTTAATAAAATCAAGAATGGCTGTTCTATATTCTGTTTTGTCTTTAATATATAGAAAATCAAAGAATGTTATAGAATCGAAAATTACTCTTTTAATTTTCTTTTCTTTTACTATTTTAATTGGATCTGTTAGAGTTTTCATTTGATATTTTATTTCAGATCTTTCCATAATATTAAGAAGTTTTGAATTTAAAAGTTCATTTAAACCTAGAGTTTTTGCATAGTCTAGGATATTTTCTTTTGATTCTTCTGTAGTTATTAATAAAACAGGTTCTTTGTTTTTTACTGCTTCTTGAGCAAATTGAAGACATAAAATACTTTTACCTGTTCCGGCAGCTCCTGTTATTAAAACAGAATTTCCTTCTCTAATACCACCTTTTAGAATTATATCAAGACCTTTTACACCACTTTTAATAAAGTTCATTTATTTTTTATACTAACTCTAATATAAAAAACTTATGATTTAGAAAAAAATAAAAGTTTTAATTTTAATGAAGCTTATGGCATTAGAAAGTTTTATATAATCACAATATATAAATTATAGAATGCAGGTTCAGCAAAGGCTAAAAAAAGAGTTAAGTAATTTAAGCGACTATGTCATTTTAGCAAAGGTTTCTTCAAAGAATTATCAATTAATAAATTTAGAAATAATTAGACATTTAATAAGTGTTGATAATATTCCAGGAGTTTATGTTACATTAAATAAACCTTATTCAACTTTAAAAGAAATTTTTAAAAAAGAGAAAATAAATTTAGACATGATTATTTTTATTGATGCTGTAACTCAAACTCAAGAAAGTAAGGTTAAAAAAACTAAAGATTGTTTGTTTATTGGTAGTCCTGAAAAATTAAGTGATATATCTTTAGCTATGGATCAGGCTGTGAGAGCAATTCCTTCAGATAAAAGATTTTTATTTTTTGATTCTTTAAGTACTTTATTGATTTATAATAGGGCTGGAACAATAGTTAAGTTTATACATTTTATAATAACAAAGATGAGAGAATGGAAAGTTATAGGGATAATAATAAGTCTAGAAAAAGAGTCTAATGAGGAGTTAATAGATAAGTTAACACAATTTTGTGATAAATCTATTGATTTTGGTTGATGAAATTTAATAATTTTATGCAGGTTTTAGTAGAATTAGTTGTAATATTTATAGGAATATTTACAATTTTTAGAATTGTTAAAGATATAGAGATAGCAGTAGGATTATTTTCATTAAGTTTTGGAATACTGGGGATAATTTGGACTACTTTGGCTGTAAAATCATTGTCTAAAGGTTCTTCTTTAAGGACTTATGCAATATCATTTTTATTTTGTTTAATAACTATTCTTTTATTTTCTATTTGGAATTTACTAATTAAGTTGTTTAACTGGCATAACATTATGATTTATCCAGCGTATTTCTTTATTACTATATCTTATATTATTTTTGTATTCACTTCTTATAAAATTCATAAACTTGGAAAGGAATTTGGATTTGAAATCCAAGGATCAAGAATTAAGAAACTATTAAAGAAGAAAAAGAAATCTTAGTATTTCTTTTTAATAAGAATTATAATTTCTATAATTATTAATAAAACTAGAATTATCATAGCCGCATAAGTGTATTTATTTACTTCAGTTTTGATTTTTTTGGTTACTAGGGAGGAATCGCGCTCTTTGCATTTTCCTTCTTGGCAGGTATTAGAAAGACATTCGTAAGCATTTTTGCAACTTATATTTACTGTCTTTAAAGTATGCCATGTTTTGTCTAAGCAATAAGTGTTGTTAATTACAATACCTGCAGGATTACATTCTCCATTAGATTCACATTCATTGCCTTCATACTGGCAGATTCCATTAATACATTTGTCTTTAGAACATTTGTTATTGTCATTACAGTCTTTATCAGAACTGCATGAACCTATTTTACAATCATTGTCTGTGCTTTTAGTACAACCATAAGGACAACAAGTATCATCGTTACTACATTTTCTAACAGGATCATTTATGCATGTTTTTGTTAGTTCACTGCATATGTCATTTGTACATTTATTATTATCATTACAGCCATTATTAGTATTACAGGTTGTTTTTAAAGGATCAAGACATCTGTTTAAAGAACAAGTAAAACTTCCTGTACAATTACAATCAGTACAGCATATTTTTGGAGTTTCTTGTGGTTCACAAATTAAGTTTCCACATGTAAAGTTTATGGTTATATTGACAATTGTACTTGAAGTGTCAAAAACATCTGCAATTGATATTGAGACACCACTAACAGTTTTTGTTTCTCCATTTTTTATTTTGTCTCTTGAGCCATCTACATCAAATAAGACACTTGTATCTTTTGAAATGCTTACTACACTTATGTTTTTTCCTTCAAGAAAAATACTAGAGCTTTTATTTATTTCATATTCTTTATTGTATATAGATCCTAGTACAATTGTAGCGCCTAGTAAAATAATAAAGAATATTGTTAATATTTTTATATTCATTAATATTTATTAATTTAAGGTGGTTAAAAATCTTTTTACTTATGTATAAATAGTAACACAATCTTAGAATATTGAGCTAATGGTCTCTATATAAAATAGCTTGAAAGATTTAGCTATACTTGCTTTTTGAATCTTTCAGCACAACGTTCAGAGCAAAAACGGTAAGTTTCGTCATCTATGTCAATTTCTATAGTTCCATCTGCGTCTCTTAATACTTTGCCACACATTGCACATGTGGCAGTATTTTTGTCTTTGTACCCCTTCATGAATCCTTCTTCAAATCCATCTATTTCATCTCCTTCTAGGGATTCCTCTTCATTACCATCTTCATCATCTAAGTACTCTTCAGAGCTTTTTGACATGTTAAAAGAGCTTTTTGTATTATTATTTAAAGATTACTATTCTATTTAAAATAGATATTACACCTAGATAAGCTATTATACTTAGATAATTTTATAAATAAGTAAAATTTTATTGTATTATGCATAGCATTATAGCCTATAAGAATGGCATTTTTAAAAAGATAGGTGATGAAGAATTTAATTCTTTAATAAGATTTAGCATTATAGATTTTACTGATCCTTCTGAAGCAGAATTAAAGACTTTTCTTGATAGGATAGAATTTGATGTTTCTTATACAGATTTTATTTTGAGTAAAAATGAAATCCCTTGTATAGTACATAAAGGTGATTTTTTATATATAGTCTTTGGAACTTCTATCTCTAAGAATAAACAATTAGGCACTGCACCACTAATAATTGTGCTTTATAAAGGTTTCATAATTTTGATACATAAAGAACATATAAAGCCGCTAAGTGATTTACTAGATGAAATTCAGACAGATACTTCTAGACTGGTAAAATTAAGCATATCCAATATTTTATATCAAATATTGGCAGATATTAATGATGATTTTGTTGCTATAGTAGACAAATTAGGTAATGAAATAGAAATCACTGAAGAAAGGTTAGTTAAATTCCATGATCAAAATGATGTAAAAAGAGTATACTCACTCAGAAAAACTTTGTTGTTCTTTAAAAGTGTCTTAAGAAGGAATAATAATGTAGTTGCTATGATAATTAGGGAAGAAACATTGAGACAATTTATAAAAGACACAAGTAATTATAGTCCTTTATATAACAGTATAAATCAACTTATTAATTTAGTTGATTTTTATAGAGAAATGTTGACAGAAGTAATGCAGATTTATGAAGGGGCTTTGGCAAATAGACTAAACGAAATTATGAAGTATTTCGGAGTTATTGCATCTATATTTTTGTGGCCTGTTTTGGTATCAAGTATTTATGGAATGAATTTTAAATATATCCCTCTAGCTTCCCATATATATGGATTTTACATTATGTTAGGTATTATGGTAGTGGGTGCTCTAATAACACTTGCAATTTTTAAGAAGAAAAAATGGTTATAAACCAAATACAGTCGATAGTAAATTCTTAATTAAAAATCTAGAGCCAAAGAATACAGTCATTGATATTAAAAGTAATATTGGAATATATTTAAAACCATCTCTTACATTTCCTTTGGCAATTAAACCTATTATAAATGAGCCCATTATGCAACTCATTACTATTGTAATCATTGCAAATTTTACTACAAAATCTACTGAAATTGAGACTTTAGTTAAGGCTAAAGGTAAACTTGATGTTTGAGCTGTAACTGGAATTTCTACATTTGCAAGATTTACTGTCATAATTTCTACTAAGTAACTTGAAAGACCAAAAAGCATGGGGGCTCCGAAACCTACTGCTATGAAAATAAAGATAATATATAATAAGATATTTGATCTTACTTTTTCATCTACAACTTTTTCATTCCTTAAGTTTTCTGCTGTTTGATCTAATAGAGCTGCTAGTTCCCCTCCAGCTTTTAATCCTGATACAATTAAGTAAATTGCTTTTTCAAGTCTACTTGATCTGACTCTCTTAGTCATATTCATTAAACTTTGTTCTATTTCTTTACCACTAGTAATTTCCTTCCCAATTATATCAATTTCATATTTTAAAGCACCAAATTCTTCTCTAGAGCTAAGTAATAAGGCTCTATCTGTTGTCATTCCAGCTCTTAAATTTCCTGACATTAATTGGAGAGCATCTGGAAGTGCTGCTTCTATCTGAGAACTTTTTTTCTTAGATCTTACTAATAGTAACATGTAGATAATAACAATGTAAATAATGAAAATTAGTAGTGTTAGAATTATGACATTTGTGTTAAAAACAGATGCTGTTATAAATGAGAAAAATAAAGATAATCCTAAACCGAAGATAACTACAAATCCTATTAATGCATCTGGGTCTGTTTTAACATCAGTTTGTTTAATTAAGAGTTTAAAATGTTCTCTTATTTTTCTGGGAATTAATCTACTTATTGTTCTGTACATTTTAATCTGTTAATAAATTTGGCCTCTTTGATTTTATTACCCCTAGAAACATAATTTGGAAGAAAAATACAACTACAAATAATATTATAAATATCAATTTTGTTAGACTTTCTGGAATAGCAATAAAAGATGAAAGCACAATTATAAATGTAATCCCTAAAGAAGGCATAATTACAGCAACTAACATATAAAACATCGCAATAGGATTTAATGTAGAGCCATATTTCTGAATTTGTAATATTTGTTCTTCAGAAATGGATTTTATGATTCCTTCTATAACTCTTGTTATATCTCCACCTGCTTTTAAGCCATTTAATATCTGCCAAATGACTCTTCTAAAATAAAGTGACGGATTATTTTCTGCAACTTTTTCTAATGCTGTCTCAAAGTCTTCTCCTGAATTTATCATTCTTACTGCTTTCTTGAATTCTATTGATAGCTCTCCATAGTTGCTGTTTGCTATAGTTGAGATTGAATCAAATAATGGAACTCCTGAGTTCATTTGAACAGTCATATTTTGTAAAGCACTCATGAGATGTTTTTCTACGCCTCTGACTCTTCTTGATGCAATTAATTTAGGATATAGAATTTGCTGTATAAAAGCAAATAAAGTTGTAAAAAAAGCTGCTATTATAGAGAATAAGATGAAATTTTCTTCTGGTAGTGCTTTGTAAATTAGTGCAGATACTACTAGTATTAAAAATACAAATAAGAATAAGTTTGACAGAAGGCACATTCCTAGATATTGATAAGGATCTATTTTTAACTCGGCATGTCTAATGTCATTTTTTAAGCTTGGAACTAATGTCATTACTTTTTTAGATATACCCATGAAATTATGGGAAGTTTTTTCTAAAAATGGTGGAGGTAAAAATGAAAAAGGTAGTCTAATCATTTTTCTTTAGTCCCTCAAAATCTACATTCTTTTTTACTTTTTTAATTAATTCTTCCTTATTTGTATAGAAAAGATTCATTACATAACCAACTTGTTCTACACTTCTTATGTTTTTCTTAACTAACCAGTCTAATATGTCTTGTTTTTCCTTAATATCGTTGTCTATTTCATTTTGATTAAAACCAGTATGTCTACTTAATTCTTCAAAGAGTTTTACACTTTCTCCATGTTTTATTATTTCATCTGTTGTAGGCTTCCATCTGTAAAGTATATTACCTCTCATAGTTAATTTACCAGATTCTTGTTCCCCTCCAATAAACTCTCCTAATTGGTATATTCTTCTAATACCTCTTCTTCTATCTCTGAACATTACTACATTGAGTTGAACAGCGTCTAGTAAATTTTCTGGAATTTCTATTGGCGGATTTACTAATCTTTGAATAGTTTCAGTTACATTATTTGCGTGTACTGTTGTATATACTGAATGACCTGTATGCATTGATTCAAATAAAACTTCAGCATCTTTTTTTCTTCTTACTTCTCCTAGGATAATTCTGTCAGGTCTCATTCTTAAGGAATTTATTAGCAAATCAAGCATATTAACTTCACCTTTACCTTCTGGATTTGGTAGTCTTGTTACTAATGGACACCAGTATAAATAAGAAGGTAATTGTAATTCTCTAGTGTCCTCTATCGAAATTATTCTATGATTTGGGGGAATAAATGGCATGCATACATTTAAGAAAGAAGTTTTTCCTGATGCGGTACCTCCAGAAATTATCATATTCATTTCATACTGCATTGCGAGCCAAATTATAGACATAATTTCTGAGTTAACAGTTTTATTTTTTATAAAATCAGTTACTGTCCATGGATCTCTCGAGAATTTTCTAATTGTTATAGAATTACCTTTGCTGCTAATTGGATAAAGAACAGCATTGAATCTATCTCCAGTTAATAAATGAGCATCTAATAATGGATTTAAAGTGTTAATTTGTCTTCCTACTCTTCTTGCAATAATATTTGAATAATTTTGAATTTGAGATTCTGTTTCTACTATTATGTTTGTTTCAATCCAACCATAATTTTTGTGATATATTCTTACTGGCTCATTTGCTGAGTTAATAACTATTTCTTCTATGTTTAAATCATTAAGGAGAAATTCAATTTTACCTAGACCGAGCATTTCTCTAATTAAATGATTTATAAGGAAATCTTTTGTTTGAGTATCTATGGCTGTTAATTTTGATACTAATATATCCGATGCTTTTTTTCTAAATCTCTCTTTTAGTGTATCTACAATTTTTGGATCTATTATTTCTTTTGCTGAAATTTGGACTTCTGTTATTAAAATATTTCTGACTTCACATTTAATTTTATATGATTCAAGGATTTGTCTTGGCATTATTTTTTTCCTCTTCTTTATTTTTTTTAACTATCTTTTTAAGAATAGGCTCTCCAATTGGGGGATAATATAAAGTAATTAAATTATGATCTGCTAGTATAATTGCCCATTCTTCTGCTCTTTCTTTTGTAATTCTAAAGGTTTTAGCTAATTCTGAAATTGTAATTATACCTCTTTTATTTACAATTTCTATTACTAAATCAAAGTATGTTTCTGGCATTTTTAGCTTTCTAATCTCAATAGGTATTAATCTTGCCTGGTTTATATCTATTTCTCCTTCTTGTTTGTGGGTATTTTTCTTCTTTTTTGAAAATATTATTATTAAAAGGAATAGGATTAGTACTATTGATAAAAGTGTTATTATGAAAACTGATACATTTGAAGGTAAACTTGTTAAATTTGCTTTAGAAAGTAAAAAAAGCAATAAAAATAGGGATACTATTGCTATTATTATTTTAATGTTTTTTAATTTATGTTTATTTATTTTAGGTTCTTTAATTTGATGTGGGGTTGTTTTTATTTTTTTAGTAACTTCTTTTATTTCTTTTTGTGTTTGAATTTGATCTTTTTTCTTCTTTCTTTTTTGCCAGTTATATCTAAATAAAGATATGAATATTAGTGATAATCCGAATAGAAAGAAGATATTTATTTTATTATCTGGAAGTAGACCTATACTAGCTATAATAAGACCAAAAAAGAATACAAATTCATATCTAAATTTTTCTTCAAATTTCTTAAATTCTTTTGAAATGATTATTTTTTTCTTTTCTCCAAATAAATGAGAAGGAACTTTTTCTTTTATTTCTTCTTTAATTTCTTTTTTTGGAGAAATACCTGGAAAGATAATTTTTACTTTAGGTTTGTGAATATTTGATGGAATTTTGTGTTTTTTTACTTTGGAAACTACTTTAGGTTTGTGTTTTTTTACTTTAAATATTGATTTTTTATGCTTTTTTTGGTTTAATTTTTTAACATTGTGTTTTTTTGCATTTGAAGACTTCTTTCTTAGAAAATTTGATATTTTTACTTTAGGTTTTTTATTTGTAGTTACTTTTCTAGTTTTTATTTTTTCTAATTCTTCTTTTAAGGCATCTAGTCCAAATTCTATCCTAGAACTGGCTATTTTACCTCTTTTTTTCATATATTGGTTTATAAATATAGCTTTTATTAAGGATTGTATTAATTCTTAGATAGTAAATTAGAGAATTCTGACTCCATCTTTCTTAAAGACCTTTAGAATATTGTCTGAAATTCTTATGATTGAGTCAGGTAGCATTAGCTTTGTTTGACTTCCTGTACTTTGGTTTAGAAGAACTGTTGTATGTAGTCTTGGAATTGAATTAAGTTCTACACTTCTTATTTTTGCAACACCCCCATTACTGATTTCTATTGTTACAGAATTTTGATATGGTCCTGAAGAACCAATTGAAAACGTGTTTTTTACATTAGGGTTAATTGAAAGATCAAAATCACAATCTGGAAATTGTGCGGTTGT
>JAGVZF010000021.1 GCA_018302785.1 Candidatus Woesearchaeota archaeon | reverse complement strand
TTTATCTAAGTCATTTACACATTTTGTATTCTTAAAAACCTTTTTTGCTTCTTTTAATATTATGTCTGTTGTTTTATATCTTTGACTAAAATGTAATAATATTAATTGTTTTGATTTTGATTTTTTTGCAATAAAAGCTGCTTGTTGGGATGTTAAATGTTTAAATTCATCAGCTTTGCCTTTATGTTCATCTGCATATGTACTTTCAGATATTAATAAATCTGAATTTTTAGAAATTGAAATTGCAGAATTGCATAGTTTTGTGTCTAAAATAAAAGTTATTTTTTTTCCTTTTTTAATAAATGTAGCTTGCTTTGGTGTAATTTTATGACCTTTGAAATTAATTGTTTTTCCTTTTTGAAGATCTCCTAATAATGGACTTTTAGTTAAATTAAATTTCTTCATAAATTTAAGATTAATTTTTCTTTTGTCTTTTTCTATTAAAGAATATGCCAGGCAATCTATGGAATGATTTAGTTTTTCTGCTTGTAATTGAAAGTCATTATTTTCAAAGAACTTGCCGTTATTAATTTCTATAATTTTAATGTTTTTTAAATTAGGAATAAATAAACTTAATAAAGAAGTCATGAATTTTTTAGTGTTTTTAGGCCCATATATTGTAATTTCTTTATTTATATTAGATGTTCTTATTGTTTGAATTAATCCAGGAATTCCTAATATATGGTCGCCATGCAAATGACTTATTAAAATCTTAGTGATTTTTGAAGGAGATATATCAATTTTTCTTAATTGGATTTGAGTTGCTTCTCCACAGTCTATTAAAATATTTTCACCATAATATCTAAGTAAAGCTGAAAAAGTATTTCTTTCCTTTGTTGGAATTCCACAAGACGTGCCTAAAAATGTTATTTCTTTCATTTTATTATTAACTTATTTATTAATATTTAAACTTTAGTAATAAAATAGTGCATTGTTAACTTAAAGGGTCTTAAACTGAATAAAAAGAGATTTTGTTCTCATGATACCTTTGGTATCGGTATTTTTTTTGATGAAATGTTATATAGTCTTTATAACATGTTTTTTATGTTATAATAAGGGTATAACATATTAATATACTTTTCTATATTATAACATATAATAAGTATTATAACAGTATTTATATATTATAATAGCCTAGTAACATAATGTCAGAATTTGATATTATTTGGCATAGATATAATTTAAAGCAAAATCCATATTTCACAGAACCATTAACAATTGAAGGTTCTATAGTACCTATTGAAACACTAGTAGGTAGAGACAAAGAAAAAGAGGATATCACAACAAACATTAGTTTAGGTGGGGGGACAAGATTTCTTGTAATTGGAGAAGCAGGTGTAGGTAAAACTAGTTTAGTAAACTTTGTAAGAGCAAGAGCTAGGAAAAATCTATTCTTTTCTCCAATTAATGAAATTAAGGTACAGGATGATTGGACGCCCACTCTACTAGTCATTGACGTATTACAAAATATTTATAGTGAAACAAAGTCACATGGGATTAAAATTCAAAATAACAATCTTCTAAAAACTTTAGAAGATCTTTTTGAACTCTCTAGAATTGTAGAAGCTGATGATATCAACCCAGAAGCAGTGCTTTCAATAAGTTTAAGTCAAGCCACCAGATTATATGAAGACCTAGTTAGAGAAATCATAAATGCTGGTGGTTATAAAGCTATAATTATCCATTTTAATAACCTTGATAACTTAGATGAAGCAGAAAATTATGATAAGCTTTTTAATAATCTAAGAGACTTCTTCCAAAATAAACATTCTATCTTTATTTTTGTTGGCTCAGAGTTTATTTATAATATTATAAATTATCGTCCGAAAGTTAGACAAATATTTGTAAATGTTCCAATAGAAATAGGAAAGTTATCAATTAATGAAATGAAAATGTTAATCAAGAAAAGAATATCCTATATGCGAATAGGTAACAGAGACTATATAGAACCTCATTCAGAAGAAGCCCTAAAATTACTATATACACTATATGATGGAAATGCTAGAGATATTCTTAATAGCCTTTCAACATCTGTTCAACATTTAAAAGATAGGAACACTCCTACATTTATAGAAGAGGTTAAATTGAAAGAAATTCTTTTCAATGTTGCTAATGAGATGCTTCTAAAGAAGATTTCCCCTAATGAACAGAAGGTATTAAACGAGATTATAAGACTTAAAAAAACTACAAACAGTGAACTTGCAAATACATTACAAAAGCAAAGACAACATATTTCAAGTTATTTAAGTAAATTGTTAGATATTAGGGCGGTAAAAGTAGATTTCATTGAAGGAACAAAGAAATACTACTCCCCCACTGCAGAAGCTTTATGGCTTAAGTTTAAAGTAACGGAAAAAGAAATCAAAGAAAGAAGAACAAAAGAACTCAATAAAATTGAACAAGTGCAACAAAGTTTAAAGAAATATCTTGGATAATTTTATAATAAAGCCCCTTTAAGTTAACAATACAATAAAATAGAAAGGTATTTATAAGAATATTTAAGGTTAGTAATATGCCAAAAAAGCAAAGTAAATCTAAGGAAGAGGCTATAACAAATAAAGCCGGAGAAGAAGGAAAAATTACTGAGAAGTTTGATGCTATACTTACAGGACAAAGAGTAGTTTCTGATGAAACTGATATATCTAGAAATCTCTATGATCAAAGTAGATTTGGAGAAATTAAAGATGGAAAAATACAATATTCTTTAGTTGAAGCTTTATTTTTGTATGAAAAAGGTAAAGTTAATATTAAAAATGACAAAGGAAAAGAATTAAATTCAGATAGTTTTGTTAAATTAGCTACTAAATTTGAGCCTAATTTTTGGAAAAGATATTGCGTTTATAAGGATTTAAGAACTAGAGGTTATATTGTAAAAACAGCATTAAAATTTGGGGCAGATTTTAGAGTTTATGATAGGGGCGTAAAACCAGGAGAAGATCATGCTAAATGGATAGTTTACCCTGTACATGAGACAGAAACTCTTACTTGGTATGAATTTAGCGCTAAAAATAGAGTTGCACATAGTACTAGAAAAAAGCTAATGCTTGGAATTGTTGATGATGAAAACGATGTCACGTACTACTGTGTCAGCTGGATACGCCCCTAAAGCAAATACCATTCTTTTTTATTTTTGTATCCGTAGTCTATTATTTTCTTAGAGTTTTTTAAATAATTTAGATGGTGATAAATTCCTGGAAAAGTAAGTAAAAGCTTATTTGACATTTCTGTTGTTGTCATAGACCCCCTTTTTAATAGGCTCAATATTCTACTTCTAGTCCAATTCAATGGTCTTGTTCTAGTGATATTATTTCTTTCTTTGATTTTAAGTTTGTAATTCAATCTTTTAATTTTCTTTGGATGAATAACTCCAATTTTCTCTTTAAAACTTATAATATCTTTCTCAGAAACGGAAAAAGAATAATAAAACTTATGATCTTTTCTCTTGGTAATCTTGCTTGTTTTTATGTCTAAACTCTCGGTTAAGTTCTTTATACTGTTCACTAAATTAAAATTATTCATTGCTATGACGATATTACTTGAGATACATCCTTCATCATCAAATAATGCTTGTAAAAATGCCCCTTTACATTTGTCAGAAGCTGAAAAAATTTCTTTTGGGAGCTTTGTCGGTCTAATAAACTCAATTTTGAATATATGTCTTAGTATATCGCTAATAGGTTTTGGGAACATTAAACACGTTACTGTTTTTGTTTTCCTTTCATAAGTCGGAATTTTTCCAAATATTTGTAGGTCTTTTTTGAATTGATATCTGAGTTCTTTACAATTATTACTATAATATGGCACATGTGTTTTCCCGGCAAAACCGTCACCTATTAGATGGGCCACAATTCTATATAATTCTAGTGATTCTTCAATTCTTAATTTTGGATTTGTTATGGCTTTTCCTGCTCTTACTCTTATTTTTACTATGCTTTGTTCTATTACTTTTTTGAGTTTTCTAGAAGTACAGGATTTTTTTAGAATCTTCTCTAACTTCCTCAAAAGTAACGATGTCAGGATTATATTTTTTAATTAATTTGACTATTTTGGGTTTTCTTTGATCAAAGTTATTGTAGTTCCATAGATTAAGATTTAGTACCTTAACTATCATATTAATGATCAAGATTCGCCCTCTATAAATCTTTTGCTTTCGAATTATTTATAGTTTTTAATAACAAAACTTATTAATATCTATTCAATCCTTTTTCTTGCATGGAAGATATTAGAACTAGAGCATTAAGTTGTGTTGAAAGATTTGGACCATTGATTCCTATTCAAATTTCTAAAGAATTAAGTACTAATTTGATTTTTGCAGGAGCTATTTTAAGTGAGTTAGTTTCTAGGAAGTCTATATTAATTACAAATGTAAAAAAAGGTGGAAGCCCTTTTTATTATGTTAGGGGACAAGAAGAAAAACTCCAGAATTTATCTATAAATTTAGGAGCTAGAGAAAAAGAAATTTATAATTCAATTAAGGATAATTTAGTGTTAATGGATAATGATTTAGAACCTTGGCAAAGAGTAGCTATAAGAGAAATTAAAGATTATGCAGTAAAAATAGATTATAGTTTAAATGAAATAAATTATGTTTTTTGGAGATGGTATTTGTTAAATGAGCAGAATGCGATAGAGCTTATAAAAGAAGGACTTCCATTAGAAGTTGAACCTAAAGTTGAGAATAAAGAAGAAATCTTAAATGAAGTTTTAGTTAATGATGATAAAGAAAAAATTGTTGAGGAAGTAAAAATAGAAGAGCCTAAAATTGAAGAAGTAGTTGAAGAAAAAATTGAAGAAAATTTAAATCAAAAAATTCTAAATTATTTTAAGGATAGTAATATTAAATTATTAGGATCTCATATTGTAAGAAAAAATAGTGAAACAAATTATGAGATTGAAATTTCAAGTGATATTGGGGCTTTAAAATATTTAGCTAAATTAAAAATAAAAAAATTAATTAATGATAAAGACTTAAATAATGCTTTAAATGAAGGCATTAATTTAGGAATGCCTGTAATATTATTTAGTAATGGTATGCTAAATAAAAAAGGGAGAGAATTTTTAGCTAAAAAATCTACATATATAATGTTCAAACAGTTTTAGATTTAAATAAACATACATTTTCTTTTTTGTCTATTAATGATATGTTACATTTGTTTAGAAACTCGCAGGCATTATCATAAGCTAGCATGTAATTTAATTTAAGTTTATTAGCATTTATTTCTAGATCTTGGCAGTTTTCTTCACTAACAGCTTTATTAAGAGCTTGTAAAGTATAAAGATGATTTATGTTTGCTGAGTTTGGATTAAATCCTTGAGGCGTTGTTAAATTAAGGAAAATTGGGGCATAAGAGTGATATGCTGGGGGATAAGATGTGGGAAAATGACCATTAAGAACTATAAAATTATTATTTATTTTATTTAATAATTCTATACTAGACATTTCTGTTTTTGTGTATTCTCTATAATAAGGGGTTTCTAAATGACTTACTATTATTCCTGTAAATGGCAGAATTATTAGAATTAATACAATAATTAATCTTATTAAATTATTTAATTTCTTAAAGTTAATTTTTACAAAAAAGAATGATGCAAATAATATTAAAAATATCATATATGTATTTGGAGCAACTTGATTAAAGAATTTAATAAATGGAATAATTCTAAAAAGAACTAGTAAGCTTAATATTAATATTGGTGAGAAAAAATAAATTATTTTCTTATTTTTTTCTTGTCTATAATATATTATGAAAGAAATTAATAGGAATAAAATCACTAAAGTTATTGAGATATTTCTTAATAATGATTCTTTTGTAAAAATTAAAAATTGAAGCGCTATTGGCTTAAGAGTATTTAAATTTCCTTCAAGAAGATTGTATTTTATGTAATTTATTAGCCAAAATGATGATAATATAAGACCTATAATTGAGGCAAATATTACTTTAATTCTGTCTTTATTATTTTTTATTATTAAAAAACCCAAAATAAGAAGATGGCCTAGTAAAGTCATTTGCTGATGTGATAATATTAAAAGTAAATAAGAAGGAATAAAAACAATAAAGAATTTCTTGTCTAATTTTTTATTAAAATAATTAAGGAAAATTATAAAAATTAAAAGTATACTTATTAATCCAAGAAATTCTGGAAGTCTTCCACTTTTTATGTAACTGCTTATTGCAAATGGATTGGCAAATACTAATGAAAAGAAAAGGATTTTTTTATTAAATGACAGGTTTTCATTTTTTCCAATAATTAATGAAAGTATGAAAGCTATTAGGAATAATAAAATCATAGAAATAAAAACAGATAATAAAATATTTTTTGTTAAGTAGTATATAGGAAATGTTAATATAAAATATGCCGGGGAATAATGATAAAATGGAAAAAATCCATTGTACCAATAATTACATAAATTATTCCAGCCACATTTTAATAGAAAAAATATATACGCAATATAAGAGCTTAAATCATTATCATAATCTAGTGGAAATTTTACTGCTATTGAAGATATATTAATTAATCTATAAATTAGATAAATTATCCAGGTAATTGGAAGTAAATATATTAATTTATCAATAGATATTTTTTTCATGATTTATCAAATTTTATTTTAATTACTTTTATGCAATATTTGTAACCTAATTTTAATAAACTAAAAAGACTTTCTCCTGTTTTTGAATTTCCAACATTTCTGTCTTCCATTGTAAATGGAACTTCTGCAATTTTATATCCTTGTTTTTGACATTTATAAACAAATTCAATAAAATATTCTCCATAGCCTTTTGGATTTATATTAACTTTGTTAAAGACTTCTTTTTTCACTGCTATAAAGCCACTATCTGTGTCTTTTATTTTTAATCCTAGAATTATTTTAGCATATAAATTGAAAATATAACTTGTTATAATTCTTACAAATCTTCTTTTGTCTTTGCCTCCATAATTATACCTAGAAGCCACTGCTATATCATATTCAGTTAAAGCTTCTAAGAGTTTAGGAATTAAACTTGGAGGATGACTTAAATCACAATCCATCCATATTATAGCTTCTCCTGTTGTATTTGCTATTCCTTCATAAATAGAAGCAGCAAGACCTTTATTTTGAGTTCTTCTTATAACCTTTACATTTTTTATATTTAAATCTTGAGCTATTTTCCAAGTTAAATCTGGAGAATCATCATCTACTAATATTATTTCAGAATTTTTAGTATAATTATTTATCTCATTAATTAAATTTGCAATATTGTCTTTTTCATTATAAGTTGGAAGGACTATAGATGATTTATTTATCATAAAATGTTGACTTTAGGAAGTTATATAAACTTTTTTAGCTTTATTTAATAATAGTAATAACGAAACATTTATAATTATAGATGAATCATTTATAAAATATAAGGGAATATGTTAAATTCATCAAAATTGAGGAATAAATCTGAATTTAAGGTAACTTTAATAGATTTACCTTTAACTGCTGAAGAACAAGCAGGAAGCTTAAAAAGTGTTGAGAATTTAATGCCTTCTTTAGGAATAGGTTATATTGCAGCTGTTCTTGAAAAAAATGGATATACTGTAAGGATTATAGATTGTAGAGTTTTAAATATTAATGTTAATGAGCTTATTGAAGAACTAAAAGCAGATAAGCCTAATGTTATTGGTTATACTGGTACTGTTTTACATATTTATAAGGGATTTGAGACTGCAAAAAGACTAAAAGATGAATTACCAGGAACTATTTCTGTTATTGGTGGGCCTCATATTACTTCAATTCCAGAAGATACTTTAAAGACTAAATTATTTGATGTTGGTGTAATTGGAGAAGCAGAATATACATTTTTAGAATTAATAAATAAACTTTATGAAGTTGATAATGATATTAGTAAAGTTGATTTAGATAGCATTTTGGGAATTGCTTATATTAAGAATGATAAAATTGTATTTACTGGGAAAAGACCTTTTATAGATCCTTTAGATCAGCTTCCACATCCGGCTAGACATTTATATCCACCTTTAACATTATATAGGCCTGTGCCTGCTTCTTATAAGAAATTGCCTATGGCACATGTAATGACATCTAGAGGATGTCCTAATACTTGTACTTTTTGCGATAGATCTGTTTTTGGGATGAGATTTAGATATAGAACTCCTATGAATGTTGTTGATGAAATTGAACAATTAATTAATGTTTATGGTGCAAAAGAAATAAAGTTTTTCGATGATGTTTTTACTTTGGATAAAAAAAGAGTTTATGACATTTTAGATGAATGTGATAGAAGAGGTTTAAATTTTGTGTGGAGTTGTTTAACCAGAACTGATTTGATTGATTTACCTTTACTTAAAAGAATGAAAAAGAGTGGATGCTGGCAAGTAGCATTTGGAATTGAATCTGGAAGCCAGAAAATATTAGATGAAATGAAGAAAAGAAGTAAAGTAGAAGTTAATGCTCAAGCTGTTAAATGGGCTAATGAAGCAGGAATTAGTGTTAGAGCATTCTTTATATTTGGAATGCCAAGTGAAACTAAGGATACTATACAAGAAACAATTGATTTTGCTACAAGTGTTCCTATTGATGTTGCAACATTTTATACTTTAACTTTATATCCTGGAAATGATTTGTATGAAGAAATTAAATCTCAAGGAAAATTATTACATGAAGATTATACTCAGTATAATCCAATAATAGATAAGGATAAGACAATGTTTGCTTATATACCTGATGCTTTAACAGCTCAAGATTTAAAGAATGCTGTTTCAATAGCTTATAGAAAATTTTATTTTAGGCCAGATTATGTTTTTAAACAATTATTAAAGATGAATTCTCTGGAAGATGTTAAAAGAAATGTTAGGGGAGTAATGGCAATTTTATCTACTTAATTTTTTTATGCAATATTTTAGTTTATCTACTACAAATTCTATTTCTTGATTTGTTAAAGAACTGCTTGATGGCAAGTATAATCCATTATAGCCTAGTTTTTCAGAAACTGGAAATTCTCCATTTATATCTGGAAATCTAGAATCATTTTTTTTAAATAGTGGCTGATGATGCATCGGAATAAAAAAAGGTCTTGTTTCAACTCCTTCTTGATACATTAATTTCATTAATTCATCTCTATTAATATTTAATTTTGAGTCTAGAATAATACCATACATCCAATAAACATTTTTAGCCCATGAAGCTTTTGGTGGGGTAGTAATTCCTTCTATTTCTCTAATAAGTTTGGTGTATTTTGAGGCATTATTTATTCTTGCACTGACATATTCTTCTATATTTTCTAGTTGAGCTACTCCTAGAGCTGCTTGTAAATTTGTTAATCTATAATTAAAGCCTATTTCGTGGTGCACAAATCTAGGAGTTGTAAATGCAACATTTCTTAGAAGTTTAGCTTTTTCTGCTACTTTATCATTATTTGTTAAAACCATACCGCCCTCACCCGTGGTTAAAATTTTATTAGAATAAAAGCTAAAAGCAGCTACATCACTTAAATTTCCTACTTTTTTGTCTTTATATTCTGCACCATGTGCTTCAGCAGCATCTTCTATAACATATAAATTATTATTTTTTGCTATTTTTAAAATAGGGTCCATGTCAACTGGATGTCCATATGTATGCATAACCATTATTGCTTTTGTTTTATCTGTTATTTTTTCTTCTATTTTATTAACATCAATATTCCATGTATTTTCTTCTGAGTCTACTAAAACTGGCTTAGCTCCAGTGTAAATTATAGAAAATGCTGTTGATATCATTGTAAAATTAGGCATAATAACTTCATTATTTTTTGTAATTCCTAAAGATTCTAGAGCTAAATGTAAGGCAACTGTTCCGTTTGAACAAGCAATTCCATGTTTAACATTGCAATAATTACTAAAACCTTGTTCAAATAAGTCTACATATTTTCCAGATGAAGAAATCCAATTTGTATTAATACAATCTGTTACATATTTTAATTCATTTCCTTTTATTGTTGGAATGCATACAGGTATCATTTTACTCTAAAAACTTTTTATCTTTTTCTTGGCCTCTGTAAGGGCCTTGTTTTATTTCTATTATTTTACTTTTGTCCAGGATATCTAGGCCGTGACCTCCATTAACAAATAGTATAAGGTCTCCTTTATTTAAATTTACATAATTTATTTTCTTTTCGTTATTATTATATAAGTCAACTCCAATCTTTCCACCTACAACAAAATATATTTTATTGGCATTTAGTTGTTCCAAATTCTTAAATGGTTTTGTTATATGTGCTTTATATCTTGTCCCTTTTTTTACATTGTGAACTCCTACTTGAAATGAACTGTCTTCAGTTGTAATGAATTTTAATCCTTCTTCTTTAAAGCTATTCCTAAGTATTATAGCCAATAATACATTTCCATCTTTAACATATTCAATCACTAAAAATCACCTTTTGTGTTAATTGGTCTTTCTATTAATCCATGGCCATGTTTTGCCATTTGAGTTAAACCAATCTACTGTTTCTTTTAAGCCATCTTTAATACTTACGGTAGGTACCCATTTTGTCAATTGATGGCATTTAAAGAAGTTTGCCTTTAAAACATGAACATCTAAAGGTCTTAGTCTACTCTGATCTATATTGATTTTTAGGTTATCAACACCCATAATTTCTGCTGTTAATTCTGCTAATTCTTTTATAGAATAATCGTCTCCTGAGCCACAGTTAAAAACTTCTCCAACTGCTTGTTTATGTTTAATTAAGGCTACTGATGCCTTTGCTGCATCTGAAACATAGACAAAGTCTCTTCTGGCATTTAGGTTTCCTAAGTTAATCTGATTTGATTTTGATAATTGCGATATAATTTCTGGAATTACATATGGATGAGTTCCTCTAGGACCATAACTATTAAATTGCCTTAAAATTATTATGGGTATTTGTTGTTCATGGTACATTGTATAGGCCACTCTTTCTGCTGCTAATTTTGCTGCTGCATAAGAAGACTGTGGAAGTGTTGGATGGTGTTCATCCATTGGTGTATTTATTGCAGTTCCATATACTTCTGATGTTGAATATTGAATCATTCTTTCTACTCCTGCTTCTTTTACAGATAAAAATACATTTAATGCACCCATTGTATTTACATCAAGAAAATCAAAAGGTTTTTCATAGCAATCTGGGATGTACGGAAGAGCTGCTAAATTAAATAGAAATTGAATCTCATTTTTTCTTAGAATATTTGGTAAATTTTTATCTCTTATATCTCCTTCTATAATTGTAATTTTATCTTCAACTTCTGAGATGTTCTTTAAACTACCGCTTGAAAAATTATCATAAACAAGGACTTCTGCTTGTTCTTTTATGAGTTCTCTAACTAATGAAGAACCAATAAAACCAGCTCCACCAGTCACCATAATTTTTTTATTTTGAAGAGTCATAGGCAACAAGTTTAATTTATTAGAAAAGGTATTTAAAGGTTACTATTAAGATTAATTTGTGTAACTTTGAGTAGTAAATACTAAGCTATTTTTTTATAGAAAACTAAGACTAGTCTAGTAAGTTTTTTAAATTGTAGATTTAATATTTATTTGTTATCTTTTGGTTAAAGATAATGAAATACTTTGTAAAATAATTTGTCATAACCTTTGCTGTGTAATTATGGAAATGAACGAGTTAGGAATAGAAAGTGAATTTTGCACAATAAGTCATACTTTTTGTTTACTTTTTATGCAAAGTCCCCAAATTAGAAAGCTTTTTAAATATAATATTATTACTCCTAACTTCATGGTAAAAGAGGTTTCTGATAAACTTGTAATATTTTTAGTTGTTGTGGCAGTATTAGTTTCATTTTTAGGAACTTATTTAGTTTATATAAATGCAGATAATGCTCCTGTGGAAAGAACTATAGTAATTAATAGAGAACCTAATAGAGACACTGTAAATGGTATGATTGCTCTTTATGTAATTAATCCTGAAGAACAAAATGTAAATAAAGGTGATACTTAATTGGTTAATAAAACTTCAAAGGAAAAAAATGTTAATAATCAAGTTTCAAATAATTTCTTAATTGTATTAATTTTAGCAACAATAATTTTTTCTACAATAGGTACTTGGATTAGTTTAAGTAAATTATCTCCTTTAACAGGATTAGTTCCTGCTCCAGGAATTGGACTTGTAAATGTCACTGTAAATGCGTCTCTTGCATTTAGTATAACCCCACAATCTGTAAATTTTACACCAGCAATGAATCCTGGTGATATTGATGGTACAACAGATCTTACTCCACTTCCATTTAATGTTACAAATGATGGGACTGTTGTAATAAATGTAACAGTAAAGGAAGCTGCTTCAATGTTTACTGGATGTTCTCAAAATACAAGTTGTTTACAGTATGCTTGTGGTAATACTACAATTAATGGGAATTGTAGTGGTAACCATTGTACTACTGGTAAAAATGTACCTTGCCTTCCTAACCTTTGGAATGTGTCTACTACAGCTCAACAAGCTATATCTTTCCTTGATTTCGCTAGTGCTAATGATACTGTATATGTTCATATTAATGTAACAGTACCTTTGAATGAACCTTCGGGAGCTAAGACAGCAACTTTAACATTCCAAGCTTCGCAAGCCTCCTAATTTTATCTGTGATTAAAAATGAAAGTAGTATTGCTGATAAGTTTTTTGTTATTAATTAATATAAATTTTGTTTTGGGATCTGTAGCGATTACTCCCCCTAAAACTAATTTGTATTTTGAACCTAACCTTAATAAGGCATTATCTTTTGGCGTGATAAACAGAATTGATCAATCATTAAATATTGATGTACTAGTTGAAGGAGATATTAGTAACTATGTAACAATTAAAACTCCAAATATAACTATTGGGCCTAGAGAGTCTAAGGGTGTTGAATTTGAATTAAGTTTGCCAAATGACTTAAAGCCAGGCACACATATTGAATATATAATTGTAAGAGAATTGCCAAATAAACCTTTAACTGGCACAATTTCTACTTATCAGGAAACTGCATTTACCTTAAATGTAATAGTACCTTACCCAGGAGATTATTTGGAAATTGAATTAGATAGTGATGAAGGAGTTCAACAAGGAAACGATGTTAGTGTTACTTTATTGTATAATAATTTGGGGATTAATGACTTATTAGGAATTAAAACTAATGTAGAATTTTTTGAATTGAATGGAAGTAAAAAAATAGGTTTTTTGAACTTTAAAGATTTTGACTTAAAAAGCTTAGAGCAATCTAGAATAATGGAATATCAATCTACTAAAGATTGGAATTTAGGTTTTTATCAGGCTATAGCAAAAGTAAATTATGCGGGAAAATCAATTAATGCTACTAAGAACTTTAAAGTTGGAGATATTAAAGTTGAAATTGTTGGATTAAATAAGACTAGATATGAAAGCGGCAAGATAAATAGAATTGAGGTTATTGCAGCTAGTAAGTGGAACCAACTAATAGGAAATATTTATGTTACTGTATCTTTAGTTGATAATAATGGAAGAAAATTAGAGGCAAGAAGTGCAACTACTGAAATTGGCCCATGGGACAAAGTTCCTATACCTGTATTTTTAGATATGACTGGCTTAAAAGAGGGAACTTATGATTTAACTGTAGATTTGTCTTATATGGATAAATCAGATACTAAGGTATTTAAAATAGAAATATTTAAAAGTTTATTTTCTTCTATTTTTAGGTTAGAAACAATATTAATTATTGTTATAGTAATATTAGCTATCTTATTAGTTTTTAACTATGTAAAATCAAGAAGGAATAAAAAAAGAGATAAAAAGCAAAAATGAGGAAAATATTCATAGTGTTGGCTGCAATAATAATAGTTTCACTTATACCATTTTTTATAGATTATATGCTTTATGATGTTAAAGATTTACAGACTAGTGTAGGTGTTGGAGGTTATCTAGGCTTTAATATAGACACTGATAAATTGTATTTTGGTACACTAATACAAGATGGATCTGCGACAAGAGATTTTTATGTAGAGAATTATGTATGTGATAAGTGTTTAGTTGAGATTAAACCATATGGGCCTATATCTAAAATTATTTCTTTATCAAATTATAGGTTTTTAATGAAAAAAGGTGAAAAAAAGACAATAACAGCAACTGTTAAGATTCCTTCAAATGCCCAAGAACGATTTTATAACGGTACTTTAAAAATATACTTTTGGAAAACTATTTAAATTTAGTAAGTTTAATTTATTATAATGAAAAGAGTGTCAAATAATTCTATTGCATTGTTAATGATTTTTCTAATGTTATCTTCATTAATTGGAACTACTTTAATCTCTTATATGCTTGATAAAAGAGCTACTGTTTCTGGAGAAGTACCTATACAACAAACAGGAACTGTTGGGGTAACTGTAGCAGGCACTACTCCTGGGGGAAGTACTTCTACTGGCGGAGGGGGCGGTGGAGGTGGTGGCGGTGCACCAAAAACCCACATAGTTGATTTCAGAATTAAGGAGACCTACAACTATTTTGTTGATAAAGGTGATACTGTTATTGTTATTTTTTCAGATACTGATAAATATATACTTAAAGTTGAAGAACATATATTGAAACAAACTGTTAGTTTTAATATTGATGGCACTAAATTTGAGGTTAAAAGTGATGAGGTAACTTCTGTAGATTTTGATAGAGATAATTTAGTAGATATGACTATAAAGTTTGATGATGATGGAAAAATAGTGTTTAGTTTATTCCATAAACCAAAAACTCCAGAAATTGTAAATCCTATTATATCATCTCAAAAAATTAGTAAGGAGGAAGCTGAGAAACCAATAATACCTGAGGAAAAAGCTAGTTATTTGTGGTTACTTATAATTTTAATTATTCTTATCATTTGTATATTGGTATACCAACATTATAAAATAAGAAATGTTGAAAAATATCAAAAAAGAAGAACTACTAAAATGAGTAGTAACACCAAAACAACTAATGTTCAAAGTAAGGATTTGGTTAATGAAAAACTTAAGAGGCAATTAGAATTACTTGATAAAGGTTATAATTCTGGATTTATTAGTAAAGAAGCATATTTCAAGGGTAAAAAAAGAATTAATGATAGCATGAATAAGCTTTAAAAGGGTAAGCTTTATAAATATCAAGAAGTTATTTTTTCAAAAGAGGATTAATAAATGCCTGCAAAGAAATTCAAAGAA
>JAGVZF010000020.1 GCA_018302785.1 Candidatus Woesearchaeota archaeon | reverse complement strand
CTACTTTTTATAATACCATCTTATATATAAACTTACCGTTTTATTCTGCTTTTTTTACCTATGAAGTATGCAACGGCTAAAAAGGCAAAGTTTATATATAAGATTATTCTTACAGAATTATGGCAAAAATTGGTTCATTTGAATATCCGGACTTTCATTTCAAAAGTTTATTGGATGCAATAGAGATTTTGGTGATAAAATTTAATGGAAAAGCAAATAGTAGTAAGACTTTTGCTGAAGCACTAAAACATAAATCTGATAAGTCTGGTGCTTTCTTACGTAAGATAGCCGATTTAAGAAGATATGGTCTTATTGAAAAGAGGGATATCATAGCAACTAACATAGGAAAGAAAATAGCAAAACCTCTAAGAGGTGATGACGAACGTAAAGAAAACTTAAACATAGCTATGAAGAATATGCCTTTATGGATTAAATTATATGAAAGACTAAAGACCAAAACGCCCAATTTAGATGAATTTAAATTACAATTAGCAGAAATAACTCAGGATGAAGATGAAACAAGAAAGAATGCTGACAAAATTAGAAACTTATATATAGAAGCTATGTCTTATTATAATGAAAGTTTAGAGGCAGAAAATAACGGTAATTATAGCAATTATGAAAGTAACTCTAATACTCCAGAAGATAAAAAAATTCCATTATCAAAAAATATGATAGATGCAAAAGCAGGAGATGTGTATATTAAACTTCCAAGAGATAAAGCTTCTATAAAAGTTGCAGAACAATTAATTAAGATTCTAGAGTCTCAAATAAAAGAATCTGATATTGAAGAAAAATAATTTATTTTCTTATCAACCGTTAAAGTTACAGAACCCAAAAAACCAATATTTAAATATTAGAAAAAAACTAAAGTTTAAACATGAATTTTGACATATTAAATAAAATTCTTCTAGCTATTCTAGTCATAATTTCATTTTTACTTGTTCTAGGACAACCATCAATAGTAAAAGTTCTATTATTAATAGGATCAATTTCTTCAATATATAATTTATTTAGTGTTAAAGCTAAAACTAATAAGAAAGCTTTAAATAAATAATTGGAAGTTAATTCTCCTAGTCTGGGCCCGTAGCTTAGCCTGGTGGAGCGCTGATCAACAAGGAAGCGTTTTCCCTTTGAGTGAAAGTCTTATATGAAGGTTAAGCTAATAAATCTCTAAGAGAGCCAGAAGTCGCCGGTTCAAATCCGGTCGGGCCCATTCTTATTTTTCTTTTAATTAGATAGATTTAAAAAACCTAATTTGCCATAAATTCTTTAAGCTCCGTTAGTCTAGCCCGGTCAAGGATTCGGATATTCATAAAAAGAATAGAATAACCCTTTCGAGGTAACTTTTGAGAAAAGCTTCATCAAAAACCGGAGACAGGCTGAGACCCGGGTTCAAATCCCGGACGGAGCATTAATAAAATTTATAAACAAGAGAAATATACTAAAATTATGTCTAAATCTTTAGAGAATCTCTCTTTAATTCTAGTTTTAGTTCCAATTGTAATTCTTCTTATTCAAGCTATTCTTAGAGGATTTACAATCTTCGATAGAGGACTGATTTCAATAATATTAGCACTAATCTCTTTAGTAGGTTTTATTCTTTCCATTATATCTTTACTTAAAAAACCTATAAACTCCTGGAAGCTTATTTTAGCAATAATAGTATTCATAATATTCATGTCATGGGAAATTTGGAGATTTTCTAATGTGTCTGTAATACAACTAATTAAAGCTCCTTAAAATAAATAGAAACAATATTCATAACTTTTTTAAAGCCTTCTGAATATCAAATACTTATGAAAAAAAGACTTATATTCTTAATTTCCATTGTAATAATCTCATCATTTAGTATAGCTTTTGCTCAAATAAAAACAGCAGATTATGAAATACCATATGGAGCAAGAGAACTAATAGACTTAAATAATCAAAATCTTGTTCTTGTTAGACTTCATGAAACTTCAAGAGTTAGCTTTAGATATCCGGGAAGAACAAAAAACACTATGCAAGTGAATAATATCTCAAAATATGGCATAAATGTAACAATGCTAGGAGATGCTTTTGATCCTGGCTTAGATGTATTTATAAAAGCAGAAGATTACTATAGAGTCTTTGCAAATAAAGATAAAATTCCAGATGTAGTTATAGAACCGAAGGTATATCAACTAAATGAAGATCCTACACAAAGAACTGTAGTAGTTTTACTAAGAACAGTAGAGATTATTCAAGGTAATTCTCCAACAAATAATCCTGTAGAAGTTAAAGGCAATAAAGTAAGTGGTAGTGCAGTCACAACAGTAGAAGAAAAAGATTATAGCCAAGAAATTTTTCTTTATTCCTCAATAATTATTGGAGCAATTTTACTTGGTCTTCTATATTTTTACTTCGAAAGAAAAAACAATAAAAGTAATAAAGAAAATTTAAGTAGTGAATTTAAAAACTGAACCCATATTTTCTTCAATAATTTCTCCATTTAAAGCATTTATCTTGATATTTAGAATATTAAAACTGCCCATTATAATTGTTACATTCCATAAAACTTCATTTAAATTTTGAAGTATAACTATAGTCTTATAAGGAGATTCTCCTTTATACTTTTCATTAATAATCTTATTTGTTATTTCTTTCACTTTATCTAAATCAATTTTAACTTCATTAATATTAAGTTCATTAATTTTCTTAGGAGTTTTACTAAAAACTTTATCTGTATTAGTGATAATTACATTATTTTGCAAGAAATAATTTGTAATTAATTTTGTTTTAGGATTATAATAATCAATTTGCCAATTATCTTCTTTATCATCTAAACAAAAAATAGAACATAAATAAGAATTCTTATTATCTAAAAGCCATTTTTTATACTCATCAGATTTTTCAATTAAGTTTAGTTTTTCTTTAATAATATCTAGCATTTAATTTATCCAACAAATATTGGTCTTTTTGATAAATATCTTGGTAAGGATAGTGCTTTAAATGGCATATTTTTTGTTTCATTATTTATTAATTTAATTAATTCATCAATATTAAATGTTTTTTGTTGATTTTCTTCTCTTATTCTAACATTTAACTTATTTTCTTTAATTTCTTTCTCACCAACAACAACAATATAAGGAATCCACTCAAGTTCTGCTTTCCTAATCTTTTTTCCTAATGTATCTTTAGTATCATCTATATCTACTCTAATCTTATTTTCCTCAAATTTTTTCTTTAAATTATCTACATATTTTAAATGGTCATCTACAGAAATTGGGATAAACCTTACTTGTATTGGAGTCATCCACAAAGGAAAACTTGGATTTCTTCCTTCTTTTTGAAGCATTGCATTTTTCTCTAGTAAAGCATATATAACTCTTTCAATAGCTCCAGACGGAGATAAATGTAAAATTAACGGATGTTGTTTCTTTCCTTCTTTATCAACGAAATTAATATCGTATCTTTCTCCATTTTCAACATCTATTTGATCTGTAGATAATGTGGCAGCTTTATCTAGAGCATCTACAAAATTAATCTCATACTTAAAAACATAATAAAAGAACTTTTCTTCCCAAATTTCAATTAAAGCAGGTTTATTCCATACTTTAACTAAACTATTAATAAATTCCTTATTTTGATTGTAAAAGTCTTTTGTAACTCTTATTGCATATTCAAAATCATTAGGTATTGAAAATCCAATTCCTTCTAAAGTATTTTTTGCTAAATCAAATCTAACTTTTAATTCTTCTTTTGCTTGGCTTAAATCTTGGCATAAACAATGACAATCAGGCATTGTAAAACTTCTTAGCCTTCTTAAACCTGTTAATTCCCCTCTTTGCTCAACTCTAAAGCTCTTTGCCAGTTCATAAATTTTTACAGGTAAGTCTTTATAAGAAATAACCATATCATGAGCTATTAAAAACTGTCCAAAACATGCAGCAAATCTAAGGAATGTTTTTTTATTTGGAGTTTGTATTGTATATTGTCTTGCTGGAAATCTATTTATATAACTCTTTACTGAAGGATGTTCATAATCATACATAATAGGAGTTTCTACTTCCAAAGCTCCATAGTCAATCATTTTTTCTGTAACATATTGCTCTATTAAAGATTTCATTAATCTTCCTTTAGGATAGAATCTCTGATTTCCTGGATCACTTCCAGGTTCATAATCAGCCAATTCCATTTTCCTCATTAAAGTAACATGAGGAGGTTCTTGTTTTACAGCTCGTACTTTTTCAATTTCATAACTAGCCAACTTCTCTAATTTCATATATTTAGAAAAATTAAATCCTTGAATTTTATTATTCTTCATAGAAATCTCATTTAATTTCCCATTTATATCTAAAATAAACCAAGAACTCTTTAATTTTTTCTCATTTTTTACAGCTTCAGAAACATCTTTTTCATTAATTTCTTCCAAATTAATTACTCTTGAAAGTTCACTTAATGGATGTCCTTTACATTTAATTTCAAAAGCTTTATACCAACCAAAAAGAACTCTAGTAACATCAAACTTTTTAGCCTTTAACTCTTTCTCAGCTAATTTTAGTATTTCTAAAGCTATTTTTGGAGAGGCCAAATTTGAACTTAAATGAGCATAAGGATAAATAATAATTTTATTACACTTAACTTGTTTAGATATATCTTCAATTTCTTTTGCTAATTTATTAGAAATAACATCAATATTTACCTCATCACTTTTTTCTACAGCTGTAAATACTACCAAACATTCTTTAAACTCTTCTTTTTTCTTTATTATTTCTTCTGCATTATTTATAGCCTTTTTTTGAGGTTCTACTATTAATTTATCAGCATGAATTGTTAATATTTTCATGTTAAGAAGTGCCTCTACTCAATTTATAAATATTCCGATGCTTATCTTAAAAAAGAGTAAAATATAAATACTAGTAATTCAACTTTATGTATATGAAAAAGAGAGTTTTAATATTAATATTAATCTTTTTAAGCATTCTTTTTGTTATTCAAAACACGAAAGCAGAAGTAGTAGTAACTTCAATAAGATCTAATACCTTTAATTTAGGAGATCAAGTCTCATTAAAAGGATATGTAAGAGCTCCTTCAACAGATACCTGGACACTAACTCATAACTTACAATGTGATGGTAGAATAACTCAAATAAATAAAAGAGTTCTAAGCCTAACTTTTGATCAAAGAATAGATTTTGATGAAAACATTAGATTAAATGACTTTGGTTCTTGTAATTTTATTGTTAAATTTGTAAGTAATTCAGGTACTACGGAAGAAGCCACATCATCAAACTTCTTAGTAACAAAAGAGTTAAGAGGAGATTTTAACCTAGACAAGACAAAAGTTCATTTTGGAGATCAAATTAAATTAACAGGAACAATAAAAAGATTAGATGGAACTTTAGTTAATGGTTTTGGAAGTGTAGCAATAAAAAAAGACAATGAAAATTATTTAGTTTCTTCAATTAATATTTTAGATGGTTCATTTAACTATGAAACTTCAATAGATTCACTACCCCAAGGCAATTATAACTTTGAAGTTACTGCAAGAGATATCTATGGAAATGAACAAGTTTTTAGAAATATAGCTCAATTCGAAGTTACAAATAAATTAACATTAAATTTTAAATTATCTAATGTAGATGTTAATCCAAGTTCTAGAATTGACATTAATGGAAATGTCTTAAATGCAAATGGCAAGCCACTAAAAAGTGGAGAAGCAATAATAAAAGTAGATTTCGATGAATTTAGGGCTGTTGTAATAGATGGTTCATTAGATTTCTTCTATAGTGTTCCAAAAAACATAAATTCTGGCGAGCATACAATGACAATATCTGTAAAAGATGAATATGATAATGCAGGAGAAACAACACTAAAATTTAAGGTTAATCCAATAACCTCAAAGCTTGACGTAGAAACAGATAAAGAACTTTATAGACCTAAAGACTTAATTACAATAACTCCATTTTTATATGATCAAGCAGAAGATCCTATTAGTAAAGAAGTTACAATAGTTATAAAAAATTCTAAAAATGAAGAAGTTATTACAAAAACTGTAGAAAGTAACTCTGAAGCAAAATTCAAATTAACAGATTACGCAAATCCAGGAAAATGGAAAATAACTGCGTCATCTTCAGGATTATCAGATGAACTAGACTTCGAAGTTGGGGAAGTAAATGACATATCAACAACTTTAGAAGACCAAAAAATTATTGTCAAAAATATTGGAAATATAAAATATGTAGAAGACATAGAAGTAATCGCAGAAGGAGAAGATAAAATCTATACAATTAATAAAAGAACAAACCTCAATCCTGAAGAAAGCTTTAAAATTTACCTATATAAAGAGATTCCACCAGGTACATATACAATTTTAATTTCAAATACAAAATTTAAACAAGAATTAGTTGTTGTAAAAGATGAAAGATCTGCAGGAGATAAAATAGGAGATTACTTCAATCATGTAACGGGAAGTGTAGTACAAACTAAAGGCTCAACTAGTTCATATAAACCCTTACTTTCAATATTCCTAGTTTTACTATTTATTTTACTTTTAATGTTTTCATTTAGATTTTCTGCAAGAAGAAAAATAAATAGAAGAAGAGAATATCAAAGAAATCTTGGAAAAGAAACATTTAGTAAAATAATGAAAGAAAAAGAAACACAGATGCAAAAGACAGAAGTTAAAGATAGACCCCAATTTAGAAGAGGCTTTGGAATTAAACAAGAAAGTCAAGAAATGACTGATTTAAAAAGAAAAATTGAATCTGATTTAAAAAAATCTCCAGTTTCTCATGATAATAATATAGAAGTTAGATCTAATGTTAATTATACAAATAATACAGAAAAAAAGAATGAAAAAAAAGGTTTATTTAGAATGTTTGACTAAAAAAGGCATTTCCTCTTTAATTGCTACTGTACTTCTAATTGGATTTACAATTACAATTGCTGCATTAGTCTTTAAATGGGGTAGTGTTTTTACAAAAGATATTTCTGAGGAAACAAGTTATAAATTAGCATCAGGTTTAGAATGCACAAAGACAATTAATCTAGTAACTGAAAATTCATGTATTATAGGTAATAAATTAAGAATTATAATAACTAATAAAGCAGATAGAAATTTAAAGGGCGCAATTGTAAGAATAATTAATTCAAATGGTCTTGTAAATCAAACAGATATAAATCAAGTCATAGGACCTTTCCAAACAGTTAATTTAGATGGTTTTTACAATGGCCTACCTAAAGACCTTATTAATGCTGAAGTAACTATTATTCCAAAAATTGATGTCTCTGGAAACACTGAAATTTGTCCTGCTAAGATATTTAAATTTACTGATGGTATGTGTCAAAATATTATAAATTATGGAAGTTTTGAAGGTGTAAATGTACTTAAAAACCAAATAAATCCAGATCCGGAAAACTTTAATGTGTGGTACGACTTTCAAATAAGTTCTGGTTCCATTATAGATAATACCGAGGTGTTGGGTACTAAAATCCTAAAGATTAACGATTCAGTCCAGCCAGTGTCCCAAATTTATCAACCAATAAATGTAACAAGTAGTACAGAATATACAATTTCTGGTTGGATTAAAACATTAAGTAGTGACTCAGGTAAGATTATGGTATTCTATCCCACAGCTTGTGGGGGTTCAGTATCCACAAACTCAGTTTCAACAAACAACCAATGGCAACATACTAATGCTACATTTACCGCACCTTGTACTGGAATAGCTGCTGTGATATTAGAATCAACTGTAAACAATCCAGGTGGGTACAATCTATTTGATGCAATTCAATTATATGAATCTTGAATGAAAATAATATCTTTATCTTCTTCAAAGTTATAAACTTTCAAATTTTTCTCAATTAATTCTTTAAGGAATTTAAAATTTTTAGCCCTTTTTAATAATGTAATTACAATTTTACCTTTAGAAACTCTTTTCATCTCTAAAATTGCTTTTTCTGGATCATCAAAGTTATGAATTGCCGTTACACAAATTACAACATCAAAACTTTTATCATTAAATTGAAGTTTCTCAGCCTTTCCAAAAATAACATTATTATTAGCTTTTTTTAATAAACCTTTACTTATATCAATTCCAGTATAATCCTTAAATAAATAAGAGTAAAAAGCAGTTCCACAACCTATATCTAAAACCTTTTCATTTTTAATTTTTAATTCTTTAATAATGATTTCTACTTTGTTTAACTGCTCATCCCCATATAATTCATTATAACCGTCCGCTATACTTGAGTAATAGTCCATAAATATACTTAAATAAGAAGGCTTATAAATATTTTATATTTTTAAAGTTCTATGCGGTGGTAGTTTAGTGGTAGAATCGTACCCTGCCAAACTAGAATAGGTTTCTATCTAGTGCATTACGGTATGGACCCGGGTCCGAATCCCGGCCACCGCATCTATTAATATTTGTAGTTTTCTTGGATTTGATAAGCCAACAATGTGCAAAAAATTATTCATTTCAGCTTTTCTAATAGTAATTTCATAACAAATTTGGCAATTAGGCCTAGGATCTACCACAGTTCGAAATGTGTGTGTAACATTAAATTGGGTTAGTATGCGGGATACTTGTTCCATCAATGCAAACGAAATAGTCTTAAGTCTAATTCTATAATTTTGAACATTCCCATCTGTATCAAACAGTCCTCTTACGAAGTACCTCATAAATTCAGGAGAGTAGTAGTCAAGACCTCTTTTTAAACAAACATTCTTAGTTTTGTCTTTCATGATTAAGTGAGAGTCTATAAACTCATAGATTTTTTTAGAATAAATTCTCATTGTTAACAGCTTTGGGCCTTCATAATAAATCTGAACTTTTCTTTTAAAATTTATTTCAATTAATTTTTTTAGGTAGAGATGATAATCATAGTCGTCTATTCTATTAAGAAAAATTCTGATGCTATAGTGTCCCTTCTTTTTTTCATAATAAAAAGATCCATCACCCGAAAACGCTCCTAGAAACTCACCTTTAATGTAGTCTTCTTCAGGTATTATTGCTATGGAATTCCTACGTCCTTTTATTTTTTTATAATGATAATAAACAGAAGCCTTAGAAACATTTAATTGACTAGAAATTTTTGGTATTGAAATACCTTCGTAAATCATATTCTTTATTCTAATAGCTTTTAAAGATTCCATTATATTGAAATATGTAAGTTATTAAATAATTTAATTAGTTTTGAATATACCTTTTGGAGGTGCTCCTTTTAAGACATCAACAAATAAAATATAGTTACTAGATATTTTAGTCCTCCTACTAGAGGCTCTGCCCTTAGCGGGTTTATTTTATGGTTTCGATATTTTCCAAATTTCTAGGAAAAATTTCTTATATTGCTGAGCTATTTGTTTAGATACAATTTCAATAGCAGTGGGTCTTTCTCCCCAAACCCAATTAATAACTCTATCATTAATTATCATTAAACCTAAGGGTAGGTTAATATTAGTGAACTTATATTTCATATCTTTAATATCCAAATAATTCCGTTCAAATTCTTTTTTAATTGAAATATTAGCAATTAACCGATCATCAACTTTTTTCTCAGACAACTGCATATGGATACCCCTTAGAAACCTTGAAGCTAGTTCTGAAGTTAAATAATCATCTTTAAATGCAAATACATAATAATAACTTTTATTGTTTAACTCTTCTAAAATAAAGTCAAACATTGATTTTATAGCTTTATATCCTTCATATACCGTAGCTATTTGCTTTTCTTTTGAATATTTTTGTTTTTCTTTTAATTTAGGTAATATTTCAGAAAATCTTTTTTCTTTTTCTTTTAAGATATTTAGAATTTGCTTAGGGTCTTGTGCTTGAAAATACTTTGTTTTTGATTTTATGATGAAACTTACTAAACCTTTGTCAATTAATTTTTCTAAAGTTTGATATACTTTTGAGTGCTGCAATCTTGTTTTTGCTGCTATAGGCCCTACTGTTGTTGCCCCTAATTCTAGTAGTGCTAAATAAACCTTAATTTCTCTTTCTGAAAATCCTAAGTCTCTGAATATTTCTTCCATACTTATAACTAAGATTCTGGTCTTATTTAAATCTTTATATTTATATCTCCAAAGGGGGTAAATAATACTTATATAGACTTGTGTATTTCCTTTAGAGTGATTAAAATGAAACAAGAAGAACACAATAAGAAATTTAGATTCAGGGAATTTGTTAATAGTGTTAGAAGGTTCGCTAAAGGAGAAAATGATTACCATTTGGATAGTATGATATGTGACGTAGTTTTGGGTCGTTATGGCTCTAGTTATTATCCTGATGAATTAAATGAAGATATAAAAGAAATAGCGATGGTTATCTTAGAGACAAATTCTGTGGCAAGCTTAAGGGATCGTGCAGAAAGAGTTGAACTTAGTGGATATGATCCACTGATACGTAAATTGGAAGAATTGGAGGAAAATAGAGATTACAGAGCACAAAAAATAAAAGAATTCTTACAAAGACACAGGTATGTAAGGAGAGTTGTTCCAATTAGTGAGAGATTAGAAATTTCAGATGAGAGATTAGAAGAATTAGCTAAACGAATTAAGCCAGTAGTGAGATATGGCGGGAAATTGTACTATATAAAAGATGTTGACCTGAGAAAAATTGCTTTTACATGGTCACAAGAATTTAAAGGAGAAGCCAAAGGATTAGAGGAATTAACAAGAATAAGAACTTATCACACATTTAGTTATCCTGGCTTTTTTAAGCCGTCAATAGCAGAAGTATTGGCGCAAATACCAAAACGGCATTTGCCACAAACTTTAGCATTTGAAATTCCTATAGATATAACAGACGCAGATCCAGAGTTTTGTGGAGATTATCATAAAGCTAGGACAATTTTGTATAAGAAATCAGAAAAATAATTCATTACATCTTTTTAGTTCTTTTTATGCCCCGTAGAGTTTTCATTACACTTTTTGTGAAATTTATAAATATACTCTACATACCGCATTCTCTAATAATCAACTACTTGAACTATGTATTTTACTGTAATTAAATAGATTTTTTAAGCTTCTTAAGTTCTAGTTTTGAAATGACTCCACCAATCCACGTAGAATTTGCATCAGTTCCAAGAGGTTTAGAAAAATTTCTGGTCCAGGAAGGATATATAAGAACTGATAACAGATCACACGCTAAAGAATTTAAAGATTTTAGTAGGAAAGATGGTAGAGGTCCATCTTTATTTTATGATGCTTTTACCTGTCTTCGTGGT
>JAGVZF010000019.1 GCA_018302785.1 Candidatus Woesearchaeota archaeon | reverse complement strand
AAGAATTAAACTTAATGCCCAAAGAAGCCTTACTACTGTTGGATCAACATCAAAGTATTCTGCCATCCCCCCACAAACTCCAGCTATTTTTCTATCTTTAATACTTCTGTATAATCTCTTTTTTGCCATAATAATGATTAATAATCTTAGTATTTAAAGTTTATTAGAAATTATTCTTAATTAAAACTATTTGCCATAGTAAATATGGCACAATGATACATCCAGCAAACGGCATCCTCCTGTCGTGGGTCTGCCGCTTAGCCTGAATCCTTCTACAATGCTACCATCAGAAGGCATAAAAAAGTCATTAAAACCCGGGCCACATTCTCCGTAGAATCTGCTAATATCAAAGTTTCTTAGATGTTCCATGGTTCTTTGAACCAATCTTGTGTAGTTATCGAAAGTCTCATATTCGGAACTTAGGTCTAAAGTGCTATTCCCAACGGTTAAAACATGAGAATACCTAGGTTTTGTGAATGCTTGGGGGTCAGTTATCTTAGTTTCTTTACTGCCAATCCATCTCTTCCCATTATCAAAACCATGGTCTCTTTGTGAAATAAATAATCTTGAGTATTCAGAAGGTGTTTCTTTAAAAAGAATTCTTACCATAGTGTCAAGAACTCTCTCAAAACTGCTTAAAGAGTCAGTTTGGAATTCAATAGCCTGTGTTAAGTTCAGTTTGGTTCTATCTGCAAGTTCCATAAGTTGCAAAAATTAATAACTTATAAAAAAATATCTATTGCTAAATTTCTATAATAAGATCTATAGATTAAAGTTTTAAGGGCCTAATCGTCATATGTCTTGAGTTATGCAAAGTCATTTAGATAGAAAATATTAAATATTAGTTATGTTTAGTTATATTATAAAGTTATGTTGAGTAAAATGGTGGAAGTTCATAGTGTTTTTAGGAAATGGGGTAAATCATCTTTAGCTTTTGTAATACCTAAGGAGATCGTGGAGCAGGAAAAGCTTAAGCCAAATCAAAAATTAACAGCAATATTAGTTAATGAAAATAATAATATGGCTAAAACATTTGGTAGATTAAAAAATTGGAAGAAACCTACAGATAAAATAATGCGGGAAATTGATGATGAGAAAGGTAATGTTAATTATTCAAAATTTAAAAATAGTAAAGTGGTTCTTAGTATACTTAATTTAGCGGAGTTTCACTATAAGATACTTAAGGATTTTAACAGCAAATTAGCTGATGAATTAATAAGTGAATATGAGGGGTTTTTGATAGATATTGATATAGCCACTATTAAAGAAGCTAATGAATTTAGGTTACTTAATAAATCAAGAAAGCTTTCTTATGCAGACTGTATAGGGTACACTATTGCTAGAAGAATTGGATTAAAATTTCTCACAGGTGATAGGCAATTTAGTGATATGCCTAATGTAGAATTTGTTAACTAAATGTATGTTAGTTAATGGACTATATCTATACCCTCACAGAAATCAAATAGTTAAGTTTATATATAATTAGATTAGATTATATATAGGTGATACTATGGAACAATTCGAAGCAATACCAAAAAAATGGGGCAATTCCCTTGGCATAACTATACCCGCAGATGTTGTAGAGAGTGAAAAGATTCAACTTGAAAAGAAAATAACTGTTTTGGTTATAGGAGGTCAAAGGAAAAAACTTAGGGAAATATTTGGATCCTTACAGAGAAAAAAACCAACACAGCAGATGATGGATGAAATAGATGAGGGATATGATGAATCCTGAGATTTTCTTTTGTGATACTTATGCTTTGGTTGAAATTGCTCTTGGTAATACACGTTACACAAAATATATAACTTATGTACTTGTAACTAGTGAACAAAATATAATGGAATTATACTATGCATTTTTGAGGGACTATGACCAGCAAAAAGCAGAAAAACATTTTCAATTCTGGTCATATTTTATAGTTCACATTCCACAACAGACAATTAAAAATGCTATGAAGTTCAAATTAGCTAATAAAAAAGATAAATTAAGTTATGTTGATTGTATTGGTTATATTTTTTCTCAGGAAAATGAAATGAAATTTCTAACTGGGGATCAAAAGTTTGAAAATAAAATTGGCGTGGAATTTGTAAAATACTGGCCGGATTCGAACCGACGATCGTCGCTTTCTAAGCAGTTCTGCAGGTTCAGCTTTTCTAATAAATTAGAAAATCGACTGCCTTAACCACTTAGCCAACAATTAGTTGTTTTTAGCCACAGGCCCATAATAAATTGCTTATAAAGAGATTTTATAAAGTTTTTGAATTTAGAAAGATTTAATATCATACTTAAATAAGAACCTATTTAAATAAAATTAAACTTAAAAGCTTTGATGAATATTGGGGCTAATTTTACAAGTTTCTAACTTAAGTAAGAGTTTTGGGAAAAAAGAAGTATTAAAGAATATAAATTTAGATATTCAAAAAGGTGAAATTTTTGGAATTGTTGGTGGAAGTGGTGTTGGAAAAACTGTATTACTAAAAACGCTTATTGGCTTTATAAAACCAAATAAAGGAATTATTTTATATGAAAATATAGATATTCAAAAAAGACTGAATTATATAAGGAGAATATTTGGTTTTTCTACACAAGAGCATTGTTTTTATCCAGAATTAAGTGTTAAAGAGAATATTAATTATTTTGGGAAAATTTACAGGGTTAAAAATAATGACTTAAAGAGAAATTCTGAGATATTTTTTAGATTATTAGAGTTAGACGAATACAAAAATATAATAGCAAAGAACTTATCAGGAGGAACCCAAAGAAGATTAGATATTTATTGCTCTATGGTTCATAGTCCTAAGATACTTTTATTAGATGAACCATTAAGTGGTCTTGATCCAATATTAAGAAAAAAAATAATTAATATTCTAAAAGAAATAAATAAATTAGGAATTACTATTATTATTTCATCTCATTATTTAGAAGAGCTTGAAGATTTTTGTAGTAGAATTGCTGTTTTAAATAAAGGCATGGTAGTTACTTGTGATGCCCCAAAAAATATTATTGACAGATATGCTCCTTATACAATTATAAGTATAATAAGTGAACCTGGAAATTATAGCAATATTTTGAAAGTTTTGAATTTGAATAATATTAATTTAATAAATTTTGAAATTACTAGTAATGGTTTAATATTACATATTCCAAGAGAAATTGATAAATTGTTGTTTTATAGAATTTTAAATTTAATTTCACAGAGTGGAGAAACTATAAAAGGCATTAATTATAATTTGCCTAGATTAAATGAAATATTTGAGAAGTTAGTGGAGCACTAAATGTTTGAGATATTTACAATTATTAAAAAAGATTTCTTAAGGATAATTAGGTCTAAGGGCTCGTCTTTAATAATTATTTTTGGACCTTTAATAATCATGCTTTTAGGAGGACTAGCATTTACAAGTTCTGGATTATATGGTATCAATGTAGGTCTTTATGAAGGTGAAGAATCAACATTAAATGATGTAATTGAAGCCAAAGTTATAGAGAAGAAATTTGACTTTACATTAGAGAATTCTTTAGAAAATTGCAAATCAAATGTCAAGAATGGAATAACTAATATTTGTGTTGAAATTGTAAAAAGAGAAGGTGCTCCAGAATTACTTGAACAGAAGTTTGGGAATAAAGTTATCTTTTATCTAGATTATAGTAATGTTAGACTAGTTTGGGCTATTACAGGAATCATTAGATCAGTAGTTACCGAGGAATCAAACAGAATTAGTAGGGGCATTATAAACAAAGGTGTGAAAAATGCAGATGTTTATGTAAACTATTTAGAACAAAATAAGGAAAAACTAAGCAATATAAAAAGACAAGAAGAAGATTTGAAAAGCAAAATTACAACAACAATAAGTTCTATTGAACAAATCGAAACAGATATAAATAAAATTGTTAATTCTGATTTAGCTAATATTAATAATGAAATAACTAACGTAAAGGAAAACCTAGACTCTTTTAATACAAGTGCGAGACAGGTTATAACTAGTTTAAAGGCAATGGGTGGAGGACCTCAACAACAAGCAATAATTCTAGAACAACATTTTAATAATTTTTATTCTTCTAGTACTAATTCTTTAACTTTATCACAAAATGAAATATCTAATGTACAAATATTATTAAATTCTAAAGACGCTGGATTAGCTACTATTAAAAATGATTTAAATTTTGTTTTAGGATTAATAAACAGTAATATAGTAAACATTGATCAAATACAATCTGTTTTAGATGATGCTGATAAAAATCTTCAAGATTTTAGGAATTTTAACCCAGATATTTTATTGCAGCCAATTCCTGTTGAATATAAACCTGTATCTGAAGATGTTGGGGAAGCTGGATCTATTTCAAGTAGTGTAACATACTTAGATTATTTGCTTCCAAGTTTACTTATATTAGTTATCATGTTTGTTGGGGTGCTTCTTTCAAGTACTCTAATTGTTAAAGAGAAAAATTTACCAGTTTACTTTAGAAATTTAATTAGTCCTACAAATGATGTTACTTTTGCAGTAAGTATTTTTATTTCTTCATTATTGTTAGTTTTATTTCAAACTTCTATATTATTATTAATTGCATCTTTAGTGTTTAAGATTTCTATTATTGAAAGATTTTTTGAGATTATTGTTTTATTAACTTTAATTTCTTCTATTTTTGTTTTATTTGGAATGCTAATTGGTTATATTTTTAAATCTGAAGAAACTTCTACAATTGCAGGAGTTTCTATGATTATTTTGTTTTTACTTTTTAGCTCTGTAATATTGCCTATTGAGACATTACCTGTTTTTATAGGGAAAGTTACACAGTTTAGTCCATTTGTAGTTTCTGAATTAGCATTGAGAAAAATAATGATATTTAATTCAGTATTTGGAGAATTATTATTATTGTTTATTTCTATTATTATTTTATTTTCATTAGTAATTGCTGGACAAGTTATTGGAAGAATAAGACATGATTAGGCTTTCTCGAATAATTTTGGAAAATAGAATTTTATATTTAAAGTTTTAGCCATAATATTTTGCACAATGAATACGTTTACAGTCTACCTTTTCTATGAGTAGTTGGGAATGGGTAATAAGACCTTATTTCATCATAAAGTTTTTGCAATCTCTCAGCATAATTCTGAACAACCTGATTATCAGGAAACTCTAACAAAGCATTTTCTCCATGTGCATTAAGTATAATCGCATTGGCATTGTAGTGACCTCGTATTGGAAATACACCCGTCTTTAATTCTTGAAGCATTTTATTTAATTTTTCTTCTGCACGTGGTAATATCCGGGTTACATAAAATTCAAGAGTACTTACTTCACCCTTAAGTTTTTCTAGTTCTTCCTCATCAATCTCAAAATCTCCATCCATGTTCCTGTAAAATTAAGATTAAAATTTATAAACTTTAGCTTTTGTGAGCTGTTAAGTTAGCGTCTGGAAATTTGAACAAAAAAATTAAGATTTTTTCACAACCAGATTATTTTCTTTAATTTAGTAAAATTAGTAAAGTTTAAATATAAGTTATACTTGAGTATAACCTATGGTAAGAATAGAAAGTAGAGTTGGACCAAAGGGACAGGTTGTAATACCTAAAATATTTAGAGATGAATATAATATTTCCCCTGGAGATAAAATTATTTTTGAAGAAAATAGTCAATCTTTAGTGTTAAAAAAACCTAATGAGAATATTGTTAAAGTTTTTGAAGAAATAGCTAAGAAAGTAAGATTTAAAGGTAAAATAGACGTTCATGCAATAGAGGAACAATATGAGGAGAGATGGAAGAGAGCGCAGCATATTTAGATACAAATGTTTTTATTTATGCTGCAATTAAAGAGGATGAATTAGGAATTAACTCTAGAAGAATCCTTGATTTAATAACAATAGGTAAATTGGTTGGTTTCACTTCTTGTTTGACTTTTGATGAATTTATATGGATTATAAGAAAAATAAAACCAGAAATGCTGGCTAAGGCTGGAAGTAGCTTACTGGACTCAAATATAAAATTTGCTGACGTAAATAAATTAATAATACAAAATGCATTAGATATAATGTTAGAATTCAATTTAAAGCCAAGAGATGCAATTCATGTTGCAACTATGAAATTAAATAATATAAAAATAATAATTAGTGAGGATTCTGATTTTGATAAAGTTAACTGGATAAAAAGAAAAGGTATTATGGAATTTAAGTTGTAATTTGGATATCCTTAGTTTTTCTTATTATTATAAAGTTTATCATCAAAAGTACAGACAAAAGAATTTTCATTTACAAATTTATAAGCAGAATGTGCTGCGATAACTCCTTCTGCAACTCCTGTAATGGCTTGTTTAAACTCAGTATCTACTACGTCGCCTGCTGCAAAAATTCCCTTAACATTTGTTGATGAATCATGATGATCAGTAATTATTTCTCCCTTTTCATTAATTTTAACCCCCAAAGATTTTGCTAAATCAGATAAGGGAATATTGCCAATTGCCCCAAAAACCCCATCTAATTTTAAGTTAGTAGATCCTTTATATGGTTTGTCTAAGATTACTTGATTAACAAACTTATCACCTTTAATCTCTAAGACATTTGTATTTAGAATAACTTCAATTTTTTTATTTTTTTTAACTCTTTCTTCATTAACTGGCTCAGGTCTAATTTTATCTCCACGATAAATCATATAAACTTTGCTTGCATATTCAGTAAGAAGTAAAGCTTCTTTTGCTGCAGTATCACTACCTCCAATTACTGCGGCTACTTTATTCTTATAAGCATAGCCATCACATAAGACACAATAATGGGTACCTTTTCCTTCAAATTCTAGAGCACCTTTCATTGGAAGTTTTTTCCATTTTGTTCCTGTAGCAATTATAATACTTTTAGCCCAATATTCATTATTTTCATCTGATTTTACTAGGAAACACATTCCTTCTTTAGAAGTTTTTAAAACTTCAGTAACTTTTTCTTTTTTAATTTCAACTTTATCTTTATATTCCAGAGCATGATCTCTAATTTTTTCAGCTAATTCAGGACCTGTTAATCTTTTAAATCCAGGATAATTTTCAACAACTTCTGTTAGTGTAATAACCCCACCAATAGGAAGTTCATTACTTGATGAATCTCCCAAAACTAAAGTTTGTAGATTTAGTCTTCCAGCATACATTGCAGCAGCTAAGCCTGTTACTCCTGCTCCAATAATAATGACATCATATAATAGTGCCTCTTTAGAAGATTTTACTTTTTTTGGCATAAATAGAAATTAGAGGAACTTTTATTTAAAACTTTAGTTTAATAAACAAGGATTAGGACTGCTCTTTAATTGTTGGATTTGGTGCGCAATCTTGAAGATTTATATCTGCTATTAATTCTAGAAAAGAAAGATATTCCAGATAAGCCACTGACTCTAATACTTTAGTAGTTTCTTCGTAATCTGTGTAAATAGTGCCAGATTTTATTACATCTTGAACATACTCAACATAAGAATCAAAATCTTCGTTAAGTCTTCCGAAAGCCCACCTATAATTATTAGTAAATGTGCTAAACCAATTGTATAAAATCTTTTGTCTTTGTTGTTCATCTGGTTCATTTTCAATGATTTTTAGTAATTTAGATGAATGTGGGTATAAATTTGGATTCTTAGCTAGTTCATGTTCAAGCAATCCAGGTATTTTAGATGTTTCCATGTTTATTCTAATTAATAATAGTTTATGTATCGATGTAGTTCTTGTATATAAATATTATTCCTAAAAAATGGAAAATTTGACAAAAATAATCGAAATATTTATATATTAATGGAAAATATTTCTAATATATGGAGATAGATGAAAAAGATTTAGATATAATCAAACTGTTACAGTATAATTCTAGGATAACTAGCAGGCAAATTTATAGAAAAACAAAAATACCTATAACAACAATTCACAATAGAATTAAGAAATTAGAAAAATATGGAATTATTAAGAATTTTACTGTAAATTTAGACTATAAAAAATTAGGTCAACCTATTTTAGTATATGTATTAATTACTATTAATTACACATTGCCAAGTGGAGAAAAAACTACACAAGAAGATGTTGCTAAGCAAGTTAGAAAATATTCAAATATTGAGGAAGTTAATATTGTTACAGGCGGAGTTGATATGCTTATTAAGGCACGATTTAAAGACATAGATGAATTATATGATTTTATAAGTACAAAATTAAGAACTATAGATGGAATAGATAAAAGTCAGACATTAATTGCACTTAAATCAGTTAATCATCATTAAAAATAGAAGAAAGAATTCTTAGAAAAATTGTGAAGAAAAAGTTTATATTATAAAGGTTTTTTAAAGTTATTTTGTTTTTAATTATTTTTACCCTAAATGCAATTTAATAATAATTTAACTTTCTAAATAAGGTTTTATTATATTTTTATCAGGATAAAGAGTTCTTAGAGATATAACTATAAATTTAGATATTTGATGCTTATGTTTTGATGCATATCTTACAATTTCAGTTGAGGTGTTACATAATTCTGCTACTTCACCAGTATTAAATAATTCTAAGTCTAATGCTTCATAAATTTGACTTGCTAATCTGTAAGTTAATACCCTATCATCTATCATCACAATATTACTTTTTATCTTAGGTCTTGGCAGTTCTTTTTTCTTGACAAAGTAATATACTGCATAAGCTGGTAATTTGGAATAATAAGCTAGGTCTCCGTAAGAAATTGGCAGATTTGCCCCTCTTAAGATTATATCTTTTCTTTCTTCAGGAATAAACTTTCTATTATTAGATCTATTTAGTGGTTTAACTCCAGATCTAGTTAAAATGTTATGTAACGTGGTGGTATTTACATCAAGGCCGGTTCCTAATTCTAGTACATTAAATCTCTGTCCTTTAATTAAAGCATTATAATATCTTTGTAGAAATTCAGCTATAGAATCCAAAGGTAATTGTGACCTCTTATGTAAAACTAGATATTCAGTAGCTTTCTGGTAAGCCCAACCTTTTGTGGCAGCTAATTGAAGCATTCTTTTTTCCAGTAAGTTTACAATTTGAGCTAGACCTTGTAGTTTTTCATCAGCTTCTTGTATTTCCCTAAGTTTTAAGGCTTTTCTAGATTGTTTCCATCTTTCAAGCAAACCCCTTTGCTTTAAGTAATAATGAGCTCCTTGTCTTGTTATGCCAACATTTCTACCATGTTCAACGAGTTTAAGTCCGTCATCAATAGCTGCATCAATTTTTAGATGAATAGTTCTTTGTTTACTAGAAACTTCCTCAGCAATTGCTTCTAAATTACTTCCTTTGTTTACCATGTAACAAATATATATTGTCTCTTATATTTAAGCGGACCCGGTGGGATTTGAACCCACGACCTCCTGCTATCTTTCTTTACAGTTAGAAGGCAGATGCGCTATCCAAGCTGCGCTACGGGTCCTTATATTTTAAGGTTTTAAATGTTTTTATAAAGTTTACTGAAATAGCCATGCTGTACTTAATTCTAGAAAAAGAAAGTATTTATATAAGTTTAAATAATATTAATTTTGTAAAAAGGGTGAACTGGTGAACTAAATGAAAATAATTTTTGTTATGTTTTTATTCTTATTAATTATAGTTACTCCTTCTCGCGCACAAGATGAAAATGCTGGAGTTACTCCAGATAGTCCTTTATGGGGATTAGATATAGCAATTGAGAGACTTGAATTATTTCTAGCTGGTGGAGACACTGAAAAGGTTAAAGTAGGATTAAAACATGCCCATGAAAGATTATTAGAAGTTAATATTATGATAGAAAAAAATAAGCTTGATGATGCAGAAGAAGCAAAAGTAAAACATGAAGAAAAACTTAGAGAAGTTAAAGAGAAAATAAAAAAAATTAATGGTGATGATGAATGGGCTATAGAAAATGAAGTTGAGATTGAGAGGGAAGTAGAGAAACAAGAACAAGAAATTGAAGAGTTAAAAAGTAGGATTAAAATTAAGATTAAAGGAAACTTAACTGCTGAACAGCATGCAGCTCTCGATGCTTTAATTGCTAGTTTTGCTAATTCTACAAATGAACTTAAGTTAGAGATTAAAATAAAAAGAAATGAAATTAAAATAAAGGTTAAGCAGAAAACTAATAGGACTGATGATGATATTGATGATGAGTTTGAAAGACATGAAAATAGAACAGGACTAAATATTCTTAAAAAAGAAAAGGCTAAAGAACAAATAGAAGATGCTGAAGAAGAAATTAATGATGTTAAAGAAGATATTTCTGAAGAATTTGGTAATAATAATACTTGGCCAAATGCAATAGTAACTTTATTAGAACAAGCTGAAAATCATTTGGCAAATGCTAAGGAAGCTTTTAAAATGGAAAATTTCGGGGAGGCTTATGGTCAAGCTAATGCTGCTGAACATCTAGCCGAGAATATAGAAAAAATGATTGATAACTTTAAAGAAGATAAAAGAGGAAGAAAAGATAATAAAACTAAAGGTAGTGATGATGAAGAGGATGAAGATGACAATGAAGAGGAAGATGAGGACTAGTTCTGTTATACTTATTAATCTCAGTTAACTTTTTTATATACAAAAATTTTTAAAGTAATTTATAATTGTATTATTATGGATTTTAATAAAATTGCTTCTAAATGGCAGCAAAAATGGGCTCAGGAAAAAGTCTTCAAAACTGATATAAATCCTAAAAAGGAGAAGTTTTCTGTGATAGAATTCCTTCCATATACTAGTGGTTTGGGAATTCATATGGGGCATGTTAGAAATTATAGTATTGGAGATGCTTTTGCTAGATTCAAAAGAATGAATGGATTTAATATTTTATATCCTATGGGTTTTGATGCTTTTGGATTGCCTGCTGAAAATGCTGCCATTAAAGAAAAAATTCATCCTAAGGAATATACTGAGAATTCTATTAAAATAATTAAAAAACAGATGAAAGAATTAGGATTAAGTTATGATTGGGATAGATTAGTTATTACATGTTATCCTGAATATTATAAATGGAATCAATATTTTTTCTTGAAATTTTATGAAAAAGGATTAGCTTATAGAAAAAAAGCTCCTGTAAATTGGTGCAGTAAATGTAAAAGTGTTTTGGCTAATGAACAAGTTGTTAATAAAAAATGCTGGAGACATGAAGATACTAATGTTGAAGTAAAGCAATTAGAGCAATGGTTTTTTAGAATTACAAATTATGCTGATGAGCTTTTAAGAGATATAAAAAAATTAGATTGGCCTGAAAGAATTAAATTAATGCAAGAAAATTGGATTGGAAGAAGTGAAGGAGTAATTATAAATTTTAAAATTAAAAATAGTAATGAGATAATTCCTGTTTTTACAACAAGACCAGATACTATTTTTGGAGTTACATTTTTAGTATTAGCTCCAGAACATCCTAAAGTTTTAGCGTTAATTAAAGGAAATAAAGATGAAAAGAAAATTAAAGATTTTATTAATAAAGTTGTAATTGAAGAAAGAAATACTAGAACTGATGAAAAAATTAAAGAAGGAATTTTTATTAATAAATATGCTGTAAATCCATTAAATAATGAGGAAGTTCCAATTTATATTGCTAATTTTGCTTTACTTGAATATGGAACTGGAGCAATAATGGCAGTTCCTGCACATGATCAAAGAGATTTTGAATTTGCAAAGAAATATAAAATTCCAGTTAAAATAGTTATACAACCAAAAGATGAGAAATTAGATGCTAATAAAATAACAGAAGCTTTTATTGGTGAAGGAATTTTAGTTAATTCTAAAGAATTTAATAACTTAGATAGTAATAAAGCTATTGAAGAAATTATAAAATATATTGAGAAGAAGAAATATGGAAAAAGAACTAAACAATATAGATTAAGAGATTGGTTGATTTCTAGACAAAGATATTGGGGGACTCCAATTCCTGTTGTATATTGTGATAAATGTGGAATGCAATCATTAAAAGAAAAAGATTTACCAATAATTTTACCTTTGGATATTAAATTTGGAGAAGGAAATCCACTAGAAACTAGTAAGAAATTTTTAGAAGTTAAATGTCCTAAATGTAATGGAAAAGCAAGAAGGGAAACTGATACTATGGATACATTTGTTGATTCAAGCTGGTATTTCTTAAGATATTGTGATAATAAAAATGATAAAAAGCCATTTGATATAAAAAAAGTAAAATATTGGATGCCTATAGACCAATATATTGGTGGAGCAGAACATGCTGTTATGCATTTATTATATGCAAGATTTTTTATTAAAGTTTTAAGAGATATGAAAATACTTAATATTGATGAACCATTTTTAAAATTACTTAATCAAGGAACTTTAACTAAAGATGGTGCTAAGATGAGCAAAAGTAAAGGAAATATAGTAAGTCAAGATGAGATTGCTCCTAAATATGGAATTGATGCTGCTAGATTATTTTTATTATTTGCAGCAAGTCCAGATTCTGATATGGAATGGAGTAATACAGGAATTGAAGCTGTAAATAAATTTTTGTTAAAATTGTACTCATTAATTGAAAAAGACTTTGGAAAAACTGATAAATATTTAGATAATAGATTAAATAAGACAGTAAAAGAAGTTACTCAAGATATTGAAGATTTTAAGTTTAATTTAGCTATTATAAAAATAATGGATTATACTAATTACTTAAAAGAAAGAGATACTATTACAAAAGAATCTTTAGAAGTTTTAATTAAATTAGTAAGTATTTTTACGCCACATATTGCTGAGGAAATGTGGGAAAAAATTGGAAATAAAGACTTTATTTCAATTTCTAGTTGGCCAAAATTTGATAAAAATAAGATCAATGAAGACATTGACAAAGAAGAAAAAATGATAGACAATATAAGAAAAGACATAATTACAGTTCTAAAGTTAGTAAATATTAAACCAAGTAAAATTTATTTATATTGCATTCCGAAGGAAAAAGAAATTTTAAATAAATCTAAAATAAGTGATTTTGAAACTATTATTTATGCAGTAAATGATAAGAATATTTATGATCCTCAAGGAAAAGGTAAAAAAGCAAGGCCTGGAAAGCCAGCAATTTTTGTTGAATAATTTTATACTATACTAATCTTCTATCCTCTGTACAACATCCTTTAAAAATAATGGGCTTCCTACAGGTCCTCTTGGTATTTCTATAACATTAAATGAATCACACCATACTACTCCACTTCCTACTGGATTAGGACCAGGAGTATTATAACAAAGAACTCTTAAGAACTTAGCATCTTGTCTATTATTTTCAACATCAAATTCTACATAAGTCCAATTATTATCATTATATAACCTCCTTATATTAATAGGATTAATATTTAATTTACAATTATTATAATCCCATATTGGTTGATGATTTATATTTTCACATTCACTTAATATAGTTCCATAGCAATTATTATCACTACAATCTGTCTTTACATAACCACTTACTCTATATTTCTTATTATATTCTACTATAATATCTTGATAACTATAACCTCTATTATTAGTTACTTGAATTTTTAAAGATTTACTTCCTTGATATTTAATAACATTATCTAATAATCCACTACCAGAAGTTACATATCCATCTGGTTTATTATTATTAGATACACTATCTTCTTGACTCCAATTAGGATAATAGTCTATTCCTGTATCAACTTCGAAAGATGGATTTTTTGGATAAGAAAGAGCTTTATTTATGTTTAACCGACCACTACCAAGTAAACCCATATATTCTGGATTTAAGTGGTCTATATTATCAGCAGATGACTTAATTATTTTTTCTACGTCTTGATTTCTTAAGTCAGGTTCTTGAGAAAGTATCAAAGCAGCCAAGCCAGATACAAAAGGTGTGGCCATACTTGTGCCATGCAATATTCTGTAACTATCCCCTCCAGAGACTGGCCATGTAGATAGTATATTAAGACCTGGAGCCGAAATGTCTATCCAGTTTCCATAATTTGAAAAAGAAGTTTTATGGTCCTCTTGATCCGTAGCTGCTACTGCCACAACATTTTGCATGGCTGCCGGATAGGTAGAACTGTTAGTACCAGAATTGCCTGCAGCAGCAATAGTTATTACTCCAGAACTATAGGCATAATTTATGGCATCCTGAAGAACATTTGAAAATACATTAGTTTCATAACTATTACTAGTAACTCTGGCACCGTTATCTGCTGCATACTGAATAGCTCTAACTGCATCTTCCACATACCCAAAAGGATCAAAAAACTTCAATACCATAATCTTACAATTCCAGCAAGTTCCTGCAATCCCTAAACCATTATTGGTAACAGCCGAAGCTATTCCACTTACATGAGTTCCATGAGAACCCGAGTCTTGTAGGTTGCTATTATTACTGCCAAAATTATATCCATTGATGTCGTCAATAAACCCATTGTGGTCGTCGTCAATACCATTAAATTGCTCATTTTGATTAATCCATAAATTATTGATTAAATCTGGATGTGTCAAATCTATTCCAGAATCTGCAACCGCTATTACGATACCGTTATTTAGATACTCATGAGCATAAGTTGGTCCTATACCTTCGCAATTGCATACACACTGGCATTCACGATTGTCAAAACCATAGTAATAACCTGTTGTACATTGCGTCTGACCTTGAGTTGAAGTCCCGCCCACGCAAATATTTGTTAAATCTCCTTGACAATTATAGATACAGACTTGGTTACTCTGACAATTTTGCGAGCACAATTCTGCACAATTATTACGATCACAATTAGGCTCCTCAACAACTATTTGTTTTGTGGCTCTACAGTTCCTAGTAAGCAAGGAACATTGATTGCTCGAACCTGTTGCCCATGACCATCCACCTTCAGCCCCAATATTTTGGTAAGCCCATTGTTCACTGAAGAAAGGATCATTTGGGGTTGTGGAAAGATAAACTTCATAATTAGGTTCTGCGTATTCTACAAAATTAGTATCTTGTTTTAGAATGTTTATTTTTGGATTGATTGCATCTCCTTCAGTAGTTATCTTGTAAACTCTATCTAATCCAACGGTAAAAAAATTATTATTTGTGTTCATTCCTTGTTGAAATATCCTTTTAACAGAAATATCTTCAGTATTTAGCTTAGAAGCAATATAATTAGTGGCACTTACCTGATCATTAATATTGGAGTTTTTTGTAAATTTTATAATAATTTCCCCTGTTTTATATATATTTTTATTAGTAATGATGTCCTTTTCTTTGGATTGATAGTCAGGGCTTCTTAGGTTCATTATAGACTTATATTGGTTAAGATTTGGCAAAATATAAAATGCGAATATCAAAATAAAAATTATTCCGATTGCTGAATATAAATAAGTTGAGTCTTTATTGGCCATTGATTTCTCTCTTTTGATTCATATCAATTATCTGAATCTTGTTTTTATACCTTTTGTTTTTATAGAATAACTTCAACTTAAATTGAAGTTAAAAAAAGCTTTATAAATAGACTTTCTTATGATATATTATGGCAAATGAAGAGACTTTTGTATTATTAAGCTTAGAAGATCAAAAAAGTAAAGAATTAGCCCAAGTTATTAGTAATGAGACTGCTAGAAAGATTCTTGATTATTTAGGAAAGAAAAATGAGGCAAGTGAGTCACAAATAGCAGAAGCGTTAGATAGTCCTATTTCAACAATACATTATAATATACAACTATTATTAAAAGCTAAATTAATTGAATCTAAGGAATTTGAGTGGAGCGAAAAAGGTAAAAAAATATTGTATTATCAATTATCTAAGAAATTAATTGTTATAGCTCCAAAAACAAGTGAGAGTTTATATAATCAACTTAAGAATTTAATTCCTGTAACTTTAATTACAGCTTTTGTTGGGGGTCTTGTATATTATTTCTCTAAGATTTCTGAGAAGTTGAATGTTACAAAAAATACTTTTTCTGAGTTGATTCCTGCTAGTGATAATGCAGTTAGTTCTGGTGCAGAAGCTACTAAAGAAGCACTTACCCAAATAGGTGCAGATGTTGAAGAACGGGCTGGAACTGAGTTTGTGAATAAAACTACTGAGATTATTACTCAAACTAGAAATGTTACTAATGAAGTTTTATGGTTTTTTATTGGAGCTGGATTGGTAATTATTTTATTAATAATTATTACTTTAATAAAAAGGAAGAAAGTTAAGAAATAGATAATTTTTTGTTTTTAAATTTTTTATATGTAT
>JAGVZF010000004.1 GCA_018302785.1 Candidatus Woesearchaeota archaeon | reverse complement strand
ACCTGTAGTTCCAAAAGCACCCCAAATAACTCCTTTTAATGCTAAATCTAAATCTGCATCATCCATTATTATTATTGCATTTTTTCCACCTAATTCTAATCCTATTTTTTTAATTCCAGCATTTTTTAGAACAAATTCTCCTGTAGCTCTTGAACCTGTGAAAGAAATTGCTCTAATTTTTGGATGTTTAATTATTGTTGTTCCTACTGTATCTGCTGGGCCTGTAATTAAATTTACAACTCCATTTGGAATTCCTGCTTCTTCTAGAATTTTTATTAATTCTATTGAACATAAAGGAGTGTCTGAAGATGGTTTAAAAATAACTGTATTTCCACAAATTAAAGAAGGAGCTAATTTCCAGGCTGGAATGGCTGTTGGAAAGTTCCATGGTGTAATTAAACCAACTATTCCTATTGGAATTCTTGTTGTCATGCAGAATTTATTTCTTAATTCACTTGGGGTTGTTCTTCCAAATAATCTACGTCCTTCTCCACTAAAATATTCAAAAGTATCTATTGCCTCTTGAACATCTCCTTTAGCTTCTTTTATTACTTTTCCCATTTCTTGAGTAACTAGTTCTGCTAATTTTTGTTTATTTTTTTTAAGTAAATATGATGTTTCTAAAAGAATTTCTCCTCTTTTTGGAGCAGGAGTATTTTTCCATTCTTCTAATGATTTTTGTGCAGCTAAAACTGCTTTTTCTACGTCTTTTTCATTTCCTTTTTGAAATTTACCTATTGGTTGTTTTGTTGCAGGATTTATACTATTAAAAGTTTGATTTGTGGTAGAATTAATCCATTTACCATCTATGAATAATTTATATTCTTTCATTTTGCCTCTTTTTATTTAAAATTAGATAATTTATCTATTATTTAAGCTTTTTTTCTGATTAAAAATATTTAGTATTAATCAATAAATTTTTATAAGCAAATTACTGGTAAATTTTGTGACAAAAGTATCTGAGAAGGAAACACGAGAAAAATACATAAATCCAATACTTGCAAGAGTAGGGTGGAAAATTAATGGACTTTATGTAAAAGAAGAAATCAATTGTGTCAAATCTGATTTTATCAATAAACATTATGTTGATGTCTCTGAGGGTATTGAAAAGGAGGTAGACAGGTTTATTGATTATCTTCTTCTTGATGAAGACTTAAGTCCCATGGCAATAATTGAAGCTAAAAAGACCATAATTGATGTCAATAAAGGCGAAATACAAGCTAGATTGTATCGCGAGCAAATTGAAAAACAAATAGGATTTAAAATTCCAATATTTTTGACAAATGGATTAACTTGGTTTTATGTTGATCATTTGGATGATAGAAGACAAGTAGCACTTCCATTTGCTCAAAAAGACCTTCATAGAATTGTTAAGTTAATGCAGTCAAGAAAAGATCCAACAGAAGTCAGAATTAGTAGAAAGATCGTTGATAGATTTCGTGGTGTTGAAGCAGTTAAGGTTGTTCTAGAGCATATTAATGAGAATAGAAGTCTTGATATAAATACAAATAGAAGAATGGCCTTACTTAATATGGCTACAGGAACTGGAAAAACAAGAGTTGCTATGGCTATTATAGATGCCCTTATTAAGTCTAGTTATGTTCAAAAAGTGTTGTTTGTAGTTGATAGAATTACTTTGGGAAGCCAGGCCAAAGAAAACGGTTTCAAGAAATATTTTCTAGATCCTGTATGTGAGTTAAATACAGAAGGTTTTTCTGATTATTCTAGATTTTACGTGTCTACAATTCAAACTTTGATGAGTGAAGTTAAACCAAGAGGAAGATTTTATGAAAAATTTGGAGTTGCTGCATTTGACCTTATTATTTTTGATGAAGCACATAGATCATATTATGATAGAAATAACGATATTTTCAAGTATTTCGATGCTCTAAAAATTGGGCTAACTGCTACTCCTGTGACAAGGGAAATGAGAGATAAAAGTACATATGACTTGTTTGGTTGTGAGGAAAATAAGCCAACTTACAAATATGAATATGAAGAAGCAGTTTTAGATAAAGTTTTAGTTCCCTATATTGCTGAGATAATTGAAACTAAGGTCTTGGCGCTTGGGATAGAAGGTAAGAAATTAAGTGAAGAATTAAGACAGAAACTTAGGTTAGAAGAAGAAGAACCTGATAAACTACAAATTCCTGGTTCAAAATTTGAAAGAATATTTACTGATGAAAAAACTAATGAATTAGTTATTAGAGAGTTTATGGATAGATGTCATAAATCTGCTGATGGAAGGCCATGTAAAAGTATATTCTTTTGTGCTACAATCAAACATGCTGAGACTATTGAAATACTATTTCAAAGAATGTACCCTATGTTAGGTAAGGATGTGAAAGTGATAACCTCCGATAGATATCTTTATACTCATGAAATTAAGAATTTCGCAAAAAGAGATAGTCCAAGAATTGCACTTTCAGTTGGAGTATTAGATACTGGCATTGATGTTCCAGAAATAATGAATTTGGTTTTTGTTAAACCGGTTATCTCTCCAATAAGATTTTGGCAAATGTTAGGTAGAGGTACAAGAAATTTGGAAGCGTGTCAAAATAGAACTTGGTTGCCTATGCATGATGGAATTTACACAAAAGATGATTTTCTGATTTTAGACTTTAAGTTGGGTGACTGGTCTAATGTCATTCAGCATGATTTGAAGGCTTTTAAACATAAAACTACTAGAAGTGATGCAAAAACTAGAATCTTTGAAAGACAACTTGACCTTCTTGAAATTCCTCTTATTGAAAAAGAAAGGAAGATTGCTGAAAAGCAAGTTAGAGACACTTTGAAAAGTATTGATTTAGAATCTCCTTTGGTATTTGAGAAAAAAGTTATTATTAAAAAGTATATTTCTGCTAAGTTCGAAATAGAAAAGCATGTTGAAGAGGTTAAGAAAGAAGTAGTTCCTCTTTTAATTTACACTCCTTCTGAAAATTCAAAAGTATATACTTTTATTTCGCAGTGTGTAAATCTTTACTTTTGCATTAAGGAGAAAGACAAATACAAACAAGCAAAGATTGAGAAATATATCATTAAACAAGTGAATGCAATTTGGGATAAGAATTTGGAACCAATAAGGAATAAGAGAGATGATTTGATTGATATTCAAAAGCACGAAGTTTTTTGGGAAAGTTTGACTTTTGAAGATGTTGATTTTTTGATAAGAGAAATTGCACCTTTAATGATTTATTATGAACAACCTAGAAAAGGAATGTTATCAATTCCCTTACCTGACCAAGTTATTAATGTTCAGAAGAAGATTTTGGAATTGAAGGAGAATGAGGATTTCAAGAGTTTTCTTGAAAATGATCCTTTGATGAATAAGATCAAGGATGGAGAAGGTGTTACTTCCCTAGAATTGTTGAAGATTGAAAAGAAATTGCAAGATTTGGGAAATCGCAGTTGGAGTATTGAGGAAATTCAAAAAAGTACTGATTTTATTTTGTTTTTGAGGGGATTACTTGAACTAAAAGGACTACCTGACCCTCAAGAAATGATTAAATGGGAATTTGATAAATTAGTTACTAGTAGAAATGAGCATTATAATTCTGCACAGTTGAAGTTCTTGAGGTTGTTAGAACAAGTGTTTATTAGGGCTAAACATATTGAATTAAAGGATTTTGCAGAGCATCCTTTAGCTGAAGGTAGGCCTTTAGATGTATTTACTAAAGAACAACTTGAAGTAATAGTTGATAGATGCAATAGGTTGAAGTGGAAATAATCACTAAGAACTGTATTTTAAATGATAAATAGGTATTATCAAGTAATACCAATATTTATAAATGTGCCAGCTATTTGATTTCTATGAAATATCTACCTATAACAGTAAAACTTGAAAAAGATTATGCTGAAAGGCTTAAAAAAGTATGTAATTTGAATAAAACTCAGGTATCTACATTTATTAGAGAAGCGATTTTTTCAAAGTTGGATGAAGGAGCTATATCTAATATAGCTGGGAAAAATGAGCCTGCTTATGTACCTGAAAAAGATAATTTTTCGTGGAAAGTTAAGTTAGATGATGGAAAAGAAGTTGAGATAATGAAAGATATTTCACTAGAATTTATCGAGGATTTGGTAAAGCAACTTGAATTTCAGTTAAAGAAACGACAGGAAGTTTTGAGGAAGCAAGATAAAAAAAGTGTTGCTGTGCCAAGAAGATTGATAAAATGAAATTTGACAAGGCAGTAGTTAAGATATTAGAAAAATTAAACCAAAGCTATAAAGAAGAATTTGTAGATGAAAAAGAACTAAAAGAGATTAGAATTGATAAGCTTGATTTGAATAAAATAATTAGTTATCTCAGCCATAAAAAGCTTATTACAAGACAGGCAGATGCTGGAAAAATAGAATATATGATTAATGCAGATGGCATTGAGTTTTTAAATAATTCTAAAAGCCATGAACGACAAGAAGGATTTAATAGAGTTGTTGCATTTACTGGTGCTATACTTGCTCTGATAGGAATTTACACATTCATAAAAGATTTAGGAATAATAAATAAAACTAATTTTTGGATAGGGTACATATTCTTGGCTTTTGCAATTATTTCTATTGGTCCTTTAATTAAATTTATTATTGATTCCTATTTTGGAGGTTAGAAATATGAGTGATTTACCAGAAAAACTATTAAAAATATTTATAGGTGAAATTATAGAAGCAGCTATATTTATTATTTTTTTATTAGTGGCTGGTGCTTTACCAAATGATGAAATATCTAAGCAAATTAATACCTTAATAATCTCCTGTTGGGTTTTATTGGGAATTGGTACTCCAATGGTTATTTTTCTTGAAATTGAAGAGGATGTATTAAATATTTTTAAGGGATTAAGATGAAAACTAAACAAACACAAGATAATTGGAAAGAAGTTGAACTTGGGGAAATTTTTGAATTTAAGGAAAAAACAGGAATAAAGGCAGGAGAAGGTTTAGAGACTGGAAAGTACAAATTTTTTACTTCAAGCGATACACAAAGTAAATTCATAGATAAATTTAGTTTTAAAGGAGAACATTTAATATTTTCAACTGGCGGAAAAGCAGGAATTCATTATTGCAATGAAAATTTCTCAGTTTCAAATGATTGTTTTACTGTAAAGGTAAAAGACCATCTCACAAAATTTATTTATTATTTATTAAAATCTAAATTATATCTTTTGGAAAAAGGTTTCAAGGGTGCCGGATTAAAACATTTGTCTAAGGAATATTTAAAAAAGATCGAGGTAAGACTTCCTTTCCTTCAAGACGGAAAACCAGACCTTAAGGAACAAGAAAGAATTATTTCAATTTTAGAAAAAGCAGAGGAAACAAAAGAAAAAAGTGAAAATGCAGAAAGTTTACTTGGTGAATATTTGAAAAGCATATTTAATGAAATGTTTGGAAATCCCTTAAAGAATGAGAAAAAGTTTGGAATAAAAAGCATTTCAGAACTGACCTCTTTTGTGTCTTATGGATTTACTAGACCCATGCCCCACCTAAAAAAAGGGATACCTATAATTACTTCAAAAAATGTAATGACTGGTTCTATAGATTTTTTAAATGTAGATTATACTGACGAAAAATCCTTTAATGAGCTTTCAAACAAAGATAAACCTATCAAAGGAGATATACTATACACTAAAGATGGGAGAATTGGAGAAGCAGCACTTGTAGAAGATGACAGAGAATTTTGCATCAGCCAGGCTGTTGCAGTTCTTAGACCTAATAAAGAAGAAATAAATCCGACATTCTTTGAAAGATTACTAAACTCAAACAATTTTAAAAAATTGATTGAAAGACAGGCATATGGTGTTGCACTAAAGCATATTTCCATTACAAAGTTGAAGAGAGAAAAGATTATCAGTCCACCTATTCCTCTTCAACAAAAATTTGTCAAGATAGTTGAACATGTTGAAGGATTAAAAGAGAATGTCCGAAAAACTCAACAAAAATCCGAAGAGTTATTTAATTCTCTGATGGGAAATGCATTTGAGGGAAAGTTATAAAATGAGGAATATCCTCTTTTCGAGATGGTTTGGTTTTTGTATTCAAGTATTATTAATACTTTTAATTGGTTTAGACACACTTCTATTAAAAACTATTTATCTTAGCGTAATTGTAATTGTATTGGAAATAATTGTTTTAACGATAACCAACATTAAAGACAGTAAGAGAGATAGAGATAATAAGAAAGTCGAAGAATGGAGAGACAATAAAATAAAAAAAGTGGGAGAAGAAATCAAAGAAATTTCATCAGAGAAGAAAGAAACAGATGATTTAATTAGAATAATGATAAATGAGGGAGTAATTGATGACAAAAATTTACTCAAGAAAATAAAACAAAAGAGCTTTATTGCAATTTATTGCTATCAAAAGTCTCCTGGCTCTTTAGCAAAAGACTTTAGAGAAATTATAGGAAGGCAACCAGTGTTGTCTGTTTTAGAAGATTTAGGATTTTATAGATTAGGGGCGAATCACAATTTTTATTTAATAGATGAGAAAGATTTATCTAAAGAATTAAGATCTCTAAATCAATTAGAATTTTTTCTTTCAAAACGCCTTGAAATGATTTGGGCACGGTATCTTAATACATTAAAAAACAAAAACAAAAAGTTATTTGAAAAATACAAGAATAAACAAATTTGGAACTTTTCTTATTTTATAGCTAAAGTCCTTTCTGGGAATAGTCTTGTGGGCCATATGAATTGGAGTAGTTTTACTCCCGAATCTAAAGCTAAAATTTTGAGGAATATAAAGTACCAGGAAATTAAGAAGGAAATCAATTTTCATAAAATCTCCAATTTAATTAAAGAATTGAACTTTAGATTGTTAATAAGGGATCTTCCTACAGGAGATAAGAAAGAATTGTTAAAATTAAAAGATTTTGAAAAAGAATTGTCAATTAAAGAGTTTAGGGATTATGGAAAGATACCTTTAGTTACTTATAAGTCATTCTTTAACAAACATTTTAATACTGAAAAAACTAACTATTATTTGAAATTCATCTCAAACAAAGCAAAAAAATATAACGAAGCGTTGGATAAATTTGGGATAGTCATACCTGGGGAGAATTAACAAAATGTTACACGCAGAACTAAAATCAAAAATTAGAAAGTTATGGGATAAGTTTTGGAGTGGTGGGATCAGTAATCCACTTCAAGCAATAGAACAAATATCTTATCTTATTTTTATGAAGAAACTTGAAGAAAAAGATGTATTAGAACAACAAAACGCTTCGCTAAAAGGCGTTAAGTTTAAATCTATGTTTGATGGACATGATAATTGTAAGTGGTCTGAATGGAGTGAATATTCTTCTGATAAAATATTATCTCATGTACGCGATGTAGTCTTTCCTTTTATGAGGGAATTAGGAGATGAAGATTCATTATATTCAAAGTATATGAAAGACGCTAGTTTTTCTTTACCTACTGCATCACTATTAATTGAAGCAGTCAATATAATTAATGATTTACATATAAAAGAACAAAATCAGGATACACAAGGAGATATTTATGAATATTTATTATCAGAACTACAAACAGCTGGAAAGAATGGCCAATTTAGAACTCCTAGACATATAATTAAGATGATGGTTGAACTTACAAAACCCGGATTAGGAGATAGAATTTTAGATCCTTCATGCGGTACTGCTGGTTTCTTAGTTAATGCATATGAACACATATTAAAAACAAATCAAAAGAATGGAGTTAGTACTTTATCTCCACAAAAAAAAGAAATGCTTGATAATGACACTTTATATGGTTACGACATTGATAGGACTATGGTTAGAATTGCAGTTATGAACTTAATGATGCACGGAATAACAAACCCAAAAATTATGGGAGAAGATACTTTATCTAAAAGATATAATGAAAAAGGAACTTACGATTTGATTATGGCTAATCCACCATTCAAAGGTTCTATAAATGAGAGCGAGAAATCAGATGAATTAACCATTACTACAAGTAAGACAGAAATATTATTTATAGAATTAATGTTTAATTCTCTTTCAATTGGTGGAAGATGTGCTGTTATAGTTCCGGATGGCGTTTTATTTGGAAACTCAAATGCCCATAAGTCTATAAGGAAGCTATTATTGGAAAAATGCAGGCTTGATGCAATAATTTCAATGCCTTCTGGTATATTCAAGCCTTATGCTGGAGTTTCAACTGCTGTTCTTTATTTTACTAAGGGTGAACCAACAGAAAAAGTTTGGTTCTATGATATGGAAGCAGATGGATTTAGTTTGGATGATAAAAGGATCCCACAGCCAGAAAAAGATGATATTCCTGATATTTTAGAAAGGTTTGAAAAACGATTAAAAGAAAACAATGAAGATAGGTCTAAGAAACACTTCTTTATTCCAGTTAAAGAAATTAAAGAAAATGATTGGGATTTATCAATAAATAAGTATAGAATTGAAATAGAAGAGGAAGTTCATCACAGAGACAGCAAAGTTGTTATTCAAGAAGCCAAAAAAGAAGTTAAAGAACTTATGGAGGGACTTGAAGAGTTGGAGAAGCTGATTGGAGGCAAGACTCAATGAACAAAAAAGAACAAAGTGGCTTTTGAGGCGATTCTAAAAAAGTAACTTTTAGGATCAATTTGTTTAAATCTGAATTTACTTTAAATATCTTTCATACTCTTTAATATATCTCTTCATAAACCATTGCAAAAATATATTATCTTGTTTTTTGATCTGAGATCTCTCTAAAGCATGATAGTAACTGTTTCTGTTTATGTATTCTACATTTAACATTGGAAAACCATTTTTTTTAAATATGAAGTTCATCATAATTCTAGAAATTCTCCCATTTCCATCTGCAAATGGGTGAATTGTAACAAACTTGAGATGAACTAATGCAGCTAGAACAGCAGGATGTAACTTCCTTTTATTCTTATTATACCAATCAAAAAAATCCTTTAATAAAAAATCAAGTTCGGAAGGCATAGGAGGCATAAATTTACTTTGAGAAATTGCTACTTGATGATTTCTTATTTTTCCGGCAATATCTGGCTTTGTACCTTCAAGTAACAATTTATTCCAAAATAAACAAATTTGTAGGGATAAGTCTTTTGTGTATTTTAACATAGAATAGAATACTTTTTTATGAGCCTCTGCTTCTTTAACATCTCTTATTGGCTTCTCTGAAGGAGTTATACCTCTCTCTAATAAGTTAGCAGTTTCTTTTAAACTTAAACTGGAACCCTCAATTTTTTGTGTATTATAGGTAAATTTGATCATAAATGATTCTAATTCCTTTTCCTTGGCAGAAGGAGGCATTATCCTTTTTTCTTTAGAAAAATTCTCCCTTATCTTATCTATTTTGTTCAACCACAGATCGTTATAAATTTCTAAGAAAAATTGCTTTTTTGTTTCTTCTACATCTTCTTGAATTTCTTTACCAAGATATTTTTGCTTTTTTTGAACCTTTCCTTTTTCCCTAAAGCTGTGTTCAAGATAGTAGTAAGTCTGCTTTCCTTTTACTTGTTTTTTTATTGTTACCATAATATCTATTGTACCTACATATTTATAAATATTCCTATTTAATGTTAAATGTAGGTATATACTTTAGCGCTCGTTATAGAAGGTAACTTTTTCTTCTATTTGTTTACACATAATTTATCCTTTTAGTTAACATATTCTATGGAAAGATATTTAAACTATATATTGTTTCAATATATATGTCATTTAAAGAAAGATACTTAAGAAATAAGCAATTGTTATTAGAGGATTCTAATTTTAATCCAAACAACAGAGAAGTTGTTAAAAAGTTCTTTGAATTTGAAGAATATAAACTAAAGAGAAAAGAGGGTTTATCAGAAGTAGACGAACGTTCTTATAAGACTCTTTCAAGTTATATCACAAGAATAAAAAATCTTAATCAATGGCTCAATAACAAAACATGGGCAGACTTAACCGAAGAGGATATTAAGAAATTAATTGATGATATGGAAGATGGAATTATAAAAACTAAATATGGTAAGAAGATTGAAGACAGAAGTGGGTATCATCAAATGTTGGCAGGTAAGTTTTTCGGTTTAGTTAAAAAGAACCATATTGCTCAACAAATCATAGAAGACTTTTCTATTAAAGGGAGGGAGTTCAATAAACAAGTAAGATTCATTGAAGAAGAACAATTTAGAAAGATAGTAAATTGTTCTATAACTCCAGAACAAAAATGTATTTTATGGCTTTGCTTTGATGTATCGGAAAATATTTCTACAATTCTCTCACTTGAGAAAAAAGACTTTGTTCGAGAGATTGATCCAGATACTGGAGAGCCAGAATATTTAGTTATACTTTCAAAAGAAAAACTGAAAAGGAGCAGAACTCCCAGAAGCGAGATAACTAATTACAAAGAAACTGTAGAATATTTGGATATAGTCCTAGCAAATTTAAAGCCGACATACAAACAAGTTTCAAATAAATATATTCGAGGAAGAAAATTAAGTGAATATTATAATGAAGATAGATTATTTAAGTTTGGTATGAAAGCTGCTGATAAATTTTTAAGAAGAGCTGTTGAATTATCTGGAGTTCGATGTATGCCTGGTGGTGAACGTGTAACTTTCAAAGACCTGCGCTCGTCATGCGCCTGCAACCTTCTAAAGAAGGGTTGGAGTATAGACGAAATAAATGCTAGATTGGGACATACACCTGCATCTAGAGTCATTACTCGTTATGTTACATATCTTTCTTTAGATAGAAGAAAACCTAAAGCAAAAGTCTATCAAAGCAATCTAAGAAAATTAGAAACCGATTTAGAAAAACAAAAAGAACTTAACAAACTTCAATTATTAAGATTTGAAAATCTAAAGAAAGAACAAGACCAAATGAGAGATGAATTAAAACTATTTATGGGTAAATCTAAAACTGAACTCCTCGAAATGTTAAAAGATGTTGGTAAGTTGGAAGAAAAATAAACTATTTCTTCTTCTTAGTCTCGAACAACTTTTTAATGTTGATATTGCTATAAATGTCTAAAATCTTTTTGCCTTGCTTTGTGATATTCAAAATAAATTTATTCATGTTCTCTACCTTTGTTTTTGTAATAAATTTTGAAGCAACTAATCTATCAACATGGACCCTCTCACTTATTTGACTAAGTTTTAACATATCTCTTAAACCTAAAATAGTAACTTTATCAACATTTTTGTTTAACACACTTAATATCATTAAGTCTACTTCATTTAATAGAATCCCACTTCTCTCACCTCTTTCTCTTCTTACTACCATAATAGGTATATGTAATAGTTATTTATAAATGTTTTGATATACATATTGTTTCAAATTGTATGTTATATTGTATACTAGAACAATCCTTATAAACGATGATTTGGATTAAAAAGAAGTATTTCTATGGTTCTGGATTATGGAACAGAACCTAGCCAAACAAGAATAAGTGCTTACTGAAGCGAGGCTTGTGAGCGAAGCGAGCATGCTACCAGTCTATGACTGGTAGTCAAGCCGAGCTAGTTTGACGTAATCCACTATAAAAGTTTAAGCCAATCGTGAATTATCTATTTTTTGTAATTCGAGTGATAAATTTAAAAATAACTAATTTGTATTAAAATAAAGGGCTAAAACAATTCGTTGTAACCAACTCATCTTAAAATTGGTTAGCTCGTTAGAAAAGGTTACCTTTTGGTTCTATTTGTTTACGCCGGCCGGTCTGCGGTTCGATCCCACGTGGGCCCATATAAAGGGCTAAAAAGTGTCAAACAAGCTGACATAAAATGTGTTTAATAAAAAAAGAACAATAATGTTATACTTGTTTACACCGAGGATTAGGAGGTCCGACTCCTCCAAGAACCATATAAACAAAACAATTCGGTTCAACATAATCATCTCAAGAATGTTGTTCTTTTCTTAAAACGATAAAACAGGATTGATAATTCATAAAGTTTATATATTAGAATATTCTAATATCTTAATGAAAGAAATCTACAAACTTCATGCTGAAATGTGTAAGGTATTCTCTAATCCAATAAGATTAGAAATTCTTAACCTTCTTAGGGATAAAGAAATGTTTGTAACTGAGTTAATCAATACCTCTAAATTAAGCCAAGCGAATATCTCTCAACATTTGTCAATAATGAAATCAAAAGGGATTGTTGTGTCTGAGAGAAATGGTAAGAATATTTTTTATAAATTATCAAATCCAAAGATAATCAAGGCATTTGATATTATTAAAGAGGTTTTTACTGAAAGATTAGAAAAAAATAGAAAA
>JAGVZF010000005.1 GCA_018302785.1 Candidatus Woesearchaeota archaeon | reverse complement strand
CGGCGGAATTGAATATAATTCAGGTTATATTCCCAGAACCTTTAGGTGAGAACTGCAAGCGTGGTGCGACTGAAAGGAACAAGTAGCGATGGCACAAATTTAGGGGCAGGGGACGGAATGGCGCGCGCTTTCTATTTTTGAAAAAAAAGTTTTAGGATTTTTGAAGAAGTGGCTATTAAATAAATTATCAATATATTTTTCAACACCATTGTAATTGCCCTGCCAATTATTATAATCTAAAAAATTAAATTCCTTGGAATTCAAGATTAAATCTACTACTCTTTCTTTCTCCCAATGCTGAATTTTATATTTTTGAATCCAAGTTTCAATAAGAAAATGAATTATTTCATGAACAATTGTTTTGTAACCTTTTTTGTTGTTGATATTAAAAATAACAATATTTGGAAGATTATAAGAACCACCAACCCCATAATTTGTTAAATAAACAAAAAAGGTTATTGGGATATCTTTATTGAAACTTTCTTTTAGTTTTTTAGAGAGTTGTTTGTTAATTGTTGAGAAATCCAAAGCAATTTGATTTGCCACTTCTTTATACTTTTTTTCGTCAAATTCTTTTATGATTTGATTTTGAATTTCTTTTTCAGAAGATTTGCCACTTACGCCTTCAGGTAATCTTGGTTTATAACCTTGTGAATTATACCAATCTAATTCCGCAAGAGTATTTAAGAGTATTTTTTACTCTTTTTAATTCAAAATCAATTCCGAATTCAATTTTAAGTTCCATGGTCATAAAAGAATTTAGTTATTTATTAAATTATCTTAAGCGCACTATTCCTTAAGGGTGGGAAAAACTAAATTAAACACATGTCTTATCCCATCGGAAATAGACTATTGTAACACATTTATTATTTTTGCAATCCATTTTTTCATTATTACAAGAATTTTCTGGACCACAATTAGCAATTATCCAATCTTGACAATCAGTAACAAACTCGCAAGAATTTCCCATTGTAATAAAATTACCTGAATTTTTCTCTTTGCACTTTAGGTCATAAGATTTGGGAATTATTGGATTTCCAGATTGATTTAACAAGAATAAAATTCCTGCTAAGACAACAATTATAACAATTGCAAAAATAATTATCTGTCTTGATTTCATATTTATTAATTAATAAAATAGTTGTTATATAAAACTTTCTGGCTCACCGCCAATTGAAACTAACCGCTTTTATTCCCTATTGACGCTTTGTTAGATAAAATCCTCACTTGTTCTTCTACTAATTTCACCTTTTAAATCTTTATCAATCATTTTTCTTACATCTTTGGGATAATTAGAAATTAACCATGCAAGTTTGATAAATGCTGTTTCTGTTGTCATATCTGATAAATTTCCTAGAATTCCAATTTCTTGTAATTTTCTCCCAGTAGAATAAACATTTAAATTAACTCTTCCAAATATACATTGTGATGTAATTACAACCGGAATTTTTTTACTTAACTTTTCAAGTTCTTTAAAAATTAATTCATTTTCTAATGTTAATTTATCTACTTTATTTATTGGCATATGACCTAAACCAGTTCCTTCAATTATTAAGCCATCAAATTTTGAATACATGGAAATTTCTTCTTTTTTCATATTTGGATGAGTTTTTAAAATACCTATTTTAGGATCTTCAAATAGTTTTAAATTTAAATTGTTTTTATCTTTTCTATCTCTTTTTGGATAATCATGATTTAAAATTTCTATTGAATTATCTTTAACTTTTGCTATTGGTTTTACATTTATTGCTTTAAATGCATCTCTTCTTGATGTATGTAGTTTTCTAGTTCTTAATCCTGGAAGAATTAAACAAGAATCATCATTCATATTTTCATGCATACAAATAGCTACTCCACTAAAATCAGATTTTGAAATAAACTGGCAAGCTGAAAATAAATTTTGAAATGAATCACTTGAGCCTCTATCAGAACTTCTTTGAGCTCCTACTAAAATTATTGGGATAACTAAATCTTCTAGGATAAAAGATAAAGCTGCTGATGTATAATGCATTGTATCTGTGCCATGAGTAATTATAATTCCATCATAATTTAAGTTATTTTTAATTTCTTTAGCTAGTAAATTATAATGATTAAAATTTATATCTTCAGAAAAAATATTACCAAAGAACTTAGAATCTATATTAACAATGTCTTTTATTTCTGGAAACATTTTAAGCATGTCTTCATTAGAAAAGCTTGGAGAAACAGCTCCTGTTTTATAATCTACTTTTGATGCTATTGTTCCGCCTGTGTGAAGAATTAATACTTTTTTAAGTTTAGGATTTTTTTGAATTTCAGGTTTTTTAAATTCTTTTTCTTCTTTTTCAGGTTTAATAATGTCTAACTTAACAACATCTTTTTTGTTAATAGAAAAATTATATCCAGAAGTTAATTTTATGACAAATTTTTCAGGATTTTGTGACTTTAGAAGAAGGCCTTTTAGTTCTTCATTTTTTGTTTTTATAACAACATAGTTACCTTCTTTAACCATAGAGACACAATCTGTTGAGAGCTTAAAGAATATTTATATATTAGAATATATATATTATGTTCTCAGAATATTTATATAGGGTATTAATAATATAAAGTTTTAATAAAGAAAAATTGGCAATAAACTCAGTTTTTAGTTGGCGCTAAAATCTAAGTTCGCACTTGCTTTCTTGTTTCGAATTGGTTTTTGATTAGTAACTTATATGTTGGCACACATAAGTTGATTTCTTAGTAGGTAGTACACAAAACTAGAATATAAAGATTATTGTTTTGGAGTATATACCTCATAAAAATTAAAATGGAAAAAACACAAAATAGGGGGTAAGGGGAAAAATGGAGTTTATAATTGGAGAAGCATTAAAAAAAGCAAATGATATGAACTTTGATAATGTCAAAGTTGGACAAGCTAATATAAAAGTTATTGGTGTAGGCGGAGCTGGAAATAATACTGTTACATGGCTCTATAAAAAAGGTATTCAAGGAGCAGAAGTTATAGCTATGAATACTGATAAACAGCACTTAGATATAAGTGAAGCTGACAGAAAAGTCCTTATTGGAAGAGAATTAACAAGAGGACTTGGATGTGGTGGTTTTGCTGAAAGAGGAAGAGAAAGTGCAAGAGAAAATATGTTTGAAATTAAAGAAGTTCTAAAAGGAACTGATATGGTATTTGTTTGTGCAGGAATGGGTGGAGGTACTGGAACTGGTGCTGCGCCAGTAATAGCACAAGTTGCAAAAGAAGAAACTGGAGCTATTATAATTGGAACTGTAACAATGCCATTTGATATTGAAAGAGCAAGAATTGATAAGGCTGAATTTGGTCTTCAACAATTAAGAGATGTTTGTGATACTGTTATAGTAATTGATAATAATAGATTAGTAAGTATTGCTGGTAATTTACCAATTCAACAAGCTTTTGCAGTTGCTAATGAATTAATTAGTACAATGATTAAGGGAATTGTTGAAATAATTGCTGTACCATCTTTAGTAAACTTAGATTATGCAGATGTAAAAGCAATTATGCAAAGTGGAGGAGTCTCTGTTATAGGAATCGGTGAGAGTGACTCAGAAAATCAAGTAGATGAAGCTGCTAGAAGAGCATTAAGTAATCCATTACTTGATGTAAGCTATGAAGGAGCTATAGGAGCCTTAATTCATATAACTGGTGGAGAAGCAATGACTCTTGATCAAGTTGCAAGAGCAGGAGAGATTGTTACTGAAGCTTTAGATCCAGATGCAAATGTAATCTGGGGAGCTAGAATTGATCCAAAGATGAATGGAAGACTAAGAATTATGACAATTATTACTGGAGTTCAAAGTCCATATATACTTGGAAAGAAAGACTACAAGAAAGTTACTAACAAATCACAACAATTTGGACATGAATTAGGAATTGACATAATTAAATAGGGGCATGAATAATTCTTCAACCCCCATACAAGCAAGATTATGCCCCGATTTTAATAAATAAATTTGGCTAATGCTATTATGCATTAGCTTTCTTTTTTATTTTTTTAAGATTTCTTAAAGAATTTTTTATAGAAATAAATTAAGATAACTATAATTACGAAGATAATTAGAAAAGTAATTAATGAAGAATTACTCACATTTGATGAACTTTTAAGTACTTCTTCACTTGTTTTTTGAATTGTTCCTCTTACTACTTCAGTTTCATTTGTCATTGTCAGCTTGGCCTTTCATTATTAAGTCTTTTATAATAAGCTAGGACTAACCAACCTAATACACTTAGAATAACTGTTGCTAATAAAATAAATTTTAGTAAAGCAGAAAGTATTGGAGGTTGGGCAGGACTTCTAAAGCCAATATCTGCTGATCCAAATAAATTAAAACTTAAAATTGCAAAGTAAACTAAAATTATAACTATTAAACTATTTAAAATATTAAATTTAAGAATTGATTTTATATTTATTGGAGTTTTTATATTACTTAATTTTGAGAAATCATCTTTCTTTTGTTTTTTTACTGTTTTTTCCATTTTAACTTAAATTTATCAAATAATCCTCCTTTATTAACTTTTTTACTTTTCTGAGAAAGTTCTATAACCCCAAAACCTTCATCAATTATTCTTTTTCCATATTCATCATGAAATACAAAACCATCTAAATTATATCTTCTTGGCATTGCTGGAGTTTCATCAGAATAGCCTATTGTGATTATTGCCTGAGGTCTTATATTATCAGGAAGTTTTAATATTCTTGAAATGGCTTTTTCATCAAAGGCTCCTATCCAGCAACTTCCTAAGCCTAGATTAGTTGCTTCTAAAAGCATATTTTCTATAGCCGCTGCACAATCTTGAACTGTGTAAAGAGCTTCTCCTCTTAGGCCATAGAATTTTTTTGTATTTTCAGGATTTGAACAAATAACAATAATTTGAGAATTAAACATCCAATCTTGCTGCATTGCTGCTGTAACAATTTGATTTTTTACTTCTGTATCATCAACTAATATAAAATTCCAGCTTTGGAGATTTCCAGCAGAAGGAGCTAAAATTCCAGCTTGAATTATCTTGTAAATTTTAATTCTCTCAACGATTTTATTTTTGTATAATCTTACACTTCTTCTATTGTTGAGAACTTCATCAAAGTCCATATAGAAACTTTTTTATGCTCCAATATATTTAAACTTTACTATATGTATTATTTAGAGTTAGCTGAAGTTTATAAAAGACTTGAAATTGCTTCTAAGAGATTAGAGAAAACTTATATTATTTATAATGTTATAAAAGACAAAAAAGGAGAAGAATTAAAGTATTTAATTTATTTATTAGAAGGAAGAGTATTTCCAAAATGGGATGAAAGAAAAATTGGATTTAGTTCTAAGTTAATTGTTAAGGCTATTAATAATTCTACTGGAATTAGTAATGAACAAATTGAAAAATTATGGGCTGAAAAAGGAGATCTTGGAATTGTTGTAGAATCTTTAATTTCAAAGACAAAACAAACAACTTTGTTTAGTCATAAATTAACCATTGGGAAAGTATTTCATAATATTCAAGAATTAGCTAATCTAGAAGGTAAAGGATCTGTTGGAAGAAAAATTTCATTAGTTTCTGAGTTATTAACTAGTTCTTGTCCATTAGAAGCTAAGTTTATTGTAAGAACTGTTTTAGAATTATTAAGAATTGGAGTTGCAGAAGGAGTTTTGAGAGATGCAATAGCTTGGAGTTATTTTCCAAAAGTTTTAGGAGTTTTTGTTATTTGTGATAATTGCAAAGAACTAGTGCCAATAACAAAGGAATGTGTTTCTTGTAGTAAGACTTTAAGTTACTCAAACTTAGAAGATTATGCAAAGAAAAATTGTTTAATTGTAAATTCTGTTAAAGAAGTTCATAATTTAAAAACTAAAAAAATATGTGTTTATATAAAAGATGAAATTGAAGCAAGAAAAATATATAATTATTTTATTGACAAAGTTCAAGATTTATTTAATTTAACTAATGATTTTAGTCAAGTTGTTGAAGCATTTTATACTAATAAATTAGATGTTAAACTAAACCCTGGGATTCCAATAAATCCAATGTTAGCTGTTAAAGTGGAAAATATAAAGGAAGCTTTGGAAGAATTAGGAAAGCCTTTATTAGCTGAAGAAAAATTAGATGGTATGAGGTTACAAATTCATAAATATGGAAAAGAAATTAAATTTTATACTAGAAGATTAGAAAATGTTACAAATCAATTTAAGGAATTAATGGATGTTATTAAAGAGAATATTGATGCTAAATCTTATATTTTAGATTGTGAAGTTATTGGCTATGATACTAAGACACTTAGACATTTGCCATTCCAATCTATAAGCCAAAGAATTAAGAGGAAATATGATATAGAAAAAACTTCTAAGGAAATTCCAGTAGAAATAAATGTTTTTGATATTCTTTATAAAGATGGAAAAGAATTACTACATTTGAGTCAAGAAGAAAGAAGAAAAATTTTGGAAAAAACTATAAAAGAAAAGAAAGGAAAAATTGTTTTGACTAAGAAATTAGTAAGTTCTGATGAAAATGAATTAGAGAAATTCTATAAAGATAGTTTAGAAAAAGGCAATGAAGGATTAATGTTAAAAAATCTAGCAAAAACTTATACACCAGGAAGAAGAGTTAAAGGATGGCTTAAATTAAAACCTGTTTTAGAACCTCTAGATTTAGTTATTGTTGGAGCAACAGCCGGAGAAGGAAAAAGAGCGAAATATCTTAGTTCATTTAGATTAGCATGTTTTGATGCAGAATCAAAAAAATATCTAGAATGTGGAATGGTAAGCAGTGGAATTAAAGAAAAAGATATGGAAGAAGGAATTAATATAGAAACAATAAATAAATTACTTGGGCCCTTAATTTTAAAAAAATATGGAAGAGATGTTGATGTAAAACCAAAAATCATAGTTGAAGTTAAATATGAAGAAATACAAAAAAGTCCTACTTATAATTCAGGATATGCTTTAAGATTTCCAACTCTTGTAAATATTAGATATGATAAACCTTTAAAAGATATAAATACTTTAGATGATCTGCGTAAGATTCACGATTCTCAACGAGGCAGAAAATTTTGACAGGGGAATTTGTATTTTGAATTATATAATTCTTTAAATAATACTAGGCGAAGATTATTTCTATGAGTAAACTTGTTTATCTTGCTGGGCCAATTCGGGATTTAAATTATGATAGATGCACCGAATGGAGAGAGTATGCTATTGAAGAACTTGCAAAATATGGAATTGTGGGAATATCACCTATGCGAGCTAAAGAATTTTTAAAGGATTATCCCAAGCTTACTGACCAAATATCTGACCATATTTTAGCAAGTGATTCTGGAGTAACTACTCGTGATGTCTGGGATGTAAGGCGTTCAGATGCTATTTTGTTTAATTTATTAGGTGCTGAAAAAGTGTCAATTGGAACGATGATAGAATATGGCTGGGCAAGTGCTTTTAATAAACCTATAATCACAGTAATAGAAAATGCTAAAAGTGAAAAGAGAAATGTACATGAGCATCTTATGATTAGGAGATTAAGTGGATTTAGAATAGAGACTCTAGATGAAGGTTTAGCAGTAGTGAAGGCCCTATTTGAGTATTAATGAAATTATTATAAATTAGAATATTAATACTTTAAAACATATAGAAAGAATCTATAATAATCAAAGAGGTAAAAAGCTTTAGAATATTTATAGAAATAACGATTTTACAATAATAAACTTTAAATACTAGTGTAGTATTATCATCCAGTAGTCTATATCCAATAGTAGTGGGGAACTATAGATTAAATTTGACAGTGATAATATAGTGTTTTGGAAATAAAAAAATGGGGTGATAGGCCTAGGAGGTTAAAGGTCAATGATAGTAAAAGAGGAATTTTTAAGTAAACTCAGACAATTTTTTGGTCTTAATCTTTACGAGGTAAAGATATGGACGGCACTTCTTTCTCGTGGTGTTTCAACAGCGGGAGAGTTAAGTGATATTGGAAATGTGCCAAGAAGTAGAGCATATGATGTTCTTGAAAGCCTAGAAAAAAAAGGTTTTGTAGTGATGAAATTAGGAAAGCCTATAAAATATTTGGCTGTAGATCCTAAAGAAGTTGTTGAGAGAGTTAAAAAGTTAATTAAAGACGATGCTGAAAAACAGGTTCAAAAATTAAGAGATTTAAGTACAACTGATGTCTTGACAGAATTAAATACCCTTCATAGTCAAGGTATTGAATTTGTTGAGGCAAGTGATTTAAGTGGTGCAATTAAAGGCAGGCATAATGTCTATAGTCATATGGAGCTACTTGTTAAAAATGCAGAGAAATCTGTAACAATAATGACAACTTCTAAAGGAATTTTAAGAAAGATTGAAGCTTTAGGCCCTGTTTTTGAGAGGTTAGCAAAGAAAAATGTAAAAGTAAGAATTGCTGCACCTATTACTAAGGATACTGCTAGTGCAATAAAAGAAATCTCTAAATTTGCAGAAGTGAGACACTTAAGCAAGACTGAAGGAAGATTTGTAGTTGTTGACGGTAAAGACTTATTGTTTATGATAATGGATGACAAAGATGTACATCCAACTTATGATGTTGGAGTTTGGGTTAATACGCCATTTTTTGCAAGTGCATTAGAGAATTTGTTTAATGTTACATGGAAAGATTTACCTACAGCAGATAAGGCATTAAAAGCTACTTAATTTTTTCTTTTTTTCTATAATTATTATATAAATTTGTTATTATAGTAGATCTTCTTTTAATTTCTTGGCTTGGAGTTTGTTTTAATTTTAAAGCTTCTGTATTTGGTCTAATTGAATACTTAGAAATGTTGAGAACTTCTGGTTTAAGTTCATTAATTACATTTAAAGTTTCTTGAAAATCTTCTTTAGTTTCTGTTGGATATCCTACTATTATATCTGTGCTTATTGTTATATTTTTAAATTCATTTCTAAATTTATTTACTATATTTTTAAAGTCTTTAACAGAATGAATTCTTTTCATGTCTTTTAGAACGTTTTCACTTCCACTTTGTAAAGGAATATGGATAAATTTCATAATTTTTTCATTTTTATAAGATTCTATTAAAGAATCAATAATTTTAATTACATGCCATGGATTTGCCATTCCTACTCTAATTTTATAATTCCCCTTTACTTTTGTGAGTTCATTTAAAAGTTCTGGCAAGTTAGTTTTTATATCAAAACCATAACAACCATTGTCTTGGCTTGTTAGGAATACTTTATTACAACCTTCATTAATAGATTTCTCCAAGGCTCTTTTTACATCGCCAATTCTATATGAAATTAGATTTCCTCTTGATAATTTTGTTGAGCAGAAATTACAATTATTTAAACAGCCTTGACTTATTGGAATTATAGCAATTTCTTTATTTTTCCTTATTATTGGAACTTCTAATCTTGATAATTCCTTAGTATTAGAAAAGTGATCTTTTTGAGTTTCAACAATTTCGTTTATTTTTAAAATTGAGTTTGTATCAAAAACAGCTGTAACTTCTGGAATGTAATTTCTAATGTTTATTGTTTTTGTTAAACAACCTCCAACAATTATTTTCTTATTTTTTGATTTTTCCCTTATATAGTGAAGTTCCTTAGATTGTGTTTTATCTTTTACAGAACAAGTATTAACTAAAATTAAATCAGCTCCATTTTCATTATTTATTATTTGATGTCCTTTTTCTTTTAAAATACCCGCCATTGCTTCTGAATCAGAAATATTAGCTTGGCAGCCCCATGTCTTGATATATATTTTCATTTTACTTATGCTTGTAGTAAAAAATTGTTTGTGGCAAAATCTCCTTATTAAATTTGTTAGAAAATTGCTTTGTTAACAATTTATAAGGCACGTTGTTTTCTAAATATAGTTCTTTTCTGTTTGTTATCCATTTTCTTTCCTCAACTGTAAGGAAATTTCTGTTTGCTTTGTATTTAATATTTTCTAATTCTCCACCATCTTCTATGATGTTTAGAAAATTAGTTAAGTATTTTATTATTTTGCCTTTATTTTTTGCGTTCTTAGCACAATAAGTCAAATTTTTAGGCATCCCATTTTCTAGAATATGAATCAATAGATCAAGTACATTCTCCTTTTCTTTCCAATAAAAATAGACTCTCCAATTGGAGTTAGTTATTTTGCAATTATTAATAAAACTAATCTCTTTTCTGAATTTCTTAATTTCGTTTGTTTTAGTGAGTTGAATAATGCTAGTTTTTTCGTAAATCTTCTTTATGGGATTAAATCCCATTGATTTTAATAATTCAAATAATTGCTGATGAATTATTGGGTGTTTACAAAAAAAGGTAATATAACCTCTTAAATCGTATCTCTTATCTCTAGTTACATATCTTAAGTTTAGCTCAACACAACCATCACATGAAGCATACATTTGCAAAAAGGCTGCCTTGATAGGTTTCTCTCCCATGATAATGAATTTTGGGATTGTAGAATTAGGGTAACTGATTAATTCTTTGTTTGGACTTCGAAAAGGCTTAGTTCTAAAGGTAGATGTAAATTGATGTAAGTAACTTACTGCTCTGACAGAGCAAAAATATGCTCTTTTTACTTGCTGTTCATGAATTTTGCTAAAATTTCCCTTTACCTTTTCTTTTGGGAATCTGAATACTTTCAGTGACAAGTCAATGAACTTTTTTATGAGGACAGGATCTTTATTAACAAACTTCATCAATAAACCTCTTTCAACTGAGCCATCACTTAGCAAAGCTGCAATTAACTGGGCTAAATCTTCATTTTCTTTTATTCTTTTAGTGTGAATTTCGTAAGCCTTCATATTCTCAAATGAAAATTCTTTTTATGTTCAATCAAAGCTGATTAATAAAGTGGCTTCTTTATTAAGTAATTTAAGCTTAAACCTTTCAACTAGATAATCATGAACTTTTTCTCCAGGACTTGAGGAAATTACATTTTTTCCAGAAATTTCGTGAAATGGAACTGGTGGAAAATAAATTTGCCCATGATCTTCATAGGAAATTCTTGAATCTGGGTCTCTGAATGATGAATCATGTGTTATCATCAAAGTCACTTTTCTTTTTATGCATGCATGAACTCCTAAATTATTTGGGCTTTCATTTTCCTTAATGAATTTCTTGTCATAAGCTCTTAATTGGTGAATATTTGAAATGCCTTTTATAGTCTGTAATTTTGCAATAATCCTATAGTGTATATTTGTCATAAAATTGAGTAGAATATATATTTTTAAGATTAACTATTTAAGTTGTTTAAATTCATTTTCAAAACTAGCTACATCAGCAAATTCTCTGTAAACTGAAGCAAATCTAATGTAAGCCACTGGATCTATTGATTTAAGCTTATCCATAACTAGGTTGCCTATTATTGTGCTTTTAATTTCTGTGGAATCATAATTTCTTAATTCTAGTTCTATTGTATTTGCCATATTATTCATTTCGTCTCCACTAATAGGTCTTTTTTCACAAGCTTTTTGGATTCCTTTTAGTAATTTATTTATGTCAAATAATTCTCTTCTTCCATCTTTTTTAACTACCATTAATTCAAGACCTTCTACTCTTTCATATGTTGTAAATCTTTTTTTACATTTAAGGCATTCTCTTCTTCTTCTAGTTTTATTTTTTAAGAAATCTGAGTCTCTTTTGTCTAAAACCTTTGTTATACGGTTTTGGCAATAAGGACAAATCATCTTAAGTACAAGATATTGTGTGTAAGCTCTTTTTCTAATACTATATTTGGTAAAATGCATAAACTGCTATTTAAAGATTTATAGCCCAGAGGATATTAATTAATGATTATTCAATTTTACAAGAATTAAACCAATCTTTTTCATATAATTTTTGTGGAACTTTGTTTTTGATCTAATTGAGAGCCTGGCTTATTAATTAAAATAGAAAAGTATTTAAGTAAGAATATTCTTACTATTAATATGATTATAAAGACAGTTAAGGTTTCTGATAAGGGACAAATTTCAATACCATTGGAAATTAGAGAAGAAACCGGAATAAATAAGGGTGATGAACTTATAGTGATCCAAAGAGGTAAAATAATTATGATTGAACCTGTGAAAAAATTTAAAGATAAAGTCAAGGACGATTTTTCAGATTTAGCAAAGATTAGTGAAAAGAGTTTGATGAAGTTATGGGATAATAAAGAGGACGAAATTTGGGATCAGTACATAGAGAAATAAGACTCAAGCAAAAAGATATTGTATTATTACCAGTCCCATTTAGTGATCAAAGTTCTAGGAAGGTAAGACCTGCAATAGTTGTATCGAATGATTTAATAAATAATACAAGTGAAGATGTGATTCTAGTTCCATTGACTTCTGTTTTAAAGGAAGTTTCTTATTCTATTTTTAAAATGAAAATTGGTATTATTAAGAAAGATATTTTAAGTTCTATAAAAGCAGAATTATTTAAAATAATATAAGTGAATTATCCATAAGCATAATAATCACCAGAAACTCTTTGTTTTTGATCTAATTGAGAGCCTGGCTTATTAATTCTAGGCCTGTTTGTTTCTTTATCTCTTCTATATGTAATTCCTAAGTCTTTAAGAACTCGATTCATTCCTTCTTTTTTCTCTACAGGGCCATAAACAGTTCCTTTCTTTCCAGAAATTCCTTCAAAAACAAGCATTGAATCAGCTATATAATCAATAAATTGAACATCGTGATCAACAACAATAGCGCACTTTTCATAAACTTCAATAAAGTCTTTAATTACATGAGCAACATTTAACCTGTCTTCTACATCTATAAATGCAGATGGTTCATCAAAAGCATAAATATCTGCTTCTTTTGAAATTGTTAAAGCAATGTGGAACTTTTGTAATTCTCCACCGCTTAAGTATTTAACTTCATGATCTAATAAATTTTGTAAGCCTAATTTTTCTAGTATATTATGTCTATACCAACCTGAAGCAAATAAAGAACCAGATGCCTTCATTAGTAAATCTTGAACTTTTCCTTCAATAGCTTTAGGGTATTGTTCTTTATAAACAACATTATATTTTGAGATTTTTCCTTTATCAGGCTTTTCAATGCCACTTAAAATCTTAAGGAATGTTGATTTTCCTAGGCTATTTGCTCCCATAATCCCCAGAATTTCTTTTTTATGAATTACTCCAGAAGTGACTTTTAAGTTAAATTTATCATAATTTTTTTCTAAGTCAGGATATTCTAATAATATATCTTTTGTATATTTTATTTTTTCTTCAGCTGGAAAATATTTAATTTGATAATTTCTAAATCTTGTATTTTCATTTATTAAATATCCATCTAGATATTCATTAATTCCATTTCTTACACTTTTTGATTGTGAAATTATACCATAACATGCTCTTTCTCCGTAGACTATTACAATTTCATCAGAGACATAATCTAATGTTGCTAGATCATGTTCTACTAAAACTATAGCAGTTTCTTCTGCTAGTTTTCTGATTATGTTTGCAACTTTAATTCTTGAAACTATATCTAAGAATGAAGCTGGTTCGTCAAAATAAATTACATCTGCATCTTTTATAGAAGCTGCTATAATTGCAACTTTTTGTAATTCTCCTCCACTTAAATCTTTAATATTTCTGTCTTTAATATGTTCTATTTCTAATTCTTTTAATAATTTTAAACCTAAATTTTTTTTATCAACTTTTTCAATTAAATCAAAAACTGTTCCATTATAAATTTGAGGAATTAATTCAATTCTTTGGGGTTTATATGAGATTTTTAAATTATTATTATATAAATCTTTTAAATAATCTCCTAGGATAGATCCTTTAAAATAATTAATTATTTCTTTATCATTTATTTCTTTATCATAGCTTCCAAAATTTGGTTTTAAATTTGAAGTTAAAATATCTAAGGCTGTTGATTTACCAATTCCATTTCTTCCAAGGATTCCTATGACTTTTCCTTTTTTAGGAACTGGTAATGAAAATAGTTCAAATGCATTTTTTTTATATCTAAAAATAGGATTTTCTTTTCTTTCAGGTAGGTTTATTATATGAATTGCTCCAAAAGGACAAGCTTTTTCACATATTTTACAGCCATCATTACTTAATTCTTCATTAATCTCTATTTTACCATCTTGAGATTTAACCATGCATTCTTTGCCCATCCTATTATTTGGACATACTCTTAAGCAATAATAAGTTCCTGGACATTCTAAAGGATGACATTTATCTTTTTCAACAATAGCAATTCTAACCATAGAATTAACTTAGAATTATAATTTATAAGGTTTTGGGAATATTTTTATACTAAAGTAAATGCTAAATATTTATGAAATGCAGTATATGTAATGAAAAAATTGAAATAACTTTTTTAGAGAAAATTGAAGGCACTTATATTAAGAAAAAGCCTATTTGTAGTGCTTGCCAGAGAAAATATAGTAAGGAAGAATTACTACAAAAAGTTTAATGCCTCAGTAGCTCAGAACGGTAGAGCAATGCTTTCGTATCTTTGAAAGAAGCATGGGTCGCCGGTTCAAATCCGGTCTGAGGCTTTTTAACTGGGAATTATTTTTTCAATTTGTTCAATGGGAATTTGATCTAAAAAAGGAATTTGTTCTTTTGCAAATTGTAATAGATATTCTTTAACATCAATTTCAAATTCAAAAGGAATTGGTTTGTTTCTGATTATTGGATAATCAATAGTTATATTAAGTTTTACAGTTGCTGGAACATTATCTTTAAGAATTAATTTAGGTAGTGTTTTTATTACTTTATCTAGTTTTATTTTGTTATTTATGGTAATTATATTAACTTTCCCAGATTCAATTTTGAAAGGTGGAGTTTCTCCATTTGCTATTTCTTCACCTGTTTCATTTAGATAAATAGTA
>JAGVZF010000012.1 GCA_018302785.1 Candidatus Woesearchaeota archaeon | reverse complement strand
GTTTCTCTTATCAACTACTCTTTTTCCAGGTGTAAAGCCTTGTATTACAATTTCATCCAATGTTTCAACAAATCCTGCTTCAGCTTCGCCTAAGAAGAAAGTGGCATCTCCTTTAATATCTTTAAAATATTGGGTCGCTAATGGACCTCCAGCCAATACAGGCTTTCCATGTTTATTAGCTCGTTTAATTACTTTCTCAAGTGAATCCCAATGTATAATCATAGATGAAGTTAAAACAACATCTGCCCATTCCAGATCTTCATCTCTTAAAGATTTAACATTTTCATCTATGACTCTAGCTTCATACCTATCTGGCAACATTCCTGCAACTGTAAGTAGTCCTGCAGGTTGAAAAGAACATTTTTTCCCAGCAATCTTTAAAGCTTCATCAAAACTCCAAAATGTAACCGGATTCTTTGGGTAAACTAGTAAAGCATTTGGCATTTAAAATTAAATTATTTCCATTTTTATAAATATATGCAATCTCTTTAATAAGATTTATTTATAATCCAATTACCTTAATTATTTTTTGCCATTCATTATAATTCATTTGATAAATCTTCTTTTCTAAGAAATTCAAATTTGATTTTTTTATTTCAATTTTAGTTTTTAGAACATTTTTTAATTTTTTATCTGATTGGATGTAAATATTTTTTAATAATACTTCTTTTTGGTTTAATTCTTTTTGTTCTACTAAAATAACTTTTGACTCTCTTTTTGGTATAGGATAAAATGCCATATTATCCACTTTCATTAATTTTTTTATATTAAAGAAATGGTTCATTACTAAACTTAATACTCCCTTTTCCATAAATTTGTCTGGGACTATTAAAACTGCTTCCTTAAAATTAATTTTTATTAGTTTATTCATTAATGGCTCGCAGATAGAATAAGGAACATTTGAAATTATCTTATCGTAACTTCCATAGCATTTTAATATATTTGCATTAATAATCTTAATTTTTGGAAATTTCTCTTTTAATTCTATACATAAATTTTTGTCTATTTCAATAACCGTAATATTTCCTTTCAAAAACTGAGTAAAGATTCCTTTCCCGGGGCCAATTTCCAAAACTTTTTCATTATTTTTAATATCAAGAAATGAAACTATTTTTTTAGCTACTTCAGAATCAATAATAAAATGCTGGTCGTATTTCATATTAAGTGCTCCGTCCGAGATTTGAACTCGGGTCTCGGCCTATCTCCAATTTTTGATGAAACTTTTCTTAAAAGTTTACTCGAGAGGGCCGAATCCTTGACCGTGCTAGACTAACGGAGCATAATCATAAGCTCTTGTCCAAATTTATAAACTTAACCACAAACTTCTTAACCTAATAACTTTTTTCAAAATTCATGTTAGAAGCTTTAGTAAATATAATCACAGAAATAATTCTAAAAATTAGTTATACAGGAATTATAATTTTAATGGCATTAGAAAGTATGATTGCCCCAATTCCAAGTGAACTAGTAATGCCTTTTATTGGATTTCTAGTTGCTACAAATAAATTATCTTTAACTTTAGCTATAATATTTAGTTCTTTAGGGACTTTATTAGGTTCATTAATTTCTTATTATATTGGAAAAATCTATGGTGATAAATTTGTAAGAAAATTTGGTAAATATATATTATTAGAAGAAGCACATTTACTTTGGACAGAAGATTTCTTTAAAAAACATGGAGAAAAAACAATATTCATTGGAAGATTTATTCCTGTAGTAAGACATGTAATCTCTATTCCAGCAGGAATTGGTAAAATGAATCTTCCTAAATTCATAATATATACTTTAATTGGGGGGACAATATGGAATTCATTTCTTTTATTTTTAGGTTATAAATTGGCAGAAAACTGGAAAACAGTTCATAAATATAGTTCTATAATTGATGTAATAGTAATAATTTTATTTGTAATTATAATAGCTTGGTATTTTTTCAATATAATAAAGATCTTTAAGAAAAATAAAGAAGAATAGCCCCACCAGGATTCGAACCTGGGTTACAAGATCCAGAGTCTCGTGTCCTTGACCGCTAGACTATGGGGCTATAAAGTATCTAAAATAATTCTAATTTAAAAACTTTTATAAATACTTAATAAAGTAAAATTTTATGCTTATAGTATATGTTACATGCCATAATAGAGATGAGGCGAGAAGTTTGGCAAAAGGCTTAGTTGAGAAAAAAATTGCAGGTTATGTTAATTACGTCCCAATAAGCTCTTTCTATTGGTGGAAAAAAGAAGTTATCCACGATAGAGAGTTTGCATTAATAATACAATCAGCAAAGAATAATTTTAAAGAAATAGAAAAATATGTGAAAGAACATCATTCATATGAAAGGCCAGCAATAATATCTTTAAATGTTGATGATGTTACACCAATATTCTTAAAGTGGCTCAATGATATCCAAAAATGAACTTTATAAAGAAATTATTTGAAAACAAAATAGATGAAACTGTACATTTGCAATTTGAAAGATATAGTAGAGGTACTTTTGAGGATAGAGCATTAGTTGAAATTAATAAATCAAAAAATCATGTTAAAATTAAAACTAGTTTTGAATTTGCAAATGAATTTGTTTTGTTTTTAGCTTCAAAAATTAAAAATAATTCTCATGTAAGTGGAGTTATAATAACAAATAATAAAGAATTACGAGATAAAGTTAAATTTGAAATTGCAGATGTTACACAATTTGCAGGCATTAAAAAATTTCAAATTGCTACGGATATATCAAAGGAGGATTTGCTTGATGCATTAAAACAATTCCCGCATGCATTATTTTTATTAACATTTAATACTGATTATGGAAGTTTGACTACAAAACAAAAGTCTCCAAAGTCACCAAAACCAGGGTCAGATAAAGAAGCTAAAGCAGATTTTTGTACATTTAAAACTGAAGATATTAATTTTTATAAAGAATTTTTATTTGATTATGACAAAGGTTTTACTAAAGCTAAAATAAAGCATACTTTAATTATAGAAGAATTAGTTGTTCCAAAAGAATATGCAAATAATCCTGCTTTAGCAAGAGTTAATGCAAAAAGAAAAGGAAAAATTAAAAGAATTGTAGATATTGATGGGGATACATTTGAAAAAGAAATTAAATTTGAAGCCTAATTTTAATTGTGTACGGTGGTAATAAAAGATAAAATTTATATTGACCAAAGCGCTACAAACAAGATTCATAAGAAGAGCAATTATGGTTTAAAATATGATAAAAATAATTTCTGAACGAGCTAAGTTAAAAAGTATAATTGTTATTGGTCTTTATGTTACTTTAATGATTGTTGCCGCTGTTATTTTTAGCAAGTATATTGACAGAGAAAGTTTGCAAGCAGTTGTAAAGAATAGCGGACAATGGGGGGTGATAATTTACTTTTTGATTGAAGTAGTTTATGTGACCCTTACACCACTATTTAACACATTCATTCTAATTGCATCTGGTTATATTTTTGGAGGACATATTGGATTTATTATAAACTTTCTTGCAACTAGTATTGGATTATTTTTAATAGTTTTTTTAGTGAAAAAATATGGACGGCCATTACTGCAAAAGGTTGTATCTGTCAGCTTTTACAATCGTTTTGATAAAATTACTCAAAAAGTTGGTCCAATAACTTTACTCATTGTTTATGTTTTGCCCTTTACACCTGATGATGAATTAACTTATATAGTTGCAGCTGGACCAATTGGAATTAAGCGATTTATTCTTCCCATTGTATTGGGCACTATGGCTAAAGCAGCATATAGCTATATTGGTGACCTAGGTACTAAAGGGATATCAATAGCTGCTTACGCTAGATTGTCTTTACTAATAATTGGTTTGGGTTTGGTAGGATTCCAAGAGTACTGGGTTAAAAAGTGGCTATTTGCCAAAATCCCGAATTGAAAGAAGATATTTCAAGGTAATTTTTAGTTTCTATTTGCCTAAATAGGCATTTTCACCGCAACCTTTATAAATATCCTCAATTTCTTTAAAATTCCCTACTGTAAATAAAAGCCGCTTTCTGCAAGTTATTAGTATATTAAAATAATATAAAATGGGAAGAGCAAGTAAACCAAGAGCAGGAAGTTTGCAATACTGGCCAAGAAAAAGAGCTAGAAGATACTATCCTAGGATTAGATCCTGGAAAAGGACAAATGAGCTAAAACTTCTAGGATTTTGCGGTTATAAAGTTGGAATGACTCATTTATTAGTAAAAGATTCAAATCCACATTCTGCCACAAAAGAAGAACAAATTTTTACTCCAGTAACTATTATAGAATGCCCTCCTTTAAAGATATACTCAATAAGATTCTATAAAAAAGATGATTATGGTATAAAAGCCTTAACAGACATTCTAAATCCAAAATTAGATAAAGAAATATCGAGAAAAATAAAACTTCCCAAGAAATACAATAAAAAATTAGAAGATATTAAATTAGATGGTATTCATGATATAAAATTAGTTGTTTATACCCAACCAAAATTAACAAAATTAGAAAAAAAGAAGCCAGAAATATTTGAAATTTCAATAGGCTCCAATTCCATAAATGAAAAATTAGACTTTGCAAAATCCTTACTAGATAAGGAAATTAAATTATCAGATTATTTTAAACCAGGTCAATTTATTGATGTTCATGCAGTAACTAAAGGAAAAGGCTTACAAGGTCCTGTAAAAAGATTTGGTATTCAACTTAAATCACATAAATCAGAAAAGAAAAGAAGAGCACCTGCAAATCTAGGTTCATGGCATCCTGCAAAGGTTTCATTTAGAGTTCCTCAGAAAGGTCAAATGGGGCTTCATACAAGAACAATGTATAATAATTTAATCCTAGACATTAGCAATGATCTTAAAAAAATAACTCCTAAATCTGGATTTAAACATTATGGAATTTTAAAAAATGATTATTTAATAATTAAAGGTTCTATTCCGGGCCCTCATAAAAGATTAATAAGATTTAGTGACTCAATAAGATCATTTAGAAAATCACATCCAATAAATATTGCTTATATAAGTGTGAAAAATGAAAGCTGACATCCTTGATTTAAATGCAAATAAAATAGAAAGTATGGAACTTCCATCTCAGTTTGAAGAACCATTAAGATTAGACTTAATTAAGAAAGCTGTCTTAGCAGTTCAAAATAATAAAAGACAGCCTTACGGGGCTTTTCCAGAAGCAGGAAAAAGACAAGCTGTAAGAATATCAAAAAGAAGAAGAGACTATAAAACAAGTTATGGCCATGGAATTTCAAGATCTCCAAGAAAAGTAACTTGGCACAGAGGAAGGCAATTTGGTTGGGTTGGTGCATTTGCTCCAAATACAGTGGGGGGAAGAAAAGCACATCCTCCAAAAGCAGAAAAAGATTTTAGTCAAAAATTAAATATTAATGAAAGAAGGAAAGCAATAAGATCAGCAATATCAGCTTCTTTAAACAAAGAATTATTACAAGAAAAAGGTTATACTGCTAAAGCACCATTAATACTAATAGAAGATTTCGAAAAAATTACGAAAACAAAAGATATTAAAAACTTATTATTAAAACTAGGACTCTCATTAGAATTAGAAAAATCAGCAAAGAAAAAAGTAAAAGGTGGATCTGCAAAGATAAGAGGAAGAAAATATAGAGTTAAAAAAGGTCCTTTATTTGTAGTTTCACAAGACTGCAATTTATTCAAAGCAGCTAAAAATCTTCCTGGTTTTGATATTTCCATTGTAAGCCAATTAAATGCAGAATTACTAGCTCCTGGGGCTAATCCTGGTAGATTAATCTTATGGTCTAATAAATCAATAGAGAAAATGCACAAAGAAAAATTATTTATGAAATTTACAAGGAAAATAAAATTAAAAGAATAAAATGGACCCATACAAAATAATTCAATACCCTCTAGCAACAGAAAAGTCTGTTAGAGTTATGGAAATGGAAAATAAATTAATATTAATAGTTTTTAGAAAATCAAATAAACAACAAATAAAAGTAGCAGTTGAGAAAGCATTTAATGTAAAAGTAATTAAAGTAAATACTTTAATCACAAATCAAGGGTTAAAGAAAGCATATGTAAAGCTTTCACAAGAAACTCCGGCAATAGATGTTGCTACTCAACTAGGTTTAATATAAAATGGGTAAAAGAATAATACCACAACGTAGAGGACGAGGAACAACTACTTATAGGTCTCCTAGTCATCGTTTCAAAGGAAAAATTAGTTATAGACCTTATGATGAAAAAGAAAAAAATAGCAGCGTTCCAGGAAGAATAATTGATTTAATTCATTGCCCAGGACACTCAGCACCTTTAGTAAAAATTAAATTTGAAACAGGAGATGAAATATTATTAGCAGCTCCTATGGGAGCATTTACAAATAAAGAAGTTTACTCTGGAATTAATGCTCCAGTAGAAAACGGAAATATTCTTCCTCTAAAAAATATTCCGATTGGAACTTCCATATATAACATTGAAGGAAATCCTGGAGATGGTGGTAAATACATTAGAAGTAGTGGCTCATCTGCTAAAATAGTAGGAAAATCAGAAAATAAAATCACAGTACAATTTCCATCAAAAAAAGAAAAAACATTTAGTGAATTTTGCAGAGCAACAATAGGAATTGTTTCTGGTTCTGGGAGATTAGAAAAGCCATTTGCAAAAGCAGGCAAGAGATTCTATGCAATGAAAGCTAGAAATAGACTATATCCACTAACATCAGGAGTTTCAATGAACGCTGTTGATCATCCATTCGGTTCAGGTAGAGGTAAACACATAGGTAAATCAAAAACTATAGGTAAGTTTGCTCCACCTGGAAGAAAAGTGGGATTAATAAGAGCAAGGAGAACTGGTATTAAGAAATAAAGATGGCAAAAGAAATATTATATCGAGGTAAATCAATAGAAGATCTAAAGAAGATATCAATAGAAGAATTTATTTTATTATCTACATCCAGGGCGAGAAGGTCATTAAAAAGAGGATTTACCCCATCACAAAAAAAGCTTATTGAAAAAATAAAAAAAGCAAAATCAGGAGTTTACAAAAAACAAATAAAAACTCACTGCAGAGACATAATTATAATACCGGACATGCTCGGTTTAACAATTTCAGTTTATCAAGGCAAGGAATTTACTCCTGTAACAATTACAGAAGAAATGTTGGGTCATTATTTAGGAGAATTCACACAAACAAGAGTTAAAGTCAAACACTCAGCACCTGGTATTGGAGCAACTAAATCAAGCGCTTCAGTCTCAGTCAAATAAAAATGGCTAAAATTAAAACAAACATCAAGGAGAAGAAAGTAAATTTAGAAGCTGACCACATAGCTGTAGCTAGAGCGCAAAACTTACCTATATCATTAAAAAAATCTGTAGAGATATGTGATTTCTTAAGATATAAAGAATTAAAGAAAGCACAAAGAATCCTTAATGACGTTATGAATAAAAAAATAGCTATTCCATTTAAAAGATATAATATGGATACTGGCCACAAGCCTGGAATGGCTGCAGGAAGGTATCCTGGAAAAGCTTCATTTGAAATTTTAAAATTATTAAACTCTGCAGAAGCAAATGCGGAGAATAAAGGATTAGACACAGAAAAATTAGTAATTTCAAAATTAATTGCAAATAAAGGTAATAAAATGTTCCATCCTGGAAGACATAGAGGAATAAAAATGAAAAGAACCCATATAGAAATAATTTTAGAAGAGTCACAAATAAATAAAGAACTAAACAAAAAATGATTGAGAAACAATTTATTTCAAGGAAGATGAAAGAATTTAAAATAGAAGAATTTGTCTCAAATATATTAGATAAAGATGGATATTCTCATACAGAAATTCAAAGAACTCCTTTAGGAGAAAGAATAATTATACACACATCAAAACCTGGTTTAATTGTAGGTAGAAAAGGATCTAAGATTAAAGAGCTTACTGATATTCTTAAATCTAAATTTAATATGGAAAACCCACAAGTAGAAGTAGCTGAAGTAACTAATCCAAATTTAAATGCAAAAACAATTGCAAAAAATATTACCCACACATTTGAAAGATTTGGTCCTAAGAGATTTAAATCGCTTGGATATCAAATGTTACAAAGAATAATTGATGCAGGAGCTCTTGGCGCAGAAATTATAATATCTGGGAGAGGTATCCCAAGTAGCAGAGCAAAATCATGGAGATTTTCTGCAGGTTATCTAAAAAAATCTGGAGATATTGCTGAAAACTTTGTTAATTATGGATATGCAGTTGCTCATTTAAAATCAGGATCTGTTGGTGTTAAAGTGATGTTATTAACCCCAGATATAAAACTTCCAGATAAAATAAAATTTAAAGAACAAGAGAAAGAACTCCCAAAAGTAGAACCAATTGATAAAGAAGAAATTAAAGAAGAACAAATTGGAGATAAAGAAATAAAAGAACATAAAACAAAAAGTGAATCTACAATAAAGAAAATCAAAAAAGAAAAAGAAGAAAAAAAACCAAAGGTAAAAAAAACAAAAGATGGTAATACTAAGAAATAAAGAAATAAGGGAAATGAATAATGATCAATTGAATGCAAAAATGCTAGAATTAAATAAAGAACTAATAAAATACAAATCACAAGTTGCAATGGGAACTCTTCCTGAAAATCCAGGAAGAATGAGATGTATTAAGAAAACTATTGCAAGAATAAAAAATAAAATGAACAACAAACAGGAGGTATTAAAAAGCAATGCCTGACGTATGTCCTAAATGTGGACTAAATAAAGAGCTTTGTGTTTGTGAAGTTATTGCCAAAGAAGAACAAAGAATTAGCATTAGAAAAGTTAAAAGAAGATTTGGCAAAATAACCACAATAATCGAAGGCATAAGTAAAGGTGACATTGACATTAAAAATGTTGCCAAACAGTTGAAATCCAAACTTGCATGTGGTGGAACAATAAAAAACAACATCATAGAATTACAAGGGGATCATGTGCAAAGAGTAAAAGAAGAATTAATTGCCATTGGATTTAATCCAAACACAATAAACACAGACTAAAAATAAAAGGAAAAAAATGATAGGCGCTCAAATAGACATAGTAGACTCGAAAAATCTGACCTTAAATGGCTTGAAGGGAACTGTAATAGATGAAACTAGAAATACTATAATAGTAAAATCAAATAATAAAGTAAAAAATGTAATTAAAAATCAAATAAAATTTGTTTTAATAACAAAAAATAACATGACAATAAAATCAAATGGTACCTCACTAATAGGGGGCAAGAAGATAAAATTAGAAGATGAAAGATAAAATAAATATAGGAATTAATGTAGAAGTCCCAAAGACTTCATGCACAGATAAGCATTGTCCTTTTCATAGCAAACTTTCTGTAAGGGGAAGAACATTTACAGGTACTATAGTATCTAGAGATTTAAATAAAACAGCAATAATAGAATGGGCAAGACCATTTTATCTAAGGAAATATGAAAGATATGAAAAAAGAAAAACAAGATTAAAAGTTCACAATCCTCCTTGTATAAATGCAACTCTTAATGATAATGTACAAGTAATGGAATGCAGACCTATTAGTAAAACAAAAAAATTTGTTATAATTTCAAGGATATAAAATGAAGACACAAAGATCAAGAATAACACGAGGAATCCCAAGGAGATCACAAGTTGATTCTTGTGATAATTCTGGTGCAAAGAAATTGGTAATTGTAGCTGTAAAGGGTGGGGGCGGTAAAACTACTAAAGGTAGAAATGCTGCTGCAGGCGTAGGAGACTTAGTATTTGCATCAGTTGTTAAAGGGACTCAAGAAATGAGAAAACAAGTTGTTCCATGTATAATTGTAAGACAAAGAAAAGAATATAGAAGACCTGATGGTACAAGAATAAAATTTGAAGATAATGCATTAGTTGTATTAAAAGACGAAAAAGGCAATCCAAAAGGCACCTTAATAAAAGGACCTGTTGCAAAAGAAGTATCTTATAGATGGCCTGCAATAACAAAATTAGCGAGGATAGTAGTATGAAAACAAAATTTTCATTATCTTGGAAATCAAGTAAACAACCTAGAAAACAAAGAAAGTATCTTCATAATGCTCCTAGTCATATTAGATCTAAATTAATGTCTGCGCAACTTTCAGATACTCTAAAGAATAAATACAAAAAGAATTCAATGCCAATAAGAAAAGGAGACACTGTTAAAATTGTGAGGGGACAATTCAAAAAATCATCTGGAAAAATCACACAAGTATTTAGAAGGAAATATAGGGTTTTTGTTGAAAACGCCACATTATCAAAAAAAGATGGCTCTAAAGTATTTTACCCAATACATGCATCCAACTTAATGATTCTTGAATTATTTTTAGAAGATAAAAGAAGAATGAAAGGAGTTAAACCAGGGGCAAAATAAATGGCACATTTATCAAGAATAGCTTCACCAAAGTTATGGAACATTCCAAGAAAAGGAAGAAAATGGATAACTAGGACATCTCCGGGACCACATAGTTTAGGGTCTAGTATAAACTTAAGCATTTTATTAAAATATATTCTAGGTTACTCAAACTCTCAGAGAGATGTTAAAGAAATAATAAATAATGGTGATATAAAAGTAGATTCAAAAATAAGAAAAGATTATCATTTTGCAGTAGGTTTAATGGACACAATTTCCTTTGACAAACTTAATGAAAATTATAGAGTATTGTTGAATAAAAAAGGAAAAATAATTTTAACAAAAATTTCTAAGGAAGAATCAATTAAAAAACCATTTAAAATTTTAACAAAAACTTTATTAAAAAATAAGAAAATGCAATTAAATCTTTCTAATGGTAAAAATATATTAGTAGATAAAGATAGTTATAAAGTTTCTGATACATTAATTATGGATCTTTTAACAAATAAAATTGTAGACCATTTACCATTAAAAGAAGGATCAATAATATACCTTACGGGAGGAAGTAAAATAGGCCATGTAGGTAAAGTAGTTTCAATTACAAAAGCAAATGGAACACAACAATCTAAGATATTATTTACATTAGATAAGACAAAAAATGAAACATTAAAAGAGTATGCATTTGTAATTGGAGATGATAAATCAGTAATAACAACACCTGAAAATGAATCTTAATAATAATATGCGGGCAGTAAGAATAGAGAAAGTTACCTTAAATATAGGTACTGGACAGCCAGGTGAAAGATTAGACAAAGCTGTAACTCTATTACAAACAATAACAAATCAAAAACCAATTAAAACTAAGACTATGAAAAGAATCCCTACTTGGGGTCTTAGACCCAGATTAGAAATTGGTTGTAAAGTAACAGTAAGAGGGAAAAAAGCTGAAGTACTCTTAAATAGACTTTTAGATGCTGTTGATAGAACATTATTATTAAAAAAATTTGATGAGCTTGGTAATTTGTCTTTTGGAATTCCAGAATACATAGACATCCCACAAGTTCCCTATAATCCAAGTATAGGAATTATTGGTTTAGAAGCAGCAATTACATTTCAAAGATATGGTTATAGAATTTCAAAGAGACGTTATAAAAAAACATTAATACCAATAAAACATAAGATAACAAAAGATGACGTAATAAATTATCTAAAAACAAAATTTAATGTGAAGGTTAAAGAAGATGACAATAAGTAATTATCAAAAAGCATTCAAGCAATTGGTAAATAAGCCAGTAAAATTAGCAAAATACGAAAAACACAATGCACCTAAAAAAAGATCATTTGGAATAGGTACAAGAAGATGCAGTAGATGTGAGAGGTTTGGTGCACATATTCAAAAATATGGCATACATCTATGTAGACAATGTTTTAGGGACATTGCAAAAAAAATCGGATTCAAAAAATATAGTTGAGGATAAAAAATGTCATTAAACGATACACTATCAAATACACTTTCAAGCATACTAAACAGTGAAAAAGTTGGAAAATCTGAATGTAGTATTCCACAGTCTTCTAAATTAATTAAAGAAGTGTTAAATTTAATGAAGAATAATGAATACATTGGAGAATTCAATGATATAGAAGGTACAAATGGACAAAAAATTAAAGTTCAGTTAATGGGTAGAGTAAATAAATGTGGTTCTATAAAACCAAGATTCTCTGTTAGGAAAGATAATTTTGAAAAATATGAAAAAAGATTTTTACCAGCAAAGAACTTTGGTATCTTAATAGTATCGACGCAAAAAGGAATAATGACTCATCTAGAAGCAATAGAAAAAGGTCTTGGGGGTAGATTATTAGCTTATTGTTATTGAAAATGGTTAGTAAAAAAGAATATAATTCAACAATTGAAATTCAAGAAGGTACTAAAATATCTTTAAAAGATAATCTCTTAATAGTTAGTGGTCCAAAAGGCGAATCTTCAAGAGCTTTTGCACATCCAAAAGTTATTATTTCAATAAATAATAAAGAAATAAATCTTAAAACTGTTGGCAATGTTTCTAAAAGAGAAAAAAAAATATTAAACACATTTACAGCGCATATTAAAAATATGGTAGGTGGTGTAAGTAAAACGTATAATTATAAACTTAAAGTTTGCTCCGGACATTTTCCAATGAGTTTGTCAATGGATAAAGAAAATATATTAATAAAAAATTTCTTAGGTGAAAAAATACCAAGAAAAGTCAAACTAATAAATAACGTTAATGTTAATATAGATGGAGACATTATAAGTATCTCCAGTGTAGATAAAGAATTAGCAGGGAGAATGAGTTCTAGTATAGAACAAGCAACAAGAATCACAAATAAAGATAGAAGGAGATTCATGGATGGTATATGGATAATAGAAAAAGGAATTCAAAATGAATAAAGAAAACCTACTAAAAATAAGATTGGAAGCAAAAAAACACAAACCTAAATTTGTTAGAAGAAACTACAGAAAACTTAAGCTCAAAGATACTTGGAGAAAGCCAAGAGGTCTGCATAATAAACTTAGATTAAAAAGAAAAGGTCATATTAAAAATCCATCTACAGGATATAGATCTCCTAAACTTATACGTTATTTAGATAGAAATGGTTTAATTCCTGTAATAGTTTCTAACATTAATGATATATCAAAATTAGATCCTAATAAACACTCAATACTATTCAAATCAACAATAGGAATAAAAAACAGACTAAAAATGTTGGATAAAGCACAGAGTATGAACTTTAAAACATCAAACTATAAAGATATAAACTCAACAAAAGAAAGACTACAACAACTTATTGATTCTAGAAAAAAGAAACATCTAGAAAAAGAAAAATCTGTTAAAATTAAAACTCAAACTAAAAAGAAAGAGGTTAAAGACATAAAAAAAGAACTTGAAGAAGAAAAGAAAGATGTATTATTACATACGCATGAAGTACCACATAAAGAGATTATGGACACTCCGGATAAAGCACCTAGAATGAATGTAACAAGAACTAAAATCACTCCTGGAGAAAAGAGATGAATCTTAAAGTACAAAGAAGGATTGCAGCAAGTATTCTTAAGTGTGGTTTAGGTAGGGTATCTTTTAATAAAGATAAATTAGATGATATAAAAGAAGCAATTACCAAAGCAGATATTAAATCATTAGTAAAAAATGGTATTATAATAGCAAAAAAGAAGAAAGGGATATCTAGGGGAAGAGCTAAATCTTTACATCACCAAAAACAATTAGGAAGAAGAAGAGGGATAGGTTCAAGAAAAGGTAAAAAAACAGCAAGAAATCCATCTAAAAAATCTTGGATGACTAAAGTTAGAACTCAAAGAGATTTAATATTAATTCTTAGAAGTAAAGATTTAATCCCTAAAGGAGAATATAGAAACCTTTATAGAAAAGTCTCTGGTGGGTTTTTCAGGAGTAGAAGACACATAAAAATTTATCTTAAAGAAAATAACATGTTATTGGAAAAGAAAAATGTCAACAGGTAAAAAATACACAGTTAAATTTAGAAGAAAATTAGAAAAGAAAACAAATTATAGAAAGAGAGTAAAGTATCTTTCTGCAAATAAGCCTAGGGTTGTTATTAGAACACATTTAAACAATTTATTATTGCAACTAATTAAATTTGACAGAAAACAAGATAAAATAATTTTATCAACACATTCAACAGAATTAAAGAAATTAGGTTGGCCCTATCATAGAGGAAACTTACCATCAGCATACTTAACAGGCTACTTATTTGGTAAAAAATTATCAAAAAATAATATTGGTGAAGTTGTAATAGATTTTGGTATATACTCTCCAATCAAAAAATCAAGATCATATGCCGCATTAAAAGGGTTAATTGATGCAGGCGTTAAAACAAATCACTCAAATGAAGAAATATTTCCCGAAGAATCAAAATTACATGGGAGTCATATTTCACAATATTTTAAGAAAATTGAATCATCAGATACTAATCAATTTTCTTCATACAAAAAGAAAAGTTTAGATATGTCTAAGATAGAAATTGTCATAAAAGAAGTTAAAAACCAAATTGGTAAGGAGTCATAATGGAACAAGAAAATAAGAATTTACCTGAAGTTGAAATCCCTGAAGTTAAAGTTGTAAGTGAAGCAGAAGTTCCTCCTATTGGTGTAATTAAAAAAGAACTTATAGACACATGGATTCCAAGAACTAAATTAGGTATTAAAGTTCAAAATAGGGAAATAACTGATATAAATCAAATATTATCTTCTGGAATAAAAATATTAGAGCCTCAAATAGTAGATGTATTGCTTTCAAATTTAGAATCAGATTTTGCATTAATAGGGCAATCAAAAGGTAAATTTGGGGGTGGTAAAAGAAGTATTTGGAGACAAACTCAAAGAAAAACTAAAGAGGGAAATAAACCTAAATTTTCTACCCTAGTTATTGTTGGAGATAAAAATGGTCATGTTGGAATTGGCCTTGGAAAAGCAAAAGAAACTGTACCTGCAAGAGAAAAAGCACAAAGAGCAGCTAAAACAAATATAATTAATATTAGAAGGGGCTGTGGAAGTTGGGCCTGCTCATGTTCTACTCCCCATTCAATTCCATTTAAAGTTTATGGAAGATGTGGGAGTGTAAAGGTAGAACTACTTCCAGCTCCAAAAGGGACAGGATTAGCAACAGAAAAAGAAACAAGAAAATTATTAGCTTTAGCAGGAATTAAAGATATTCATTCAAAAACATATGGTCAAACAAGAACAAAAATTAACTTAATGTATGCTTATTTTGAAGCTTTAAAGAACTTAACCAAAACTAAAGTAAAACCTACTTATTACAAACAATCTGGATTAGTGGAGGGCAGTGTTTAAATGCAAAGAATTGCAGTTGTCAGGATTAGAGGACAAATAGGCTTAAGTAAAAAAGTTAAAGATACTCTAAAAATGATGAATCTCTATAGAAGAAATTCATGTTCGATCCTAAAAAATATTCCTTCTCAATTAGGTATGCTTAATTTTGTTAAAGACTATGTTACCTGGGGGGAAATAGACGAAAAAACATTTAATGCATTATTAAAAAATAGAGGAAAATTAGCAGGCAATAAAAGACTGACAGAGGAATACATTAAAGAAAAATTAAAATTAAGCTTAGATGAATTTTCTAAAGAATTCATGGCATATAAAAAAGAATTAAAAAATATTCCTGGATTAAAAACATATTTTAAACTTCAACCTGCAAAATTTGGTTATGGTAATAAAGGTATTAAAGAGCCATTTTCTAAAGGAGGGTCCTTAGGTTATAGAAAAGATAAAATCAATGACCTTATTATGAGGATGATTTAAAATGTTAAGACTAAAAAACAAACGCAAAAAATCAAATAGAATGCGAGCACAAACAACACATGGTTGGGGTGCTAAAAAGAAACATAGGGGTTCTGGAAACAGAGGCGGCGTTGGTATGGCAGGAACTGGAAAAAGAGCAGACCAAAAAAAGCCAAGTATACTTCAAAAATATGGTAATTCTTATTATGGTAAAAAAGGTTTTAGTTCATTAAAAAAGAGATTAAAAACAATTAATCTATATTACATAAATGATCATGCAGAATCAATTTCTTTGAGTAAAGAAAATGGATTATATGTAATTGACTTAAAAAAACTAGGATATAACAAACTCTTAGGATCTGGCAATATAACTAAAAAAGTTAAAGTTATTTGTGAATCTGCATCCAAAAATGCAATATCAAAAATAAAAGAACATGGTGGAGATGTAGTAATCAAAAATCAAAAAAGTCTAGAGGAAGTTAGCAATGCCTAGTATATTACAAACCATAAGTGATATCTTACCTGAGGTTAAAAAACCTCTTGAAAAAAAGCTTTCATTCAAAGAAAAATTAAAATGGACTTTAATAATATTAATTGCATTCTTTATTTTATCAGCAATTCCATTATTCGGCTTAGGAGACAATGCATTGTCTCAATTTCAACAACTCTCTGTAATTTTAGGAGCTTCTTTTGGTTCTATTTTATCACTAGGTATTGGTCCAATTGTTACAGCATCAATTGTTCTTCAATTATTAGTAGGTTCTGGCATCTTAAAATTTGATTTAACAACTCATGAAGGCAAAGCAAAATTTCAAGGTTTACAAAAAATAATGTCAATATTCTTTGTAATATTTGAAGCTACAATCTATGTTGTTATGGGGGGATTAGCTCCTAAAGTAGGAATATCACCTATAATTTTAATATTTCAATTATTCTTAGGCGGTCTTATGGTAATTTATATGGATGAAGTAATAAATAAATGGGGCTTTGGTTCAGGTATTTCATTATTTATTGTTGCAGGAGTTGCGTCTCAAATTATTATTAGAGTATTCTCTCCACTATCACTAAGCGGAGTATGGGCCTTTGGTTCAGGTCAACCTCCAGTAGGAGCTTTACTAGTTTTAATTACATCACTAATAAATCAAGATCCAAGGGGGGCATTACTAGCATTTGCAGCTATTGCTGCAACAGTAATAATCTTTATTGTTGCAGTATATGCCCAAGCAATGAAAGTTGAAATTCCATTAAGCTTTGGTGGTATAAGAAGCATAAGAGGTCATGGTATAAGATGGCCATTAAGATTTATTTACACAAGTAATATTCCTGTAATTTTAATTGCAGCTTTATTGGCAAATGTTCAACTTTGGGCAAGGCTTTTAGAAAAATCAGGCCATCCATTTCTAGGAACTTTTTCAGGGAATACTCCATCAACTGGAGTGGTGGCATGGCTATTTCCTCCAGATTTAGTAGGAAATTTTATAAGAGGTTCTTTTGTTTCTATAGATTTAGCTCACGCCTTAGCATATTCAATTTTCTTAATAGCAGGATCTGTTATATTCTCAATATTTTGGGTTCAAACCTCTGGGATGGATGCAAAAAGTCAAGCAAAACAAATGATGGCTTCTGGTCTTCAAATTCCTGGTTTTAGAAGAGATGAAAGAGTTTTAGAAAGACTATTAAATAGATATATTAAACCATTAACTATAATGGGTGCAATAGCAGTAGGCTTTCTTGCAGCTTCAGCAGATTTAATTGGGGCTTTAACAAATGGTACTAGTATTTTATTATCTGTTATGATTATTTATAGATTATATGAGGAAATAGCTCAACAACACATGATGGACATGCATCCATCTTTAAGAAAGATGATGGGTGGTTAAAATGTCTTTTATTATAGAAAATCCATTATTATTTGTAACCTTACTTTCAATAGCAGCTTCTTTCCTAGTTACTCTTTCTTATAAATTTTTAACAAACCAAGAAACTCTAAAAAGACTAAGACAAGAATCAAATGATCTTAGAAAGAAAATAAAAGAAGAATCTAAAATTAATAAAGATAATCCAGAAAAATTAATGGAAATGCAAAAAAGAATGATGGATATGTCATTTGAACAAATGAAGCATACAATTAAACCAATGATCATTAACTTTTTGCCATTAATTATACTTTTCTGGTGGATTAGAAAATCAATGCCAGATACACAAGTTATATTAACTTTACCATTTAGTATTCCTAAATTAGGAGCAAATACAGGCTTTGGATGGTTAGGTATATATATTCTAACATCACTTGTGTTTAACCAAATATTTAAAAAATTATTGAAAGTATATTATTAAAATGCTATCACCATCAAAAACAAAATCAAGGACATTTAAGAGAAAGAAAGTTAAAACTCCTGGAGGAAAAATAGTAATTCATTATGAAAGAAGAGTTCATAATAAAAAGAAATGCGCAAATTGCAAAAAAGAATTACATGGAATACCTAGAAAATTACCATATAAATATAGAACTATGTCTAAATCCAAAAAAACAGTAAATAGATTATTTGGTGGTTATTTATGCTCAAATTGTTCAAGAGAAAAAATCAAGGAGATATCAAGAAATGTTAATGGAAATAGGTAGAGTCTGTACAAAAATAGCAGGCAGAGAATCAGGAAATATAGCTGTAGTAATTGACACAATAAATGCAAATTTTGTTATGATTGACGGTTATGTAAGAAGAAAAAGGTGTAATATAAACCATTTAGATCCGACTCCTTTAGTAATTAAAATACAAAAAAATGCATCAACAGAAGAAGTAAAAAAAGCCTTAATAAATGCTAATATAAACCCAAAAAAAGAACAAAAATTCATTAAAAATTTCAACCCAAAAGAAAAAAAACAAGCAGCTGAAACTTCTCAAAAAGTAAAAACCAAAGAGACTTCTCCAAAAAAGAAAAAATCAAAAGATAATGCAAAATAATGAAAATAAGATAAATGAAAGCTACGTAGAAGCACAAATTCTAGCAAATCAATTTCAGCAATTACAAGAACAACTTTCTTTAATATCAAATCAAATTAATGATATTAGTGCTCAAATAGAATATCTAAGTGATTTTAATAATGTTAAAGAAAATTCAAAATTATTCTCCCAATTGCTCCCAGGTATATTTATCAAAACTAAACTAGAAAATGAAAAAAAATTATTAATTAATGTAGGCGCAAATGTTGCTGTTTATAGATCAATAGAAGAAGCAAAAGATATGCTATTAAGTAAAATAAATGAATTTAAATCTATAGAAGAAAATTTAAAAGAACAATTTCTTATAGTATATAATAAATTAGAGGAAAAACAGCACGAATTATAGATGAAATGTCTGATTTTGTTAAGTATTATTCAAGAACTGATGTAAAAAAAGCTATATTGAATTCATCTAAAAATAGAGAAGTATCCTTTAAATTTGGGGATAAAGGTTTTGGTAAAAGACCTGATATTCTTCAATTTGAAAATGATATTTCCCAATTAGCGAAATTAGGTGCAACTTCTTTTCATATTTCTGAAGAATTATGGTCAAATCCTTTATTATTAAAAACTGGAATGTCAAGAAAAGAATTAGATGAACTAAGGAGTGGTTGGGACTTAGTTTTTGATTTAGATGGAGTTGATTTTGAAATATCTAAAATTGCTGGAGAAATAATTATTGAAGCTTTGAATTACTATGAAATTTATAATCCTGCTATTAAATTTTCAGGTAATAAAGGCTTACATATAACTCTTCCATATAACTCTTTCCCTCAAAAAGTAAATGATATTGAAATTAGATTAATGTTTCCAGAACTATCTAGGTACATAGCTAATTTCATTAAGAATATGGTTAAAGATCATTTATCTCAAAGAATATTAGAAAAATATACTGTACATGAGATTGAAACAAAATTTAATATTAAAAAAGAAGAATTTCAAAAATCAAATATTTTTAATCCTTTTGCCTTAGTAGATATAGATTCTGTTTTAATTTCAAGTAGGCATATGTTTAGAGCTCCGTATTCAATAAACGAAAAATCTGGTTTAGTAAGCATTCCAATTTCTGTAAATGAAATAAAAAATTTTAACAAAAAAGACGCAATTCCAGAAAATATAGAAGTAAAAAAACATTTTTTAAATCAAGAAGAATTTAAAGAAAATGAATCTAAGCAATTATTTATTCAAACCTTAGATTGGCAGTCAAAACAAAAAAAACAACAAGAAGAAAAATCAACATTTATTGTAAACAAAAAAGATACTGTTAAAATAAGTGATAAACACTTCCCAAATTGTATTAAAAAAATACTTGAAGGAATTAAAACCGATGGAAGAAAAAGAGCGTTATTTATTTTAATCACTTTTTTAAGAAAGTCAAATTATTCTTATGAAGACATAGAACCTTTACTTGTTGAATGGAATAAAAAGAACTATTCTCCACTACCTGAAAATTACATTAAATCACAAATAAGCTGGTATAAAAGGCAAAAGCAAGATATTATGCCCCCAAATTGTGATAATGAAGCTTATTATTCTAGTTTAGGCATAAAATGTAATTACTGTGAAAAATTCAAAAATCCATTAAATTACGCATCTAGAATGAGTAAACAAGCCTTATTTAATAAGCAAAAACCAAAGAAAACATAAAATTTATAAAGTTATCCTGTTAAAGTAGCACTATGGGAAGAATAAAAACAACCTTAGTTAAAAGAACTGCAGTAGAAATATTTACCAAATATCCTGATAGCGTAGCTCTTGATTTTGAGACAAATAAAAAAGTTGCTTTTCAATATGCTGAAATTCCTTCAAAGAAATTAAGGAATACAATAGCTGGTTATCTAACTAGGCTTAAGACATTAAAAGAGATGAAAGACAGAAAATAAGTAGTATGTGGAGGTAACTAAAATGGCAGAAAACAGGACAGATGACCATATAGTTTTTATTGGTGGGAAACCATTTATGAACTATGTAACAGGAGTAGTAATGCAATTTACAACACAAGGTGCAAATGAAGTAGTAATAAAAGCAAGGGGTAAATTTATCTCAAGAGCAGTAGACATAGCAGAAGTATCAACTAAAAGATTCTTAGAAAACACTGTAGAAATAAGGGGCATAAAAATTGACTCAGAAGAATTTGAAAACCAAGAACAAAAACTAATTAGAGTAAGTACAATAGAAATAACATTAGGAAAGAAATAAACTTTATTTTTTCTTAAAATTTTCTTTAAAAAAAGAATTAAATTTATAAATAGATAAATCACTTTTTAATAAATGGCATTAGAAGAGGTTATTTCAGCAATTAATTCTAATTTACTTCTTAACATAAGTATAATCCTTTTAGTTGCAACAGTAATTGCAGTTCTAGCAAAATTATTAAAACAACCTTCAATTCTAGCTTATATTATCACAGGAATTATTCTAGGTCCATTATTCCTAAAAATTACAGGCCCTTCTGAAACAATTAAATTATTTTCAGAAATTGGAATTGCTTTCTTACTTTTTATTGTAGGATTAAGTTTAAACTTTTCAACATTAAAAAAAACAGGTAAAACTTCTATAATAATGGGAGTTTTTCAAATAATTATAACAACTATATTTGGATTTTTACTATCTAAAGCTTTAGGATTTTCAAATATAACTTCAATTTATATTTCATTAGCAATAACATTTAGTAGCACTATAATTATTATAAAACTTTTATCAGATAAAAATGAAATAGATACATTATATGGGAAAATTTTAGTTGGCTTATTACTAGTTCAAGACTTTGTTGCAATAATCTCTTTAATTTTTATTACTAGTATAGGTAATGAAAATTTTAACATTAATTCTGCGGTAATAATTTTTATTAAAGGTTTAAGTTTTATTTTACTTGTATTTATTTCAAGTAAATATTTACTTAAAAAATTATTTAATATTGTTTCAAGTTCTCAAGAATTACTTTTTATTGCAAGTATTGCATGGTGTTTTTTATTATCTTCTATAGCTTATCTTTTAGGCTTATCTTTAGAAATTGGGGCATTTTTAGCAGGAGTAAGTTTAACAGTAATTCCATTTAATCATGTAATCTTAAATAAAGTAAAACCTCTAAGAGATTTCTTTATTGTAATCTTCTTTGTAAATCTAGGAATTGGTATGCTTTTAAGTTCAGTATCTAAAATAATAATTCCTGCTTTAATAATATCTATTTTTGTAATTGTTGGGAAATTCTTAATTTTATTAATAATTATGGCAATAATTGGCTATAAAAAAAGAACGAATTTTCTATCAAGTTTAGCAATAGTCCAAATTAGCGAATTTTCCTTAATTCTTATAAATTTAGGCTTAAGAGCAGGCCATTTAACCCAAGATATAGTTACATTAATAACAATTGTAGGATTAATAACAATTACAATTTCATCTTATTTAATAATAAATAATGATAAATTATATATTCTAATGTCCAAGTATTTATCAATTTTTGAAAGAAAGAAATTAAAAGAAGAAAGATATAAAATTGAAAATAATAAATATGACGTTATTTTATTTGGAGGCCATAGAACAGGATATAATATAATAAAATCATTGCAAAATACTAAGAAAAAATTCCTAACAATAGATTTTAATCCTGATGTGATATCAAATTTAAAGAAATTAGGCATAGAAGCAATCTATGGAGATGTCTCAGATATTGACTTTATAGAAGAAATTTTAAGAACTAAGCCTAAAATTGTTATATCTACAATTCATAATTTAGAAGATAACTTAGAAATAATGAGACTTTATAAAAAATATAATAAAAAAGGAACTGTTATTGTAACAACTAAAGACCTAGTAGAACTAAAAACTTTATATGAAAAAGGAGCTGATTTTGTTATTCTACCAGAATTATTATCAGGTCAAAAAATAGCAGACTACTTAAGACACTTAAATAAAACACAAATTAGAAAATGGGGCAAATATTATTATAAAAGTATAGTTAAAGAAATAAAAGCTGGCTTAATATAGGTAATTGAATCAACTAAGTATTTTTCTTAAATCTATCCTGAAAGACATATCGGTCTAATGGCGTAAAGACTATACCAAGTGCTAGAATAATTAGTCCTAAAATCAAATCTTTCTTAATAAATATAGACCATAAGACTACTAAAATTAAAGCAACATAAATCCATATGTGCCTCTTAATATCTTTCACAATATAATCTAAGGGCCACATAATCAAATTACCACATTATCACCTATTTAAAGCTTTATGAAAATGGCGCTGGGGTGATTTGAACACCCGACCTCCGCCTTTCCCATAAAAACCATGAGAGCGGCTTTCTATTGCCCATTACTTCCAGGCTAAAATACAGCGCCGAATTTAGAAGAAATAGCGTCAAAAAACTTATAAAAACCTTTGGATTTTCTTAATTGCTTCGTCTTGCTCTTTATCTGTTAGTTTCTTATGATTATGTATATTAATAGCCCCACCATGCCCGTCATTTTTATATCTAGGGACTAAATGAACATGTGCATGAGGAACTTCTTCTCCAACAACCAAAGAAACTATAAATTCTGTCTTAAGACCTTTTCTCATTGCATTAGCAACTTTATTAACAGAATTATAAAATTCTCCAATATCTTTTATATCCCAAACCCACCTATAATGCTTCTTTGGGATAACTAAAGTATGTCCTAAATTATAAGGATTATTATCAAGAAAAGCAAAGATAATTTTATTTTCATAAACTACTTTACTTAAGATTTCTTTTTTTATTATTTTGCAAAAGATACAATTTTCCATTTTATTTTAAAAAGAATTATAAATTTTTGTATTTAAATCTTATTATTAGTAAAATGAAATTAATATTAGCTAGACATGGAGAAACTGAAGAAAACTTAAAAGGTTTAATACAAGGCTGGTTACAAGGAAGACTAACTAAAAAAGGATTAATTCAAGCAAAGAATCTTGGACTCCAACTTAAAAAATATGATTTAGAATTAATTTTTTCAAGTGACTTAGACAGATGTGTAAAAACAGCTCAAGAAATTTTTAAAACTAATAAAACAAAAAAGTTAATCTTAACAAAATTACTAAGGGAAAGAAGTTATGGGGAATTTGAAGGAAAAGTAGTTACTTTAAAAGACTTAGAAGCTCTACCAGGAGGATTTTATCACGGAAAGCCAGCTAATGGGGAAAGTCTTTATGATGTTTATCTAAGATTAAAGACTTTTTATAGTAAATTGAAAGATTATCAAGTTAATACAATTGCTATTGTTACTCATAATGGTCCAATTAGAATATCTCAACTAATAATTAATAATAAGCCATTAGAAGAACTTCCATCTGTTCATGGGATAGATAATGCTTCATTTTTAAAGCTTGAGTTTTAAGTATAACATTATTATTCTTTTTTTATTAAACACATTTTATGTCAGCTTGTTTGACACCTTTTTCCAAGTTTTATTAAATACTGATATTGCCACTCTCGTTCTTTGGTTATAGCAGCATTAGCATTGACTGGAAGAGTAGCATCACGAACAGCAGTGGCTGCATAGACTGCAGCAGCGAGAGCATGTGTTGAGACATGTGCTGTTGCCACTGCTTGCCCTGCAGAACGGGCAGCTGAGCGAGCTATATCATCATCTTTCACATCCCGAGCTGCAGAGTGAGAATCAAGTGAAGCCTTGCGTATAACTGCCATTCTGAATACTCCTGTCTTGGCCCAAGCTCGTCCTGTTTCAATTGCTACTCTGGGACGGTCATCTTTTGGATATTTACTCTCAAAATAAGGCAATACCCGCTCAGCGCAATCTAGAGCCCATGTTACCAGAGTCTTGTGATCAGTTTTCTTTGCAAGCTCGGCAATTTTTCCCTCATGCACCTTAACGGCTAATTTTGATTTTTTCATTTTATTAAATTGATTCATTGAAAGTTAAAAAGATTTATATTCTGGGAATGGACCCACGAGGAGTTAAACCAAGTAATTCTAAGTGTAAACGAGCCTGCTGGGATTTGAACCCAGGACCTACTGCTTGCTTCAGCTTTAGGAGGCAGTAACGCCAGTTTTAGCTGTTTGCGCTATCCAAGCTGCGCTACAGGCTCTTGAGAACTAAATTGTATATTAAATTTAAAAAGTTTATGTTTATTCTAATTATCAAAATCAGAAAAAATTATTTCGTCTTCTTTAAAAGGCTTAGCACCGTTTGCTACTCCAAAACCATCTAGTCTTTTCTTTCGTTTCTTTTTAACCATATTAAACTCAAATAATTAGGACTTAAGTAAGTTTATATCATTTCTAGCAATCTAAATCCTCATAATAATCTTTCCATCTTTAAGAACTCTTATGCTATTACTTTCAGAAACAACTATAGCAATGGCATCAGCTTCCTTAGTTAAAGCTGCAGCACTTCTATGTCTGGTCCCAAAACCATTAGGAATTTCAATATTTTCAGAATTAGCAGTAATATAAGCTCCAGCAGTTACAATAGTTCCATCATTATCTATAATAAAAGCACCATCAAGTAAAGCAAATTCTTTAATGGTTTCTCTTAAATTTGGATCCATTATATTTCTCATATCATCACTATACCCTGTAAATGGATTTATAATTAATTGTTTTGTATACTTAACTACATCTTCTCTTTTTCCAATAATAAAAGTAGTTCCTATTTTTTTACCTTCTCTTCCCTCACTACATAGTTCTTTAGAAATACTTAAAATAGCTTCAATAACTCCTGGAGTAACATTCTGAGTAATTTTATGGGTACTCATATCAAAGAACAATTTATCAACATCAATTATTAATAATCCATTTAAAATGCTCCCAATAGCTTCATCTAAAACACAAATAACTCTATCTCCTTTCTTAATATAATCTTTATTAACTCCATCCATTAAAAATTCCTTAAGGTAAGCAACAGTTTCTTGATCTAAACCCCTTAATTTTTTATTATATTCAGTTTTCCTATAAACCCCTTTCTTAAATTTTCTAAAAAAACTAACTTTAACTTCAATTTCAGGATCATCAATATTATATTTTTCACTTAAAACTCTTTCCACAGAAACAATACAATCTGCATCAATATCTTCCGCAATTTTAGCTGCTGCCAAGCCTATTGATTTCTGAATATTATTCATGGCCTGCAACTTTTCTTTTTTCTAGTTAAAAAGCTTTCTATTCTAAAGAATCTATTTAGTAAATTTAATAATTTATTTGGAATCGGCACCAACAGCCTCGCTAATATTCTTAAAACCATCTTTTTTTAATAATCTCACTAAGCCACAATTTATTTCACTTATTAACTGAGGTCCTTCATAGATCATTCCAGTAATTAATTGAACTAAAGAAGCACCTAATCTAATTTTCTTATAAGCATCTTCAGCTGAAGAAATTCCCCCAACACCAATAATTACATATTTCCCTTTAGTCTTTTTATAAACATATTCTATCATTTTATTACTTAAATCCTCAACAACTTTCCCGCTTATACCTCCTTTTTCAGGAATGTTTTTGTCTAGTATATTTTTATTATCTCTTTTCTTAGTTAAATTTGTTAGAATAAACCCATTAACTTTATGTTTATTAGAAATACTAATTATATCATCAACTTCTTTAAAATTTAAATCACAAGAAATCTTTAAGAAAATAGGCTTTTTAGTTTTTACTTTATCAATTTCATTTAAAAGTAAATTTAATTTATCTTTTTCATGAAATGGTTGGCCTCCAAAAGCATTAGGACAACTTATGTTTATTGCAAAATAGTCTCCTATATTAGAAAATTTTTTAGTAGTCTTTACATAATCTTTTATTCCTTTAATAGTATCTGCACATTCTTTAGAATTTGTTTTAGCAATACTTACTCCAAGTGGAATTTTAAATTCCTTATTTTTTAATCTATCTGAAATTTCTTCACAACCATTATTTGTTAATCCATAATTTACAACAAGAGCTTTTGACTTTTTTAATCTCCATAATCTTGGCTTTTTATTACCTTCGCATCTTTCACCAGTTATAGAACCAATTTCCATAAAACCAAATCCAACATTAGGCATTATATCTATTAAATATCCATTTTTATCAAATCCTGCTGCTAATCCAACAGGGTTCTTAAAATTAATTCCTAAGATATTTTGTTCTAATCTTTTATCTTCAAAATTAAATAATAATCTTGTTTTAAATCTTGTAACAGAATTTGATCCTAAAAACTTTCCAAATTTTATAATGAAATCATGAACTTCTTCAGCATCAAATAAAAAGAATATATTTTTAAAAATAAATTTATAAAAAAATCCAAAGATTTTATTCCTAGTAAAAACTATAATATTCATCTACAATTTCACAAAAATATTTAAATTCTTATTAATTCCATAACCAAGTTTTCTTCCAACTTCACTTTTTTTATTTACTTTAATCTCTGCTTTTTTTCCAACTGTAGCAGAAAACAATAATTCATTTCCTATATAAATAGAAACAAAATTATTAATAAAATTCTTAGAAAATGTAAATATTAAAGAATTTCCAGTCTCATTAATTTCATAGTGTATATCTTTCTTTTTCTCAGTAAAATCTTTTAATTCTCTAACATCAATAGAAATTCCTAATTCTTTTTCAATTTTTTCAATCATGACTCCTTGCTTTCCAATAATTCTAGGAATATCTCTTTCTGGAACGTAAATAGCAGCTTTATTATCAGAAATCATTGAAACTTCTGCATCATCACAATATTTTAGCATTTGCTGTCTTAATTGTTTTTCAGCTAATAATTTAGTAGGACTTTGTTTTTCCTCTATTAATGGAATTACAACAGTTTCTTCTCCATAACTATAAATTTCATATAAAACTTTAGATGTCATAAAATCACTAACTTCAACAATAGGTCTTGCTAAATCTGCTTCTGTCATTCCACTTGGAACTTTCACAATCATTCTTAAAGTTAACAATTTTTCAATAGTTCCTTTTTCAATAAAAATTATTGTATCTAAAACACTAGGAATCATCCCAACATCTAATCTTCCAATAAATCTTTGTACAGCATCTATTGGGGTTGCTGCATGTAAAACTCCTACTAAATTACTTCCTGCTAATCTTAAATCAGTATATAATTTAAAATCAGGAGTATCTCTCATTTCATCAAATAAAATATTATCTGGTCTTGATAACAAAATAATATCATGTATTTCTTCACTACTTGCAAAATTCTTTCCATATTGTGTAATCTCATTAGGTAAATCTAAATCTCTAGGACTTTCGATAGTCTTAGTTATCTTTCCCTGTTTTACAAAAAATTCTGCTAACCCGCGGCCAAATGTACTCTTTCCACTTCCAGTTTCTCCAGCTATTACAATACCTCTTGCCTTATTTTTAATTTTATCAATGATTTCATCAGGTAATTTATAATCTTCTAAACTTAATCTTTTAATTGGCTTTACTGCAGTAATTTCCCATCCATCACTTAATGGAGGTTTTACAATTACAATTCTATGATTTTTATATTGAACAATAGTAGATCCTGGTCTAGAAATTTCAATAAAACTCTTAGGATCAAGTTTAGTAGCTTCAACAATTTCTTTTGCCATATCTTGAATTTGTTGATTTGAAAATTCTTTTTCACTAATTTTTTCCAGTTTCCAATTCCCAGGACTTCCTTTTTTAGCATAAGCCAAAGAATCTTCTTTTAAATGAACACTCATTGTAGTTTCATCAAATAACTTTTCAATTTCTAATTTAGTCTTTAAAGCTCTAGTTTCTATAAACTTTACATTAATTCCAAATACTTTTGCAGATAGTTTTTGAACTCTATCTGCTGTAATTAAAGTAGCATTTTCATTATATGCAATTTCTCTTATTAAAGCATCAATTTCTCCAGATTTAGCATAAGCAATTTGACTAGGTGTAGGCCTAGCTCCTACAAATTTAATCTCAATTACATTTTCTTTATGTAAATTTTGAAGTTCTTCTAATTCTTCTAAGCCAATTAATCCTATTTCTAAGCCTCTATTTGCTTGAGCTTCTAATTCCGCTACAACAGCATTTGGAACTATAATAGTACCTTCTATTTCTTTCTTTTTTACTAATTTAGAGACAATTTTCTCTATAATTACGCTTGTGTCAACTACATATTGTTCCATATCGAAAAAAGCCTAATTTTAGGGTATTTAATTCTTTCTGATAGAAAATTTAAGTTTTTAAGCAACATTAACTTTAAATATTATATTATAACTTAAAATACTATAGCCCCGTAGTGTAGCGGCCATGTTTTATAACGCCGAAAGCATGCGAGCCTTTGGATAATATTTAGAAGTTAGCTCGCGACCCAGGTTCGAATCCTGGCGGGGCTATTTTTATGAAGTTTAGCAAAAGTGGTGCCAAATGTGTGGTATTTGTGCGGTGTCTGGAGAGAATGCTTACTTAGTTTCAAGAGCCTTATTGACTAGGATTAATCACAGGGGGCAAGAAGGAGCAGGTTTATTTGTACATCCTGGTAATCCAAGTCTAATAAAAGCTAAGGGCCTTGTTAACGAAGTCCTTAAAGATGATGATAAACTTAGTACTGCAAGAATTGCAGTAGGTCAAGTAAGATATCCAACTCAAGGAGCTCTAGTTCCTGAAAATATTCAACCAATTGTTAAAACAATAGATAATGTAACTTACATAATTGCTCATAATGGAGAAATTGTAGGGTTTAGAGATTTAGTTAAACAATGGAATCTTGAAAATGAAATATTAAGTCATTATTCAGATTCTCATATCATTCCATTTGCTATTGCAAGAGCTCAAGGATCAAATCTTGAAGCAAAAGTGATTAGCGGATTAAGTGAATTACATCCTTCTTGGAGTTTATGCATGGCCGTAATTGTTCAAAATAAAAAGCCATTATTAGTTTTTGCAAGAGATCAATATGGAATAAAGCCGCTTTCTATTACAAGAAATCATCTTGGTGTTTTTGCTTTATCAGAAAATTCATTGCCATCAAATAATGTACAAGAAACCAGAGAACTTAATGCGGGAGAAATAATCTTTGTAAATAATGATAAAATTAGAAGCCATCAACTACCTCAGAAAATAGAAGCAGCATGTATATTTGAGCATATTTATTTTCACTTTCCTAAAGGACAGTTTTCAGGCATTGATATAATTAAAGCAAGACATAATCTTGGACAACAACTAGCTTTAGAAGAAAGAGAAAAAAATATGACCATCTCAGAAAGTACTGTTCTTTATGCACCAGATTCTGCTCATATAGCTGCAGTTGGATATTCAGAAGAAACAAATTTACCTCTAAGACCCGGAATTATTAGAAGACACTATCAGTCTAATCCAAGAGGATTTATGGCAAAGCCAGAAAAACGAGCATCAATTTTAGAAGCTAAGTATGAAGTTATTCCAGAATATGTAAAAGATAAAAAAATAATACTTATTGATGATAGTATAGTTAGAGGCAACGCTTCAAGATATTTAGTTAACTTATTAAGGGGAGGGGGCGCAACAGAAATACATCTTAGAATTGCTTCTTCTAGGATAGAACATCCATGTATATATGGCATAGATCACAAGACATACGAAGAGTTAAAAGCTCATGGTAGAACTACTGAAGAAATTAGAGATTTTATTGGAGCAGATTCTTTACTTTATTTAACAGTAGAAGGTATGTATAAAGCAATTGGTTTGAGTCCTAAAGAAAGTTGCAATGCCTGTTTTACAGGCAATTATCCATTTAAATAAAAAATTAAGAAAAAGCTAATCTGGTTTCTTTATGGACCCAAAGCAATAAAATTACTGCTATACTTAAAACAATGCCAAAAGGACCTCCAAATAACCCCAGAATAGCAAAGATTGTAGCTATTATTTGTGCCCATTTATTTAACTTCCACAGTCCATAAGCAATAATTAAATATAATACACCTAATATAATTGACACAATTCCAATAACTGAGCCTAATACATTCATAAATGGCATTTTAACAAAAGTGCTAAAAAACATATTACCTATAGTTAAAAATAATATCCCTCCAATAAAAGCAAAAATTCCAACAATAAAGTAATATATTGCAACAATAGTTGCACCAATAGGCCTATTTTTTTGAACATTCTTAGACTTTCTTGATTTAACCATAAAATCACCTCTTTTATTAAATCTATATTATCTTGCTATTTAAAGCTTTTTATTAATTTTAATTAGAAAGATTTATAAATTATAAATTACAATTTAAATTTAATAAAATCGAGGTGCCTAATTTATGAAAAAATCCATATTCTTAGTATTCTTAATAAGTATAATCCTTTTTGTATCTGCATGCCAACAAGCACAACAACAACCTGATGAAACTCAAAAGTCTTGCAGTGATGAATGTTCTTCAGAATCATGCACAGGTTCTAATTTTATATCTTGTACAACTTCTTCAGAAGGTTGTAAAGTAAAATCAGATGAAGGTCTTGTAAAGGGAAAATGTAATGTAGAATGTTTATCTACATTTGATTGTCAATTAGGTTATGAATGTGGAAATAACTTTAAATGTCAAAAGAAAGTAGAGCAAAAGCCAAAAGATACTTTAAGTTTATGTGGAAATGGAAACATAGATTCTGGAGAAACATGTAGTAATTGTCAAGATGTAGAATGTTCCAGCTCTTCAGATTTAAAAACATCATGCATTAATAATATATGTAAACCTTATGATAAAAGACACTTTGATTACCATGAAGATATTAGGAAATATTGTGGTTATACATTTAATGATTTTAATCCAGAAAATATTGCTTTAAAAGTTGTTGATTCAATGGAATCTTGTTCATTACAAATTAATGACGAAGTTACAGCAACATCAAAACAACTATTTGATGGGTATATAACATACCCTAAAAATCAATGGAGCTGTGGTACACAATCTTCTACACCAATAAGTATGCCACAGTATGCAACAATTCAATTAGACAAAGAATATGTTATTAGTAAGTTCACATTAGTTCAAAATTCAGCAGCAAAAGACGATAATAGGAATGTAGCAGACTATTCTATAGGAGTTTCAACAGACTCTACAAATGGAAAAAATGGTTATTGGCGAACAATTTATGAAGGAAAATTACAAAATAGGTTCCAAAGCAAAAAAGAAATACTTTTTCCACCAACGTCTGCTAAATGGGTTAAACTTAATGTTAACAGTTTATATAATTCAAATTCAAATATTTTCACATTAGCAGAACTTCAAATATTTGAAGCAAGATTTTTGTGTGTTGGCGACAAAGAAAAATAAATTTACTTTTTCTATCTTTAATTTAATATTTAAAAATGGACCGGGCGGGATTTGAACCCACGGCCTTTTGGGCAAAGTCTCCCATGCCGAGGGAGCGATCTATTGTCCAAACAATTTCCGGACTGATCTACCGGCCCATAGTATTATTGCTTTTAGCTAGAATTTAAAAAGCTGTTGATTAAATAAAAATAAAGAAATGAAATTAAAAAGGAAAATAGTATCAAGCGACACTATTGTTACTAAAGAATAATGTATCAATACCAAACATTTCCAAATTAAAATCTCTAGATAATGGTAAAGACAATAGCACTTCACTTGTAGCTTTTTCTACTAACTGTATATCTAATTCCATTCTTACAACCCCCTAAATTATATGGTTTAGAAATCCATCTTGTTATTAATTTATTGATACTACTCTAATTTGATAAATAACTATGACATATAATCAACAATTTTCCCTTGTTTTATTACACTATATAATTCTCTAAAATTATCTAAATTTTCTTTTGTACATTCTTGAATTGGAATTCCAGGAAGTACATGATTAACTAAAGCCCATGCAAAATAAGGAGTAAAATCAATTACTGTAATATTCTCAACTCCAGGTTCATCTTTTTTAAATGTCATATTAGGATGACTATTAGACCCATGTAAATTAATCCTATGTGTATAAATATCTTCATAGGCACTTCTAGTTGACATAATCATATGTGTAATAAAAGCATGTAATTGTCTTGGCTTTCCATCTGTTGTTAAATCCTCTACTAATGTAGTTCTTAAAGTTCCCATGGTGTCTGCTTTATCATCAATTGCAACTACAATTTTGTCTTTAACTCCTCTGAAATTATCACTAGTTTTACTTATACTTGCCTTTAATCTATTAGGATCATTTGGAACTTCTCTATTTTTATCACAATAAACTACAGATGCATTACAAAGTCCTGATAAACCTTGAAATGTATCAACAGATCCCCAAGCATTTTTATCAGGTGCTAATAAAACTAAATTTTGCCCACTATCACTTAAATCAATTGGCAATTGTAAAGCATAATTCACAAATATTGGTACGGGATCTAAATTAAATAAAACCTCACTAGCATCTTTAGAATAGATATGTGCATAAACTCTTTCTGATTCATTAGAATGCCTATCCAAAGTTAAAACTCTAGAAATCCCAGCATGTCTAAAATGGCCAACAACTGATTCTAAACTGAAAGCTTGTCCTTGCATACACAATGCTTTCTTCCTTAATTTATCGGAAATATCACCAAATCCATGTTTATATTTTATTGAAGGATCTAAGTCTTGTCTGTCAAATAAGCTTTCTGCCATAATTAAAACAACATCATCAGCCCCGTTCCTATAAGCAGCATCAGATAGAAGTAAAATCCTAGCAAAAGCTTCAGTATTACTTAAATAACTTTGGGTATAACTGTAAACAATACAAGCAGTTCTTCCTTCTAACCTTGGTTCACTATCTTTATCTAAAATATCTGTAATTATGGGACAATATTCCCCATTACTCCATGCTCTATTTATAACTAATTTATCAGGATCACTTAATCCAAAATGATTAGCTAATCTTCTTGAGAAATCATCATTAGATCTTATTGGTAGTAAAGCTAAATTTCCAATATCATAAATCATATTTAAGAAGCAAAATAAGTTATATATAAACTTTTAGCAAATCAAATTATTTTTCCAATTTTTTCCAATTTCTCATTATTAAATAACCTTTTTAAAGCAGTTTTAAGCTCATCAAAGTTTACTCTAATTTGCTTCATATTATCTCTATTTCTTAAAGTTACAGAATTATATTTTAAAGAGTCGCTATCAATAGTAATACAACATAAAGTTCCAATTTCATCTTGTCTTCTATATCTTCTTCCAATACTTCCAGAATTATCATAAAATACACTTAAACCATTATTAAATAAATCTAAGAATATTTTTTCAGCTATTTCAGGCATTTTCTCTTTATTAACTAAAGGAAATACAGCAGCATCTAAAGGAGTTATATTACTTGGAAATATAAATAAAGTTCTTTCTTTTTCTTCTTTATAAAATAAATCAAGTAAAGCCCAAATATTCCTATCTACTCCAAAACTTAGTTCTAAAACATGTGGAATAAATCTCTTAGTTTTTCCATCTTCATCAATTGTAACTTCTAATTTTGTATTACTTCCCTCTTGATGTCCCTTTAAGTCATGATCTCCTCTATAATGCACACCTCCAGCTTCTCTCCACCCATTAAGTGTTTCTAAATTTAATTCTATATCAAAATGAATTTTATTATAGAAAGCTCTTTCTTTTTCATCTAATTCTCTAAATCTAAATAATTTTTCATTAATATTTAAAGTTTCTAAGTAAAACTGTTGTACTTTAGCTAAATAATAAACATAAAACTTAGGTAATTTTATTTTCTCAACAGCGTCTTTACAACTTAACTTCGAAGTTTTATTATTAATATGTAAAATTAACTTATAATCTTTAATAGAATTAAAATCTTCATGTTTATTCAATTTATCAGGATCAAAAAAAATTTGTAGTTCTGCTTGTGTAAATTCTCTTAATCTAAAAAAAGCTTGCCTGGGACTTATTTCATTTCTATAAGCTCTTCCAATTACAGCTAATCCTAAAGGTAATTTTCTTCTAGTTGCTTCAAATTCTCTTTTAAATGCTAAATAAGGACTTTGTGCACTTTCTGGCCTTAAATACATTATGTCTTCCCCTACAGCTCCAACTTTAACATCAAACATCATATTAAAAAATCTAACATCCATTAAGTTTCCTTTACAATTTGTACACTTTATTTTATTATCTCTAATCAATTTTGTTAAAGCATCTTCCTTTAATCCAGCAACATTTAATTTTAATTCATCTTCAATTAATTGATCTGCCTTAAATCTAAAATGACATTTTTCACATTCTGTTAAAGGATCATTAAAATTCTTTAAATGACCAGAACTTTCAAAAACTTTTTTAGGTAATATATTAACATCATCAATTTCATAAAAATTAGAATTTAATGATAAAAAGTAATTTCTCCATAAATTTTCCCATTTATGCTTTATTTTAGTTCCTAAACTACCATAAGTCCAAAATCCTGATTTACTTCCATAAATTTCAGCAGAAGGATAGAAAAAACCTCTCTTAGTAGCAATATCCATTACTTTTTCTAATTTAGTTTTATCCATAAATTTAAAGTAAATTACTCATATTTAAAGATTAGGTAGATTATTTTTGAATATAGAAAAGCTTAAATAAACATACATACACGTATGTTTATGTCCACTAAAACTATTACTATAGCTGAAGACGCATATGAAAGACTAAATGCGCTAAAGAAGAAAGAAGAAAGTTTTAGTGAGGCTATTAGAAGATTAACCGCAAAAGTAAAGTTAACAGATTTTGCAGGTATTTTGACAAATGAAGAAGCCAAAAATATAAAAAATAAGATTGCTAAGTCGCGTGAATTATCTAATGATAGGATGAGAAACGTAAAGGAAAAACTGACATGATATTAGACACAACATTTATTATCGACTTGTTAAATAATGATCCTTCAGCTGTAGACAAGGCTAAATATTTGGAAAAAGCAAATCTACCTGTTTTTACAACAGCAGTTACTGTTTTTGAAATATGGCAAGGTACCTCAGATATAAAAAGTAAACAAAAATTAGATAATATAAATACATTACTGGAAAGCTTAGGTTTACTTGACTTAGATCTTGAAAGTGCAAAAATTGGTGGTAAATTACACTCGGAATTGTATGCACAAGGGAATCCTATTCAACCAGAAGATAGTATGATTGCTGGAATTTGTATTAAAAATAATAAAAAACTATTAACTAGAAATATTAAACATTTTTCTAAAATTAAAAAATTACAAATAGAAACTTATTAATCTTTTCCAACAATCTTTATAAAATCTAGACTATTCGTAAAATAAATGAAATATAATAAATTAGTTAGAGACAAAATTCCGGAGATAATAAGGAACAAGGACCAGATTGCAATAACACATATTGCAAATGACGAAGAATATTACTTAAAACTGCAAGAAAAATTAAAGGAAGAAGTAGAAGAGTTTCTTGAAAGTAATAATAATGACGAATTAGCAGACATTCTAGAAGTAATTTATGCAATTTGTGATAAAAAAGGCATAAATAAAGAAAAGTTAGAAGAATTAAGGATTATTAAAAATAAAAAAAGAGGTGGTTTTAAAAATAAAATAATTCTTGATGAAACAAAATAACTAATCTTTCTTAAAACTTTCAATGTCATCAATACTAATAACACCAGGTAATTCAATTCTAGAACAAGCAGTATTTACCCAATATTCTATATCATTAAAATTTTCTAATTCTTCTTTTCTAACATCATTAATAACAAAAATAAAGCATTCCTTATCTTTATGATCTCTGACAAATTTTTCAGCTTTCCATAATAATTGCTGACCTGGTTTTAGCGAAACAATAATTCCTATCTTCTTTGCATTATAAAATTTAGCTAATTTACCTCTAATTTTTCTTTCATAATCCTTAACTTCTTTTTCACTAATTTCAGAAATAACTTTAGTATAAGGATTTAACTTAATAACTTTTTTACCAGTTTTTCTAGCAACCTCAATAGGATGAAATTCTCCACTTCCAATATATAAAATTGCATCAACATCATCTTTAACTTTAAATGCACTAATCACATTACAGCCAATAACTTGTCCGCCAATAACTACACTATGTCCTTTATTTTCTAAATAGTCTTTAATTTCATTTAGAATATGTAATTGTTGAATTGTACTTACTAAAGCAATTCTCTTAGGTAATTTAAATTTATCTAATAAATTCCTAGAAATTTTAATTTGTGATTTAGACTCTAAAAAAAGAACTTTCATACCTTTAATTTCTCAACAACTACATCTTTACTTAATATAGCAGAATTTCCTGATGGATCCTCAATTACTATTTTCAACTCCATATCTCCAGTTTTAACTTTCCATAATTTTTTTAATAAATTTTTAGCATGTTTTCTTACACTATCATCATCACTTAAATCTCTTTCATCTTCTAATATTTTCTTAAATCTATTTAAAATTCCTTCTACATTACTTACATAACCATTAGAACTAGGCCCTGGAGTAACACTCATTCTTAATTGAGGAACTTTTACAGTAGCTTCACTTGACTTAACAACTCTAATGCTCAAATCATCTTCTTTTTTTATCGTAAATGTAATCTTACAAGGATCTTTTTTTTCTTCAGCTTCAACATCAGCCTTAAAATAATTACAATCACTGTCTTGACAACTCATAGAAAAAACATAAGTCTTACCAAAATATGGAATATCTATTAGTTCTTCTCTTAATATTAATGTCTTATTCAGACAGAAAGGACAAATTTCTTGATTTAATTCTTCCATAATAAAAGAAATATCACTAAAGATTTATAAATGTAACTCTTAAGCTTGCTCTTCTGTATTAATATTTTCTACGTTTTTATCCCTATATATTTGAGCAAAACTTGGGGTTATAACAAGCCAATCTTCACCAAATCCTGCTATATCTCCTTCAATAGCATCACAAGTTTTCTTTAATTTCCCTACAGCTCTTTTTAATTCCATTATATCTTTATCTTTTAAAGGTTTTATATTAACTAAAGCTATAGTATAACCTTCTCTAATAGCATCTAACATTGGCTTAATATCAGAGAAGTCTTCAATCATAAATGGTCTAACAATAACCTTTGCTTTTCCAGCAGCTCTTTTTTCTGCATCTATTTGAACATAATCATTAGTAAATTCTTCTGGAAAATCATCAATATCATTACTTATACCTACTTTTTCTTTTATTTTTGAAAATATTCCCATTTTTATTAATAATGTACACTGATTTAATATATAAATATTTCTATATTGTTTAGATACTTTCTAAGGCACTCAAAACATTCCAAATCTGCATTCTTGTAAAGCTGCTTAGATTTGGATCATCTGAAATCTCATCTAATTCCTGCAAACCTATATCAATTCTAATGTCAATGCTTAAAGTCTCTTGATTTAAGGATTCTACTACTCCCTTTATCTTAATTCTTATGTTTTTAGGAACTGTAAAGTCCTCCTCAATCTGACCTAAAATATCTACTACACCTCTAATTCTTTCTAATTCCATTTTAAGACCTCACTCTTTTAGAGCACTCAATACCTCTTTTTGTATAGAGTTAGACTCCTCTTTTAGCTTGTTTTCTTGTTTGTCAAGATTTTTTATTTTTATCTCAACAATTTCTTTTTTTGAATTTAAATCTTTTTTTATTTCTTCTGATGGCAATTCTACCATAATTGCACCAACAATTTTATACGCATTATCATTAGTTTTTTCCAATTCTGAAATTGCATTTTCCATTTCAAGAAGTTGTATTTGTAAATTCTGTTTTTGCACTAATATAACTCTTAAATTTTCTTCAATATTATGCAACTCCTCTACTTTTTTCTGTGTTGATTTGTCAACCATCTTAAACTGCCTTTACTTTGACATTAGTAACTCTTGGTTTAAACAAAATTTTAGAACCACAATAAGGACATCTTACTCTTTTTTCTACATATTCTTCCTTTACAATTTTATTGCAATAAAAACATTTATACACTACCATTTTAATTTAATGAGTATGCTTTTCCAGCAAATTTGACATTACATTTATTACATTCCCAAATACCATAAGAAGTTCTTTTTACAGAAATTTTTTTGCAATTTAAACATTTATGTCTTCCTTTATATAAGGCTTCAATATCAGCAATCTTCTTCCTAGTAGTTCTTCCATATCTAACACCAAATCTACCAGCACTTCCTACTTTCTTAGTTCTTCCCATCTTAACTTAAAAAAAGCAAATATTTTCTTATGAATAAGGTTTTAAAAAGCTTTCGATATCAAATTACTAAGTAAGTTCTATAAGCTACAATAGTTTTAATTATTCAAAGTAACTATACATAATCTACAGCTTGCTGTGCATGTGTAGCCCCAAAAAATAATAATCTACCCACATCGACATTTTGCGCAAGTTCTTCCAGTTTTTCTTGAGGCAAGAGTGTATCGTTAAAACTTACAACCCTAGTTTTATTACCAGGTTCTAAATGACTAATTTCGGCTACTTTTTTTGAGAAAATTCTTTTTAATAATCCAGGACCGCATATTTCGACTCTTATTCTATTCAGAACCACTGCATCATTAGGATCATTTTGATAATTTCTTACTTTATATTCTACTGAATGATCTCTATCTTGTAAGTAAGCTAAAACATTTTCAGCAATTTTGGATGCAGTTCCTTTTTCAACATCAGAAATTGTATATTCCACTTTAAATCAACTCCAAAAATACATATATTCTATAGAATATAGATAGATTTATAAAATTAACACTTTGCAAAAGTTTTTCCTGATTTTGAATATTAAGAATAATATTTTTATAAAATGGGGCTACGCAGATTTGAACTGCGGCCGGGCGGTGATTTGCTCCTTAGAGTCCCAAACCGCCTATACTGACCAAGCTATACTATAGCCCCGTTATCAAAAACATGTAAAACTAGAATTAATATAACTTTCTAATTAGAATATTAACAGAATTATTCTTTAATCCAAGCATTGTCCCATAAAGCTTTTGTATACCCACAATCAACAATTCTATTTTGACCAGTAGTTCCTGAACTTAAATTAGACAATAAGAATAAAACTTCATTAGCAACTTCTTTTGGTTCTACACTTCTTTTCATTGGAGTTCTAAATTCAAATTTATCAATCACTTCTTTTGTTTTAGGATCATCTTGATATTGTTTAACATTTGTATTTGTATTAACATTTCCTGGACTAACCATATTTACTCTAATACCTTTATCTGCTAAAGTTACAGCATATCCAATAGTCAAACCTAAAACAGCTCCCTTTCCTGCAGTATATAAGACAGCATTCTTAGCACACATTTCTAATTCAATTGAACCCATATTAACAATAGAACCTCCTTTTCTCATTAATGGATAACATACTTCTGTCATAACATAAGCTGTTTTTGCATGAGCATTCATATGTCTATCCCATTGTTCAAGATTTCTTTCTGGATCTAACCCTAATAATCCTACATTATTTACAAGCCCATCTAAAGAAATAGTATTATCCCCATAATATGAATCAAACACTTGTTTCATTCTATCAACATCTGATGCATCTCCTCTTTGATAATTTAAATTTAAAAAACGAGTATTATGATTACTTACTTCTATCTTATCTTCTAATTCACTATCATTAAGATTCTTCAAATCAATAGCAATAACATAAGCTCCTTGATTTAGTAAACTAGTTGTAATCTCTGCTCCAATACCTTGTGCAGCTCCAGTCACAACAACAGTTTTTCCTTCTAATTCATAATCCATAGAATTAATTTAAAACAAAAAATTATAAATCTATCTTTAGAATTTATCTTTTCTTAACATCTTTTTTATTATCTTTCTTTTCTTCTTTCTTAGCAGTTGTTGGAGCAACACTAGCTTCTGTTGTAGCAGGAACAGCAGCAGCTTCTGCAGCTTTCTTTTCTGCAGTTTCTTTCATAACTTTCTTATAATTATCCTTTAATCTTTTAACTTCTTTATCAACTAATTTTTTCTTTTCAGAATCCATTTCTGTTTTTTCATTCTTAATAAAATCATCAAATTCATTATCATTAATCATTTTCATTATCTCTTTAGGATCTTTTCCTTCTATTAAAATTCCTATAGAAACGCAACTTCCTACAACATTTTTTACAGCACCTTTTAAATCATAAACTAATAAAGAATCTTTTTTCATCTTAGCAATTTTAATTACTTGTTCAATAGATAAATATCCTGCTTTTAATGCATTAGGAGTTCCGCTTCCTTTTTCTAATTCATTTTCTTTTTTAATTAACTCAGAAGTTGGAGGACTTCCAACCTCAATTTCATAACTCTTATTAGAAGTATCTACATAAACTTTTACAGGTACTTTAATGCCTTTAAAAGCATCTGTTTTCTTATTAACATCATTTAGAATCTCTTGAATATTAATTCCTAAAGGTCCTGCTTTCTGACCTAATTGCGGGGTCATACTAGCTTTTCCTCCTTCAACAATCATATCTATAGTTTCTTTTGACATTTTTATTATACATAAATTATATTTTGAGATTCCAGAATAACTTTTTAAGGCTTTCGAATTTGATTATCCAACAACATTAATCCATTCTAACTTTCTGAATTCCTTATCAAAAGTTGCAATATCTTTTATACCTAAGGTCTTCATAATAGCCAGTGTTGTACAATCAGTAAAACTAAAATTTTCAAATTTTTTAAATAAATTCCACGATTCTTCAAAAATAGAAGAGTCTATTTTAGCAACATGAATCTCAGAATTTAGAATATAATTTCCTAATTCTACTGCATTTATTTTGTTTGATTTTCTTAAAACAACACTAATAGTTTCGTCAAAAATATAATCTGTGGTTAATACTCTTCCGTATCTTCCAGCAATAATTAATCTAGTTATTTCTTGTGCTCTCTTATTATGAATATCATCCTTATTTGCATAGGCAACAAAAACACTAGCGTCTATAATAATGACCATTTTAATATAAAATTTTATCTATCTCTTCACTAGTTTTTTCTGTTCCATTACCCCAGTTTTTTGGCTTTAATTCAATAAAACTAACTTTAGGTTTTTTACTTTTTTGTTCTAACCAAAATTTCATTGCTATAGTTAAAGCCTTACCTATTTTCAATCCTTCTATTACAGATTCAGCTTTAAATTCTTTAAATGTTTGTTCTTCTACATCCTTTTAAAAGTAATACAAGTAAAACTAGTATAAAAAGTTATCTTTTGCGTTGCTATGCATTTACATAACTTAATAGTAGTAACAAATAGAAAGATTTATATATTAGTTAATCCTAATACAAAATATGACAAATACACAAATTCAAGAACAAAGTAAGATTTTAGTACCGAAAAGAATAATTACAAATCTAGAAGGAAAAGAATTCTATAATAATAGTGTTCCAGAAGCATTAAAATCTTTACAAAAAGAAGGTTATACTCCAGTTTACATGCCTCAATTAGCAGATGCTAGAATTGAAGCTGATGGAGATTCAAGAGTATGGCAAACTTGGTTTACAACTCCTAGTATTAGAGCTACTGGTAGAACTAAACAAGGAAATCCAGTTGTTGTTTATGCTCACACTAATAATTACTTATCCACTCCAGAAAATATAGAACAAGCAATTAGTGAAGGATTAGTAAATAATGCTGGTAGAATTCCACAAGGAGAATTCCAAAGATTAGTTGATTTAGAAGGATTAACTGATGAATCGGGAAATAAATTAGTATTTTTAGTGGATTATGATAAATTCAGAAATTCACCAAGCGGTTTAATCAATGTAAGTGATGCTCTAGAACATCCACAAGTTATTCCATTTTTAGGTGGAGAAGAAAGAGCACAAAGATATTTAGAAAAACACAAAACAGTTTTCGGTCCAAGGATAGGAGTTTGGTACACTGATGATTTAAGGGATGAACCTTTAGCACGTTTGCTGTATCTTGGCGACTACGACGATGGCCTTGGTGGTCTCAACTACCTTGGCTACGGTGCTCGGTTCCTCGGGGTACGTGATAGCGCCGAAGGAGCTAGTTCAAAAATTCCAAAGCCAAGTATAGATCAAGTTTTGAAAATAGCAGAAGATTACTTAGGAAGAGCTTCATTAAGAGACTTTACAGAAAGAGTACATAAACTTTCTAAGTAAAGTTTTTAAACAATTTCTTTTTCTTATTTTAGTCTTGGCATTACTTAAGTAGACTAAATATGATACTTAAGTTATGTCTGGGCTACACGCCTATTAATAGTGCATGGACTCTAATAAGTCTAAATGCCATAAAATTCAATCACAACATTAAGTAAATTAAAAATTGAAATATGAAGTGGTGGTGTAATTTTAATTAATAGGCTACAATTGGGCGTTTGCTTTATCTTGGCAACAACTACAACAATGGCCTTAATGGTAACAACAACCTTGACAACAATGCTCAGTTCCTCGGAATAACTCAGACAATTGCCAAGACATTTATTATGAAGACTTATAGAAATTTCTATTCTGAATTAACTTCTTTTGAAAATATTTTTTTAGCTTATAAAAAAGCAAGAAAACATAAATCAACTAGAAATTATGTAATTGAATTTGAAAAAGATTTGCTTAATAATATATTAAAATTAAAACATGAATTGGAGACATGTACATATACGCCAGAGCCACTAAAAACTTTTATTTTAAGAGATCCTAAAACAAGAAAAATAAGTAAATCAGAATTTAGAGATAGAATTGTTCATCATGCTTTATTTAATGTTCTAGAACCAATCTATGAAAAAAGATTTATATATGATTCTTGTGCAAACAGAAAAAATAAAGGAAACTTATTTGCGATTAGAAGGTTCTATAAGTTTTTAAGAAAAGTAACAAAAAATGGAACTTTAACAATAAACAAGTATAATAACAACTCTATTATAAGTTATTGTCTAAAAGCAGATATTAAACATTACTTTGAAACAGTTGATCAGCAAATTCTATTAAAAATAATTAAGAGAAAGGTTAAAGACGAAAAAGTAATTTGGTTAACAGAACAAATATTAATTAATTTTAACACTAAAATAAAAGGTAAAGGAATGCCCTTAGGTAATTTAACATCTCAATTCTTTGCTAATATTTATTTAAATGAACTAGACTATTTTATTAAACACAATTTAAGAATAAAATATTATATTAGATATGTAGATGATTTTGTAATTTTACATGAATCATATGATCAATTATTAAAATGGAAAGGATATATAAGTGGATTTTTAATAGATAATCTTAAAATAGAATTGCACAAAGACAAATCAAGAATAATTCCTTTAAGCAGAGGAATAGATTTTATTGGTTTCAGGAATTTTTACTATTATAAATTGTTAAGAAATAGAAATGTAAGGAAAATGAAAAATAAAATTAGATCATACAAAGAAGGAATTATAACTAAAGATAAAATAACTGAAAGCTTTCAAGGTTGGCAAGCTTATGCAAAATGGGCTAGTACATATAAATTAAGAAAGAATTTGGAAAAAACCTTAAATTACTTCTTATTCGGGTTTTTCTTCTTCTTCAGTTTCTCCTTCTCTTCTAATTACTTTTACAGAATCTAAACTTACAGTAATTGGAATTGGAACAGCAGCTTCCAATAACTCAACAACAACTTCTTCTTTTGCCATGTCTATTCTTGTAATTTTTGCTTTTTCTCTTTTAAAAGGTCCTGAAATAATTTCAACAATATCATTTTTCTGAATATTAACATTAGTTTTTGCCTGTTCAAACATATGCTCAATTTCTTTAAAATCTAATGGTTTTGGTAATAATCCTCTTGCATAAGGAACTCCTTTAAATGCACTTTCTGCATCAACTTTACTTTCTGCTTCTATAAAAATATAACCTCTTAAATCATGTGGTCTAATTAAACTTAATATCTTTAAATTTTTCTTCTGCGCGTGACTATAAACAAAATCCATTACTTGATCTTCTCTATTCGCGGTTGTTCTTAAAGCAAAAATATAACTCATTTAGCTCACCAATGTCCATATTATATGTATTAAAAAACCTATTGCTCCAATAATTAACATACCAATTCCACTTACTTTAACAATAGTTGTTAATTCAACTCTTGTAGGTTTTTTTGTGATTGTAAAAACTCTCTTACATTCTATTAAAAATGTTTTAATTTTACTTCCTAAACTTTTCTTTCCTTGTATTTCTTCCATTTCTTAAAAGACTTCTAATAGGCTCAAGTAAAAATGAGTATAAGTCTATTTTTAAAGATTATGGTCTATTTATAAAGCTTTCTGAAATAATAAATTATATGGATTTTATTAGAAAGACATTAGGGACTGTAGCATTAAGTGCAACTTTAGCTTGCCAAAATGCTCCTCTAAATAATTCAATATTTGCCGATTATTCCATAGAAAGAATGGTGGATTCTTTAGGTACCAGAGGTCAAGAATTAGCCGAAGCTTCTGGAGTAGATAGTTTAACAATTTTGTATATAGGCCAAAATAGAAAGAAAACTACTTTAAGTCTTCACTCTTATTTTCTACAAGAACTGGCTGATTCTCAAAGAAATCATGAACTTCAACATTTAATATTAACAAGATATCAAGATGATTTAAATGAAGTTGCACATAATTTAATAATAGAGGGATATAGATTAAAATTTGAAAGATCTGACAGTTTAATGTCTGTATACTTAGGGCTAATTGATAAGGCTGAAGATCCAACAACAGCCAGATGGCTTTTAGAAGAATGGAAAGCCGAAGATTTAAAACATCAAAATTAATAATTAGTGCATTCTAAAATAGCAACAAAAGAAAGGCTTAAAGATATGAAATACATAAATGGATATATGGTAAATTAGAAAAAAGTTAGAAATGAAAAAACTTGGTCAAGCATGTTAAACTCAGATAAGATACTTTCAGATAGAGAAGCTAAGGAATTAAATAACATTGTTTTGAAATTACGCAAAGAACGAGGTTTTAGAAAAAACGTTTATTACTAAAGATAAGGATTTTGAAAGAATAGAAGAAATAAATAATAAGCTAATTTTAATCTAGAAATTCAATGCCTAATTCGTCTTGCATATCTCCTTTTTTCCTCTTAGCCATAGTCCTTCTAGGGCCTAATATCTGTGGGCTACTAACTCCTGTAATTATCAACATTGCTCTAATGGTTTTTTCAAGATCTTCACTAATTTGAGCCCCCCATATAATTCTAGCATCTTCATCTAATTTTTGGCTTACAGTTTCTACTACTTTTCTTGCTTCTTCTAAAGTCATATCAGGTCCACCCGATATATTTATTAAAGCTCCATTAGCTCCAGTAACATCAACATCTAATAAAGGATTACTTAATGCTTTTTCAACTGCATCAACAGCTCTATTTGCAGAATCACTTTCTCCAACTCCAATTAAAGCAACTCCACCCTTTCCCATAACAGTTCTTATATCAGCAAAATCTAAATTTACTAAGCCAGCTTTAGTTACTAATTCAGCAATACCTTTTACAGCATTAGTTAAAATTTCATCAGCAACTTTAAATGCAGTATGTAATGGTAATTCTGGAGCTAATTCTAATAATTTGTCATTTGGAATAACAATTAAAGTATCAACAATATTCTCTAATTTTTCTAATCCATCAATAGCGTTTTCATATCTTCTTTGACCTTCCATAGTAAACGGAATTGTAACAACTCCGACAGTTAAAGCCCCTAATTTTTTAGCAACCTCAGCAACAACTGGAGCACTCCCAGTTCCAGTTCCTCCACCTAATCCTGCAGTAATAAAAACCATATCTGCTCCTTGTAATTTCTGTCTTATTTCATGTTCTGTTTCTCTAGCAGCTTGTTCTCCAATTTCTGGTAAACTTCCTGCGCCTAATCCATGAGTTAATTCTTTTCCAATTAGAATTTTTTGATCAGCCTCAGTATATAATAAATCTTGAGCATCAGTATTAATTGCTATAGTCTCAGTTCCACTAATGCCTACTTCATTAATTCTATTAATAGTATTATTGCCAGCTCCACCAGTTCCAACAACCTTAATTTTTGCTTTTTGCTTAGCTAGAAGCTGTTCTAATTCTTCATCTACAGGACTGCTTTTTTTAGGAGTAACTTTAAAATTAAACCTACCTTGTGGCACATTTCTTAAGATACTATCCATCAAATCACCTTTTTAACCTCTTATTCTTAATAATTAAACTTAAACTTATATTTAAACTTAATTATTGTATTTTATCCTCTTTCTTTAACTCTTCAAAACTTATATTTTTAATCTCAGGAAGTAACTCCAAAATCCTCTCTTTAACAATATCTTTTATTTTATTGTCTAACATTTCACTATATAAGGTTAAATTATCATTTTCAAGCTTAAAATCACCAATAAATGGAAAATCTAGTTTGATAATTCCACTAACTTTTTCTTTTAAATCATTTATATATTTAATAATCTTAACATCATAAGTTAAATTTCTACCTGCCAAAGGATGATTAAAATCAACTACACATCTTCCTCCAGAAACACTTCTTATAGTTGCTATAGTCCCATCAATATTAACTTGTAATCCCGGCATAGGATTTACCTTTTTTTCTATAAATACTTTAGTTGGAATGATTTTAATTAGGCTAGGATCTTTTTTTCCAAAAGCTTCATCATAATTTAAATCAATTTTATAGTCTTTTCCTACTTCTTTTCCTACTAATTTGTCTTCTAGACTTTTTAATATGCTTTTATGGCCTAAACACACAATTATAGTGCCTTTTTTATCTTTCTCTAGGCTTGTAGTATCAAAAATAACATCACTTCCTTGTATCTTACCAATATACTCAATTTCTACAAAATCTCCTTCTTTAAGAGCCATAGAGCTTTTTTATAGTATTATTATATAAAACTTACTCAGAAATCTGTAACCACTCTTGAATAGAAAACTTTATAAATTTTTACTATATCTCTAATCTTATGAAATGGCATAAAGTTCTTCATCCAACATTGAAACCTCATTTAGAACATCAAATTAGAGAGACATTTAAACACAGAAAAGTAATAAGAAGAGCTGAAGATCCTAAACTAGCTCAATTATGGGTTGCTGTAGCAAATTTAACAAAAGACATTAATGAATTAAAAATACAATTAAGAATGCCTGCTTACAAGGCTTCCGTAGTTTTAAGTAAAAATAATTCTAAGGCTAAATCTCCAAGAAAAAAAGGAAGATAAAGATGAGTTATCAATCGTTATTTCATAAAGTAAAATCAAATTATTTGACTTTAGGTTTAGTTGGAATAATTGCAGTTTCTCCGTTAAGTGTTAATTGTCACAGATTAGATTCTTCAGAAGAACCTGAACAAAAAGAAAAATCAAATTTAACTCATATCACTTTCGATAATTTTGGAAAATATGATTTACCAAATAATGAGGATTACGCAGGAATTACATCTGGAGATTTTGATGGAGATGGAGATGTAGATATTGCAATACTAAATAATTATTCCCATAAATTTCGCATAATAGAAAATAAAATCCCACAAAAGCAAAAAGCTGAGGCAGGCAATTAATTATTTTTTCAAAACCAAAACAATTTTCAAAACCAAAACATATTTAAATTAATCTCATTCTTTCTATAATTAATGACCATAAAAACAACAGATATTGGTAGCATAAAAGTTGGTGGATATATAATAATAGATGGAGTAGCATGTAGAGTAGTAAGTGTCCAAACTTCAAAAACTGGAAAACATGGTCATGCTAAAGCAAGAATTGAAGCGATAGGTTTAATAAATGATGATAAAAAAGTTATTGTAAAGCCTAGTCATGATAAAGCAGAAGTTCCAATTGTAGAAAAAAAATCAGCTCAAGTCTTATCAATAAATAATGATGTAGCAAATGTTATGGACATGGAAACTTTTGAAACTTTTGATATTAAAATTCCAGAAGAATTAAAAGATAAAGTTATAGAAAACTCAACAGTAGTCTATTGGATAATATTAGGCATTAAAGTTTTAAAACAGATGAAATAAAATGGTAAAATTTCCAGAAGCAGCAGCAAGATTATTTAAAAATGTATTTGTTTGTAGAAAGTGTAAAACAAAACAGAAAGCTTCAATACAGAAAGTATTAAAGAAGCAAATAGCTTGTAAAAAATGTGGGTGTAAGTCTCTACGTCCTATTAAAAAAGGTAAGTAACTATGGATTTGGATATTATATTATTTATAATTTTTTGTCTAGCTTTATTTATATTTTTTAAAATTAAAAGATCTAAGTTTGAAGTTCAAGGTAAAATTGTTGCAATATACAAAACAAAATTAGGCCTTAACTTCATGGAGAAATTCTCTAAATTTCCTAAATGGCTTATTCATACTTTAAGTGTCTCTAGTATTATTGTTGGCTTTGGTGGAATGATTTCAATTTTCTGGGTATTGATTCAAGGATCGTTTAAATTAATAACAGTTCCTGATTCTCTGCCTGTTTTAGCTCCTGTTCTTCCAGGAATTTCAGTTCCAGGATTGCCAAAACTTTCATTTTTGCATTGGATTATTTCTATTTTCATTGTTGCAGTAATTCATGAATTTTCTCATGGAATTTATTCAAGATTTCATAATGTTAAAGTTCAATCTTCTGGTTTCTTAATATTAGGTCCTATTCTTGGGGCTTTTGTAGAACCAGATGAAAATGAGTTAAAAAAGAAAAGTGTGTATAAACAACTTTCAATTTTTGCTGCAGGTCCTTTTTCAAATATAGTTACTGGAATTTTATTTTGGCTAATAGCAATTATTGTAATAAATCCATTAGCAAATGGAGCTATCCAATATAATGGGGTTCAGGTAGCAAGTTTAGATTTAAACTATCCAGCAGTTCAAGCAGGCTTAACTATTGGGGATGAAATTATTTCTATTGGTAATAAGCAAATAAATAATGTAGATGATTTTATTAAAATAATGAATGATAAAAAACCAAATGATGAAATTCTAATTAAAACAAAAAACAAAGAATTTAATATTAAATTAGCTGAAAATCCAAATAATAAAAATCTTGGTTATCTAGGAATAAAAGTTCAAGGAGTTTCTGCTTCTATAAAAGAAAGTGTAAAAGCAAAATATGGGGATAAACTTCCATGGTCTTTATTTTGGCTTTCTAAATTATTTTTCTGGCTTTGGTTAATAAGTATTGGTATAGCACTATTCAACTTACTTCCTTTAGGCCCAGTAGATGGCGGTAGAATGTTCTTAACTGGATTAAGTGTATTTATTAAAAAAGAAAAGAATGCTAAAAAAGTATGGGGATTTGTTAGCTTCTTTATTTTAGCTTTAATAGTCTTAAATTTACTCCCATTTATTAAAAAACTATTGGTCTTTATTTTCTCACCGATATTAGGTTTAATAATTTAAATTCAAATGCTTATTGATGTCCATGCACACCTGGACAATGAACTTTTTTCTAAAAATATAAATGAATTAATAGAAGAATGTAAAAAAAATAATGTTAAAGAAATCATAAATAACGGCTTAAACCTTGAGTCTAATAAAAATACATTAGAACTTTCTAAAAACTTTGACTTAATTAAAGCATCTTTTGGTCTTTATCCATTAGAAGCAGAAAAAATTAATTCAAGTAACTTCAATAAACTAAAATCACATATTATTGAAAATTCTGAAAATATTATTGCAATAGGAGAAATTGGATTAGATGGAAAATACAGTAAAGATTTAAAATTACAAGAAAAATATTTCACAGAATTATTAAAATTAGCAAAAGAAATTAATAAACCAATAATTGTTCATTCTAGACAGGCAGAATTAAAAGTCCTAGAACTTCTAAAAATAAATAAAATGGAAAAGGTAGTAATGCATTCATTTACAGGAAATAAAAAAATAGCAAAAGAGATAATAAACAATAATTGGTTTTTTTCAATACCTCCATGTATAATAAATTCAAAACATTTTCAATTCTTAGTAGAGATTACACCGATAGAAAACTTACTAACAGAAACAGATTCTCCATATCAATATACAAATCACGAACCAAATAAACCTTTTTTTGTTAAGTACTCAATTGAAATGATTTCAAAAATAAAAAATTCAAATGAAAAAAATATTTCACAGAAAGTTTTTGACAATTATAAAAATGTTTTCATTAATTAAAATAGAAAAGTATATAAGCAACCTTTTTGTAATAACAGTAATTTTATTCTGGGGAAAAGAGGTGATAGGTTCCCGCAAAGAAGATGAAAAGTCTTCTTTGATCTTTTATTTTCCAAAATTTTATAAGTTAATTTAATTTCGTAATAAAATGTTAACAGAAGAAAGAATAAAATATTTAGAAAAGCAAGGATATAGAATTGTAGGTAATCATTCTGCTATTAAAACATGCCATTATTGCAAAGCAGCAATTAAAGGAAAAGATGTTTGTTATAAGAATACGTTTTATAATATTGCAAGTTGGAGATGTATTCAAGCTACTGTTACATTAGACTTATGTAATTTAAGATGCAGATGGTGCTGGCGGGACATAAATTATGGTACAACAAATGGTAGTATGTTTACTGATAAGCCCCAAGATATTGTGGAAGGATTTATCAAAGAACATAAGAATGTATTAATGGGATTTTATGGTTCTGGAAAAATTTTGAAAGATAGATTAGATGAAACCATGAAACCAAAACATGTTGCCTTGTCTTTAACAGGAGATGCATGTTTATACCCAAAACTTCCAGAATTAATTGAAGAAATTCATAAAAAAGAGATGACAAGCTTTGTTGTTACAAATGGAACTATAACTCATATGGTTAAAAAGTTAATAAATCAACAGCCAACTCAACTTTATATTACACTTCCTGCTCCCGATAAAGAAACTTACTTAAAAATGTGTAATCCAATAGGAGGCAATTATGGCTGGGAAAATATAATAGAATCTCTATACTTACTCGAAAATTTTAAAAGAACAGCAGTTCGTTTAACTCTGGTAAAAAACATGAATATGTTTAATCCAGAATCTTATGCTAAAATTCTTGAAGATAAAGGTTTTAAATTCTTAGAACTAAAATCAGCTATGCCTATTGGAGATGCAATTTATAGGATGGATTATTCTGAAATGCCTTCTCACGAAGAAATCAAAAAATTTGCTGAAAAAATATGCCAAATAAATAACTGGAAATTAGTTGATGAAAAACCAGAATCAAAAGTAGTTCTAATAATGAAAGAAAATACTGATGAAAGATTCTTAAAAGAAGAAATTTTAGAAACTTAAATATATCTTGTGATATCCTTTAATTTTTTACCTCTCCTTACATACATAATAATTAAAACTGCAAGAGCACTCAAAAGTAAAGCAACTACACTTATTATTATTGGCAAATAAACACCCAAAGTTAGATTCTGTAATTTTGGAACCCTTGTTTTAGATTCTTTTAATATTTCTTCACAACTATTTACAGCAGTTTTTATTAAAGAAATAGCTTCCTCATCTTTATTTTCACTATGTTTTTGTTGAGCTTGATTTATCAATTCCTTAATCTCTAGACATTCCGAATTTTTCTCAAATAAGTCTATTGCAAATACAATTTCAACATCATATTTTGTTAAGTTAGTTGGAATTGAAGTTAAATGAATAACACTAGCTTCACTTAATATTGGATTAGTTGAATTAGCCATAACTAATATTTCATATCTCTCTTCAGTTAAATATCCTGTTTTTATTTCTAAATCTGCTTCAACACTTTCTTTAACTCTTAAAGAATTTATTTTATCTATTGATATAATAGGATTTATTTGATTAGAAGTAGTATATAAAGAAACAATTATATTGTTTAATACAACTTCCCCAGAATTTGTAAATTTCACTTTAGTTTTTAAAGTAGAATTTGAATTTATAGCAATTAATGGATCTACATGAATATCTAAAGAAGCTACTCTTGTTCTACTTCCTCCTCCACCTCCCCCACCGCCACCGCCGCCCCCACCTCCAGTAGGAGTAGGAACTGGCACAACAATTAGTTCTTGATCTGTTACATTTAAAGCTATAATATTACTTGAACTTTGATTGATTAAATCACTCGCATTAAATTTAATATATTCAACACCAACAAACTGAGAATTAGGAATTAAAGTAACAACATTTGTATTATTATTTATTATAACTTCAATATTATTACTATTATTTACAAAACTTCCATTCACTAAAAATGCATATTCAAAGAATAAAGGATCATTATCACTATCATTAAAGTAATTATTAAAATCAATATTAGTATTTTGACTTGCTCTACCCCATGTTTGATTAGGTATTAATTGATAAAATTCAGGAGGTATATTAACATTAATGACATTTAAATACCAAGAAAGACTTTGGCTAGCTAAACTAGCATCAAATACCCATAAAGTTACATTTACTGTATTGTTAAATGATCTATTAGAAACAAGAAAATTAGGGATATAACTAAAATTAATCATTCTAAATTCTATAGATTGATTCATAAATAAATTAACTATCCACCTATTAGAAAGTGTATCAAAACCAATTCCATGTAGTAAGTCAGGATCATCTTTACTATGGTTAAAATATATAGAATTATTTTCATAAACAGAAAAGCTTAAATTAGTAGGATAAAATGAAGTTATATTTGGAACATCATTTGTATTTAAAACTGTTAAATTAACAATTTCTACAGTTTGTGAATTCCTAGAATCATTAACTCTGAATTCAATCCAATTAGTTCCAACATTCTCATTAATTGGTGTGAAATTGAAGTAACCATTAATACTTATATTAAACCATGAAGAATTGGTATAGTAAGTTAAATTTCCATTTTCAAATAAAGGCGCATCTTCTTCATCAGTAGCATTAATATCATAAATGAATAAGGAATCTTCATCAGCCAAAAGATTACCAATAATAGGGTTAAAAACAGGCGCATCATTAGTACCCAATATTTCTAAGGTTAGAATTTCTGTAGTAATTGCACCAAATGAATCATTTGCAAATAATGCAAAAGTATAATTTCCTACATCTATCATAAGTGGTAGAAATGAAATTGTTCCACTATTAATACTAATGTCAAATAAGCTAGAATTATCACTATACATAACTTGGTCATTATCAGGATCATTGGCTGTTGCAAAAGAATTATATAGTATATCCTCAAATGCAGTGGAATTAGGAAATGCAGTAAATATCGGTGCAGAATTAGGTAGTATATCTAAAATAACAATTTCGGCATCAATTCCACCTTGACTATCCACTACAGAGATATTTATTTGGTATTGTCCTGCTTGAGTTTCATTAGGAATAAAGTCAATCTCTCCTGTAACAGGATTTATATCAAATAAATTAGTATCATCTGAAAAAGTTAAATTTCCATTTTTAATGCCTAAATGATCATCTTCTTCATCAGTAGCATTAACAATATAATTAAATCTAACATTAGCTCTTACTTGTCTATTTCCAATATTGCTTAGTATAGGTTGATCATTAACACTTATTATTGTAAAACCCCAGAAAAATACATCTCCTTGTTCAGAAGGATCTTTAACTAATAAAGCAACTGCATTATCTCCATTATAAAGTCCAATTTGAAGATGATTTGGGGTAAAATTAATTACCCCACTACTAGGATTAACATCAAATAAACTAGTATCATCAGAAAAAACTAAAGTTTCATTATCTATATCTGTAGCGTTTAAATCAAAATAATAATTAGTATCTTCTAATAATTGATTGACATTAGGCAGGCTTGCTGGATCAAACACAGGAGGATTATTTAAAGGAGCTCTAAAAATAGGTTGTTTTTGTAGTAGATATTTAAAAATATTAAAACTATACTTTGAAAAAAGATAATTAGGATTCAAATCTTTATTAATTGTTAAATTATAATCAATACTTATTCCTATAACTATTAAAGATAATATTATGGGTATTATAAACCTAGATATATTTACTTTTTCCTTAGTCTTTTTTCTTCTTATCCTTTTCATCTTGTTCTTCTTTTACTAGTTTTTCAATTGCAATTTCAACAGCATGTGACCTATTCCTATATTTCTTAGACTTGATTAAAAAATTCAACTTTCTAATTGTGCCTTCATCAATTGTAATAGAAATTCTTTCTTTCATAAGTAATACTTTATAATATTTAATATTTTTTTATATTATAAAGTAATACTTTTACTATTTAAAGCTTTTGGGTGATTATTCTTTAATACATGGTAATGTTTAAATAAAACCACAAATATATTATTTTATGCAAAAGAGGTTAATAGTACTAGTTTTTATTCTTCTAATTATAACTACACTTCCAGTATATAGTCTATCTTTATTTCCTACAGTTAATAAAGATAATAATATTATAAATAATATACAAATAGCTTCTTTAAAAGAAGTTCATTATGATAAGAAAAATACACTAGAATTAGTAATAGAAAGTAATTATAATTATAAAATAGATGGTTTGATAGTAAAAGTTTCATATGATAATAGTGAAGATACTACAATCTTAGATAACGATCTAAATCCTTATTCTACTAAAATATATCAAATAAATACTAAAAATCAACCAATATCATTAGATATTAGATTTTATAATGATATTAATCATAAAAGAAATATCATTAATCAAGTAATTACATATCAAATAACAGGAAATGAAAATAATATAGTAAATCAACCACAACAAATTATAATTCAACAAGAATTTCAACAACAACCAGAGCAACAGCAATTCAATTCAAGACCTTCTTATATATCATATTCTTCTTATTCTAAGCTAGATGATAATAAAAACATAATATACTTTACTAAAGACCATATAAGTAGTAATAGAATTACTACTAATAATCAAGGAAATATACAATATAAGGCTAATTATCAACCATATGGTAGAATATTCAAAGAAACAGGCCAAGAATCATATAAATTTAGTAATAAAGAATTAGATTCATCTAATCTATATTACTTTGGAGCTAGATATTATGATCCTTACATAGGTAGATTTACTCAAGTAGATCCTATCTTTAAATTACAAGAATCTCCTTATATGTATGCTAATAATAATCCAATAAGATATATAGATTCAGATGGAATGCAAGAATTATCTCCCCAAGAGATTCATACGCCCCCATATGACATAACAAAACAATACCAATCTGAAATAGATGAGGGAATAGAAATACTTAGAAAACTTGGCTATGATTATCTTTTGGCATATCAACATCCATTCACTAAAGGAAAGTCTATTAATTCAAGATTTAAAGTTTACAGTTATGATCCATACAGGGGCGGAGAATTGTCAAATCTCGGAGAGTACGATAGAAATACAGACATTGCGTTACTAAATCCAAAAGTATTTGATGGTGCTCCACCAGTAGATACTATGGGGCATGAACTTACTCATAGAATGGAGTTCTTACTAAGATATTACGATGACTCGTATAGAACAATATATTTAAGAGATAATATAGTGAACGAATATCTGGCATATAAAACAGAAGCCTATATCTTGATAGATTATTTAATAAAAGAAGATGGTAGGGATGAAAAAACATCATTAAATATTATAAGACATTATATGAGGGGAGCCTTTGAAGCCTATACAGGTTGGACTAATTTCTATGATTTCTTTTGGGATGTAACTTCTTTATCAGACCATTATTACGGAGATATACAGGAAACTTTTACTAGCATAGGGCCTGATGGCAATCCCACTTATATGGTGGCACCAATAGAAATTAAAGCTAAGAGACCAGAAGAATAATTTATAGAATTCTCCATAAGACATTCCTAAAATAAAAGTAACCCTATCACTTAATATTAAAAATAGAATAAATCTAGAAAATTTATATTTGCTAATTAAATCACCTTTCTTAAGTAGTATAATAACCTTTTAAAATCAAAAATTTACAAATTATTATGCCTACTAAACTTACAGAAGATAAAATACTTTATTACCATAATGTTCTATTAGCAATAAAAAAAGAAATTAGTAAAGTAGTTGTAGGTCAAGACAGTACAGTAAATGCATTATTAGTTGGATTGTTATCAAACGGTCATATCTTAGTTGAAGGTATCCCTGGAATTGCTAAAACATTATTGATAAGAGCTTTATCACAAACAACAGGAGGCATATTTAGTAGAATTCAGTTTACTGTAGATTTACTTCCATCAGATATTACTGGAATTACTTCTTATAATCCTCAAAAAGGATTTTATGTTGTAAAAGGTCCAATTTTTGCTAATTTTTTATTAGCAGATGAAATAAATAGAGCTCCTGCCAAAGTACAAAGTGCATTATTAGAAGCAATGCAAGAACGTCAAACAACAATAGGAAAACAAACTTTCCCAATGTTTAATCCATTCTTTGTAATGGCAACTATGAACCCAATAGAAAATTCTGGGGTATATCCTCTTCCAGAAGCTCAAATTGATAGATTCTTATTCAAATTATATATGGGATATCCAACTTTAGAAAATGAAAAAAAGATATTAAAACAAAATATTCAATTAAAAAAATTTGAAGAATACAATATAATGCCTATTATAAATCCTCAAAAATTAATTGAAATGCAAGAAGCAGTTAATGAAGTATATTTAAGCGATGAAATTGAAAAATATATAATTAGAATAGTTGATTCTACAAGAAATTCAAAAGAATATAATATTGAAATGGGAAAATATATTCAATATGGGGCATCACCAAGAGCATCAATAGGTCTTTATATTGCATCAAAAGCAAACGCATTTATGCAAGGAAGTAGTTTTGTTACACCCCAACATATAAAAGAAATTGCTTACCCAATATTAAGGCATAGAATTATTCTAAATTATGAAGGCCTAGCAGATGATATAAAAACAGATAACATAATTAAAGAAATTCTTTCTAAAGTCCCAATACCATGAAAGAGATTCAAATAGATACTTCTAGATTAGTAAGAAGAATTGAAGGAATTCTTAAAAGTTTAGCAGAGGCAAGAATAATGAGTAGATATAGGAGAGTTTTCTTAGGTAAAGGACTTGAATTTATGGACTATAGAACTTATACTGACCAAGATGATTCTTCTAGAATTGATTGGAAAGCAACAATTAGATCAAATAAATTATTAGTTAGAGAATATAAAGAAGAAAGAGAGCTAGATGTTTATATTCTCCTGGATGTAGGCTCTTCAATGATATTTGGATCAACACAAAAATTAAAAAACGAATATGCAGCAGAAATAACAGCAGCTATATCTCATTTAGTAATAAAAAGTGATGATAAAATAGGCTTAATTATGTATAGTGATAAAATAAAAAAAGAAATTCTTCCTTCTAATTCAAGAGAACAATTCTTCATTATTCTAAGATCTTTATTAGATTCAAGATTTTATGGGGGTAAATCTAATCTAAAAATAGCTCTAGAACATTTAATGAAAATGACTAAGGGAAAAAGCCTTCTTATAGTTATTTCTGATTTTATTAATTTAAATAGTAATTTGGAAGAATCTTTAAAAGTAGCAAATCAAAAATTTGACATTATGATGATAATCCTAAGAGATATTAGAGATGAAATTCTCCCAACAAATATAGGAAAAGTAATGATTTCTGATCCTTATACAAATGAACAATTATTAGTAGACCCTGACTCAATAAGTAAAGAATATGAAGAGTATAACAAAATAAAAAAATCTTATTTAATTCATACATTTAAAAAATATGGTCTAGACTATATTGACATGAAAACAAGTGAAGACTTCACAAGTTTGTTCTTAAAAATATTAAAGAGGAGGGAAATGAAATTAGCTTAACTTTTTCAAATCCTGGATATCTCTGGCTTATAATTTTAATTCCACTAATTACAATTCTTCATATATTTACTATAAAAATAACAAAAAGAAAAGCACTTTCATTTGCAAATTATGAAGCAATTGAAAGATTTTCTCATACAAAAATACTCTCAAAAAATATTAATTTATTAATCTTAAGAATTTCAGCATTAACATTAATTATTTTATCTATATCTGGAATAGGTTATACCTATTATGGAAAAATTACTAATGTAAATTTTGTTATAGCTATAGATGCTTCCGGGAGTATGCTAGCCACTGATTTTACTCCGAATAGGTTAGAAGCTGCTAAAACAACAGCAGTATCTTTTATTGATAAACTACCTTTACAAACTAAAATAGGTATTATTAGCTTCTCCGGAGCTAGCTATATAAAAATAAGACCTTCAAATGATATAATCCAAGTAAAACAAGCTATAAACTCAATAGACACTGCTTTAATTGCAGGCACAGGAATAGGGGAAGCTATTATAACATCTACAAATTTACTAACTTCTGAAGGTAAAGAAAGCTCATTAATTTTAATCACAGATGGTCAAAATAATATAGGAGCCAGTATTAAAGAAGGAGTAGAATATGCAAAATCCAATAATATTGTGATTAATGCTATTGGTATTGGTACAAAAGAAGGGGGGACATTTGAAAATTATAATGAAAGTATTATTTCTAAAGTTAATTTTGATGATCTAGAACATATAGCTAAGGAGACTAATGGAAAGGCTTTCTTAGCTTCAGACATCGAAGATATGAATAATGCTTATTTAGAAATTGCAAGTCTTAAAGAAGGCAACAAAAATCTAGATTTAGCGCAATATTCTTTATTATCTGGATTATTATTTTTACTAATAGAATGGTTATTATTAAGTTCAAAATATAGAACTATTCCTTAAACCTTATTAAGAGTATTATATAGTAATAGTAATTTATTATGATATTTATTTTTATATTTCATAGGTAATTCATTATAAATTAACTTTATTTTATTATATTTCTCCTTTGCATTGTCAAAGTCTCTATTCCTAATATTAGAATTCAAATCTTGAATATATTTTTCAAAATCTCTTAATTGACTTCTTAAATGTTTTGATTCTATAAAAGCAGACTCCAATAAAATAAAAATATTAACTATTTTTTTAATAATTATTATAGGTAGTCTAATAATGCTAAATTTTTCTTGTGCCTTTTTAATCTTAAATTCTCTATATTTTTTTTCTTCAAGTATTTTTAAGCTTTCTACTATATATAATGAATTTTCAACAGCATCTTTAAAAGGACTTAATGATACTTCATCCTTTTTATATTCTATTTTAGAAATTTCATCCAATAACTTATGAATTTTTTCTCTTAATTGTTCATCCATAATATATTTTTTAATTTCTTTCTTAAGCTCCTCATAAGTAAATTCATATTTAATTAAGAAAAATACAGAAAAGAAATTCCTCATTATAGTTAAAAATTTCTTAAATAAAAGCTCTTTATTTTCTTTTCCAATAACATTTTTTATTAATAAAAGATTATTAAATGCAGACAAACTAGGAGTTCTTTTTGATGATAAAATATCTAATTCATTTCTTCTTCTATTTACTAAGCTAAATATTAAAGTTAATTTTCCATAAGCATAAACTAAATATAAGGTTAAAAGTACAATTATAACTATCATTAAGGGCAAGCTTGATCTACAATCATTAGGACACATAACTACATCTATACCTTCACATCTATTATCCCCACAAACAGGATAAATAGCAGGATTATATATTAACCCACAAGGCCTAGGACATGGCCCGCCACAATCTAATCCTTCTTCATCTTGATTTTGAATATTATCACTACAACTTGCACATGCACTACAACTTCCACCACAATCTACTAATATTTCATTTCCATTTAAAACTCCATCATCACATGTTGCTGGCGGAATATACAAACAATTTTGCTGTTCTTCAGGCTTACCTCTTGGTCTTGGACATTGGTTAGTATCAATACAATTCCTAATTTCTTTCTTATAAACAGGACAAGGACTCCAGTCTGTACAAGTCCAATTTGATCTACAACTTCCTCCTCCACCCCCTCCTCCGCCACCGCCACCTCCTCCCCCAGTAGAAGTTGAAACTGGCACATCTATAATAGTTAAATTCCACGTATTAAAGTCAGAAGTATTAAATTGATCATAAACATAAACTGTTAAATTATGATTTCCAGCAGTATTATAATCTGCTATAAAACCAAAATTATCAAAAATTTGCCCTGGAATAATAAAACTATCAAAAAACCAATAATATCTTAATGAATCAAAAGGTAAATCTAAATCAACAACACTAACATTAAACTTTCTTAATTCTCCCTCATTCATAGTAAAATTAGTAAAATTAGGTCTAAAAGCTACAATTTTTGGCTTGCTATTATTATATGTAACATTTAATCTAATGACCTCATAATCAATGCTTCCTAAAATGTCTCTAACACTTATATTTACATAATAAATCCCAATTAATGATAAATTATTGCTAAAGAATTCAATCCTTGCTTCAACAATAGAAGGATTTTGAATAGGTTCGGAAATAATTAAAAACTCAGACAAATTAGAATTATGAAAAAAACTTAATGAATCATAAGGTAAATCTGGATCTGTAGCAGTAATTGTATGTAAAAAAATCTTATTGATAAAAACTGTTAAATTTCCAATAGGATTAAGTACAGGGAGGCTATTCTGAGTTCTAAAAGAAGCATTTATCTCAAAAGAATATACTAATTTGAAATTAATTACAATGAAAATAAAAATTAATAATAAAAATACTCTTTTTTTCATAAAACATATTTATTATTTAAGTTTAAATATTTTTACTTCTTAATATTTCTAGGTTTTTTAATACCAAATAATATTAATACGATTATTAATATAATAAGTACAATTAATCCTATAATTGCTATAGCATCAATCTTCTCTTTTGGTTTTTCTGGGAATTGTATATTCTCTTTTGTTCTTTCTCCAACTACCTCTACATTAATAGGAACATCACAAAAACTTTGTCTTAAAGAAGATCCTCCCCCTTCTCCTAAAGCTTCGCATGAAACACAAAAAGTTTCCGTATATTTTCCATATTTAGTATCTTTTGGGGCTGTTATAGTTCCAAAATATGGTTGTGATTGAGACTCTATAATAACTTCCATATTATCAAATTCAACATTTAAAGGAGTTTTATGATCTGGATTAACAGTACATTTTAAAGGAGGACTTCCAGTAATTAAAAATTGGAATCTACCAGATTCTCCTGGCTTAAGCTCCAAATCAGGAATTGGAAAAACTACTCCTGCAACTACAAAATTCATAAGTACTAAGATAATCGCAATATATGTTATTGTTTTATTCATTTTTTCCTCCTTATTCTGGTGGATAAATTGAAAATACCACATCTAATACAGCACCATATTTGCCTGGGCATAATGGTGCTCTAGGTTTAATATGCCAGTTAGTATTCAAAGTTTCATTTAATTGATTATTATTACAATCAAATCTGTCACATCTAACAACTCCTCCTGTTAGACCTCCGGGGCCCGGATAATAAAATCTTCTTATAGGACTCTCCCCTAGAATATTAACAGGTATAATACCTCCTGGAAACTCAAACTGTTGTAATGGATCATCATCAACTTGTATAGGATATATGTCATCTGGAATCCATTCAAATGGGATTGCTCCACAACCAGTAGCTCCACCTTCTTTTACAAATTTGGTTGTATTCCAAGCAGTATCAAAAATAACATTACCATAATTATAAGTTGTATAGTTGTTTGTACCGCTACTCCATGATCCTGGGGTAATTTGAAGAGGAGTTCCTACCGTAACATTAGTAGTCTCAAAATAAGGTGTAGCTATCTGATTATCAATATACCCAGCATCTAATAATTGTCTATAAGTCCAAGTACCACTAGATTCTGTATCAGTTCCTAAAGGTCTTTTAATCCCACTTTGGCTTGTAACATTAACATAGAATCTATATAAACTACTAGGTTCTATAAAGAATGCGGGAGTTACAGATCCTGGTCCTGGAGTTGTACTAAAATTAAAATAACAAGTGTCAGGTGCTTGAAACCTAACCTTGTCTATGTAATATGTAAAGTTATGTTGTAAAGTTTGTTCATTGCAATTATTACCTGGTACAAATAAACAAAGATGGAGATAAGCATTAAATTCATTAGGTCCTGTTAATAAACAATCTCCATCAATGTCTTTAACAACAACAGTAACATTTAATGAAGTAACATTAGAATGTCTTGTGGGAGTTAAGAAACATCCAGGATTAGAACAATTTGTTGGTTGTGTAAAATTATCCCCCATATAAACTGTTTGAACATCAGGCACAAAATCAGCCAAATTAAACTGTCCGTTATAAGGACCAGACCATAAATTAGCAGAATCATTAGCCCAGATTGAGAAATTATAAGTAGAATTAACTACACCTCCAAAAATTATGTTACCCCAATCAAGATCAAAAGCCCATTTGCTTGGATTATTAAAAAAACTATTATCTAATAATGAAGTTGAATTTAAGTATATTCTACTCCCAGAAATATTTTGTATAGTAACTAAATATGTAACATTATCTCCCGGCCATCTATCTATAGATGTTCCATTATCATAATCTAAAGAAGGATAATTAGGCATCCACTGAATAGCTGGTCTTCTTGAATGAGCTTCAGGAGAGCTTGGGAATGGTAAATCAGGAGTTGTAAAGTTAAATGCCATTGTGGGCCTTGTATTTACAACACTAATATTTGTGTCATAATTACTGCTTAATAATCTTTGTGCAGTATTTTCAACACTAATCATTCTAACAAAATATGTTCTATTCTCATGAGTTCTATTAAACCAAAAAGCACTTTGGGTAATAACATAAGGCGGGTCTAAAATTTCATTACCCAATCCAAATTTATCCACAATATCACACTCGAGAACCGATCCCCCAAAAAGATTAGGAACAGCACTATTTCTTAAAGCAGCAGTAGAAGAAATGCACAAATAAGTTCTAACTTCATGACCCTCTACATCAAAACCTTCACTCCAATTTAAACTTGGACCATTATTTGGGGGCATTCCTCCAACATAGTGTGTATCAGCAATTCCAGCACCCCTTCCATCATCATTGAAATCAAAATAATCAAAGGCTTTTGGAGTTCCTAAAATATAATGTTGTATTGACATATTCCTAGAACTAGAGGGAGCTGTATTAACAGTTTCAAATGTCGCATTAACTTTAGAAGGAGTATCTGCAATAGCATTTTTTCCAATAAAAAATATCACAAATGAAGAAATCCCTAAAATTAGAAGCAATAAACCTACATTTCCTTTTTTCATTATATCCCTCTTTTTACTAAAAAACTTTATGATATTATATATATAAACCTTTCTCTAAAATTTTTCCCATGGCTTTATAATATAAATTATTTCACTTCTATATTGATCCGGAGCTAACCCTAAAGGTGGTTTTATGTGCCATCTAGTAGATAGGCTTTCATTTACTGAATAAAAACCACTAATAAGACCATTGCAGCTAAATGAGATGCATCTCCTTAAACCATTTCCAAATACAAATTGCCTTGAAATATTTGTAATATTTAAAGCAATTAAACCAGTATCTGGATAATCTACATTAACATCATCATCTAATATAAATCCATCACTCAAATTATTAATATTCCAATATTGCTGGTTTGCTGTATTTGTTGGATTAGTTGAGTTCCAACTAACATTTAAAATTAAATTACCCCAGTTCTGTAATCTATATTCAAATATTCCTGGATTAAATTCATTTAATTGAATATTGCCATCTCCAATTTGTATTGTATTAACCTCATTGTTTGCCTCATTAATATATCCACTATCCATTAATGTTCTATAAATCCAATAAAGATCTTTTGATGCACCCACATTTAGATTAGTATTTAGTTCTGTAACATTAACATACAATTGATAATTGTCTGGCGGTATAAAGAATGCAGGAGTTCCTCTATAATCCTGTCCTGATGGTCCAATTAATTGCGGAGTGGTAAAGTTACAAATATAATTTCCTCCAATTTGTCCATTTATGCTTAAATTATTTAACTCAAATGTATAGTTAGATGTTATCTCATTGCAAATAGAATTCATACTTTCTCCAGTACTTTCTCCAGTAGTATTAAATAAATCTAAACAAAGGTGTACAAATACTTTATGAGTAGTTAAAGAACAATCATTATCCAATAAAGTTACAACCATACTTATATTAGTTGCATTAGAATGTCTATTAGGACTAATATAACAACCATTTTTACAATTGTACATATTTCCATCATTACCCATAAATATGCTTGTAATATTTGGCTTGGCATTAATAGTTAGGGTATGGTTAAATATAGAATAATTACTATATCCATATATATCTGTAGCTAAACAATTCCACTCATATTTACCTCCATCTAAGTTTACAGCAAAATTAGCAGTGTATCTACTCTTAGTTAAATTATAATGTTCAAATATTTCATTGTCACTTAATTCTTTATTAAATACTGCAACTTCATCAATTATACCTCTAAAATCGTAATCATTACAAGCCTGATTCTTCCCTACAAAGAATCTACTTCCTAAATAACCTAAAGAACCACTCTTAGCAATAGTATTATTCAATTTTCCATTAATATATAGTTTCATATGCGTTCCATTATAAACTCCAACAATATGTGTCCATTGATTGATTAAGTAATTATTTGTTGCAAACAAACCAGTTCGACCAGTATCTGTAGTTATTTGGAAGCCCATTGCACCAGTCGATTCAGTTTCTAAATTATATGTAAAGTATGGGGTTAAACATTGTCCAATATTTTCTCCAGAAATTATGCCTGCCCTAACTTGTGTGACATTAAACCAAGCTTCAATACTAATTTTATTATTTGTAATGTTTAAGCTATTTGAACCATTAACCTCAATAATATCATTTATAGAGTCAAACATAAATCCTCCATTTATTCTACCATTATTAATAGAGCTTGCTTCTGTAACTATACCATTATTACCATTCTCACTAGAATCATATACAAATGTAGAATTTTCATTGTAGTAACTATCATTATTTAAATGTAATAGTAGCTTCATATTACTCTCGTTATTAGCTATTTCTCCAACATCCTTTGAAATATTTATTTTATTTGTAAATTCTTTATTGTATATTTCTAAAGTGATATTTTTGATTCCTTCATAATCATAAGCAGAACAACTAAAGTTAACAATACTTTCATTAAGTATTGAATTATTTGTTGGTATTAATAAAGTAACATATGGATTAGTTATGCCTTGTGTATTTATTCTAAATGTAAAGTTTGATAATGCCCAGGCTGCATTTATGTTATCATAAGCCAAACAATTCCACTTATATTGACTAAAGCTTGTTACATTAATAGTTTTATTTAATGAATATAATTGTACAGGATTAACTCTTGAATATAAATCTTGTACTTCTGAACTATCTAATGATCTATTAAATATAACTACTTCTTCAATTAATCCATCAAATGTAGCACTGCTAAGATCATTATTCCCAATAAATAAATTATCTGTAGAGTCTCTAATCTTTCCAGTGATTTGGGCAGAGGCTGAATCAGCTATTCCATTAATATATATCCTTATATGAGTACTGTTATAAACGCCTACAATATGAGTCCATGTATTATAAGGAACACTCCCAGGAACTGAATATACATTAACACTTTGTGAAAGACTATTATAAACTCTAAAGTTAGATCTTCCACTACCTGCTGCGTCTATTCTTAAAACAAATGCATTTGGTTTATTAATAATTGAAGCTACACCTCCACTTCCCCCAGATCTTGGATAAACCCATACAGATACAGATAAATTATCCATATTGCCTAGTTCTGGTTTATCTAATATTTGTATACTATCTCCAGGAGGTCCAGCTTGAGCATAATCAATAGCAGCAGATGAAAATAATCCATTAGCTCTAGATGGACATCCTGTTGGAATTCCTGAACAACTTCCATTATTACTATATATACTAAAGTCAACAAATTTAGTTGGATTTTCTTGATAAAATGAATCGTTATTTAAATGATATAATCCTATTGTATCATTATCTGCAACATACTCATGAGGATTTACAAAATTCTCTTTCCTAAATATCCCAGAAATGTTTGTGTATAAAGATACATTACTTACATCTATTATATCAGTTATATCACATCTAAAATTGACATTTCCAGGAATCAAAGCACCATTATCTACAGGAGTTATTAAATTAACACTTGGATTTACTAATTCCATAAATCCTGCAGGTTGTATTGTTAAGCTACTATTTGAAATCATAGATGGATTTATACTTGCATTAAAGTTTAATTCAGGATTTGGTCCATTACCATCTTCATCCATAAACCACTTTACTTTCCATGTAACTTTTGCAGTTCCATTTATCAAAGTAGCATTTGTTGGTAAACCTAATTCAGAATTATTTATAAAATCATCTGGACTAAATGTATCTTCTTCTTCATAAGTTAGTCTTACATTACCTTCACAATTATTGGCAGTAACTATTATCTCAACAATGTCATTTTCTACAACATCAGTTTTAGACCAATAAGCATTAGTTAATACACAATTACTTCCTCCTTGTTGTGCTGCAACACACTGCCCATTACTGCAAACTTCATTTTCCAAACAACTTATAGGTCTACAGGTATTATCACATCCATTATTTAATAAACAACTATTTATGTTACAAGCTATATTATCATCATAATCAATATCTCTTGTACATCCATCATTGTCAAAGTCATCTACACAATCAGGAATTGAATTTAAGTTAACATCTAACTTACATTCTTCACTTAATTCTTCATTAATCTTTATTGTTGTTTCTGTACTTATTGGATGCACATATACTTTCTCTTCTATTTCTGTAGTTGGAATTAGATCTACCTTAGTTACTTTACCAATTTCAGAATAACTATATTCAGTAACTAAAGCAACTGTTTCAAATGGCTTTACTCCATCTAATAAATATGTTTTTACTCCTTTTTCTCCATAAATTCTTGCTTTAAATCCAATAATTTCTTTATTATGTTCACTTTCTATTAAAAATCTAATTTGCTTAAAGTCAATTACTTTTACATCTTTAATATTAAAGTTAATTGGTTGAGAACTTTGAATAGCTTCCTCTACATTTTTAATTGTTTGTTGACTTTCCTCAAATGTGAATTGGTATACTAAAGCAGAAAGCATAATGGCTAGTCCAATAATTAATACACTTCCAAGTAATGGACTAACTCCTTTAGAGTTTACACTACTCCATTTATTCTTTTTTATTCCCAATCTTTTTCCTCTCAATATTGTTTACCACAGTCCAAATCGTTCTAGAATCTCTACTAAGTAATCTAGAAATTTCAATATTCTTTAACTTAAAATCAAACTTGAGACAGCTAACTAAAACCTCTAAAGTTGATAATTGCCTATTACTAAACTTAGAAACATTAATTTTTAA
>JAGVZF010000048.1 GCA_018302785.1 Candidatus Woesearchaeota archaeon | reverse complement strand
ACAAATTTATTAATAATAATTGAATCTCCCACACAGTCAATTCCATAGGATTGCATTGCTCTATTTTGTTCATCTGTAAATTCAGTACTATATCTGTTGCTTACACCTGGAACAAGTATATTTGAAATACTATTAATATTAACATTCTCTACACCATATAATTTCCCAAAGGACTCATATCCATATATATCATAAACTCCAGGTTGATCTAAATAGATCTTTAAATTAGAAGATCCAGGATCCGAATAGAAATTAGTTAAAGAAGATCCATCACTAACCCAAACCCATACAGGTTCTATAGGAAAAATTGTGTCAGCTAAATAAAACTTTACAAAAGTAAATGGTATTTCAAGATTGTGTATAGGTGAACTTACAATGATTTTACCTTCATATATCCCATTTGATAAATAAGAATTATCAACTTGGGCATTGATAGAATTCTGAGAACTTGCATCAGGCCCAATTTGCATTTGGTTGCTATCTAAGGTTACTTGATTAAAATTAATCGTTTCAATATATACACCATAAATATCCTTCCTAGAACAGCATTCTATATCCAAATTAAGATTTATAGATCTATCAGTTCTTAAATTTTGAATACTAAAAGATCTAGATGAGCTCCATGTAGGTAGGCTAGGGGTATCAATACCAAGGTCTATATTAGCAGGATATGATATAATACTGGGATCAACTTTAATACTAATAGGGGCTTTTATTAAATTGTTATTAGGATTACTAACTATTATATCACCATAATAATACGCATCACTTGGGACTAAATCATGATCTAATCTCACTGAGAATAAGAAAGTACCTTCTTGCCAGCCGTTTAATGTTATTGTTGTTGGTTCAACTTGGGAAGTTATTCCGATCTGTTCAAATTCTGTCCCAATATTAAAAACCTGGGTATTTGGGCCTCTATTTCTTAAACGGAATTGAAAACTTCGATCCCAATATCTCCCAGTCGGAGTGTCATAAGAATCCCAATATAGTGGAGTAATTTCTGCAAATTTTGGTACTGCAACAGCATCATCTGTTACAACTAAACCTTGGCCTTGCATCGCTTCATTATATCCTAAATCATCAGCAGTTGATTTAATAGATTCCTTAACTTGATTAGGTGTCCAATCAGGATGCGATTGTTTAATTAAAGCTGCCACTCCTGCAACATGAGGGGTAGCCATTGAAGTTCCTGAAATTGCAATATGTTCTTCATAATCTAAACACTCATCATTTTGCCAAGCATCTTCCCATTGAGCAGCACAAATTTCTACACCAGGAGCTACAACATCTGGCTTTGATAAAGTCTCTCCCTGCCAAATAACAGGTCCCCTTGAACTAAAACCTGCAATGTCATCATCACAGTAAAAATTAAATCCTACATCAAATGGTTTGCATGAAGCACCTATAGTTATAGCTTTTCTTGAGGTTCCGGGACTGCAAATTGAATTAGAACTTCCATCACCGCCATGTCTGCAATAAGAATTTCCTAAGGGCCCACTATTGCCTGCAGCAATAACCGCAATAATTCCCACATCAACCGCATTATCAACAGCCTGGCTTAAGATATCATCAGGATTCCCTGGACCACCTAAACTCATACTCATAACATCAACATGATCATCAAAATTATTATTATTATTTGGATCTATAGATGAATCAATTCCATCAATAATATAATCATAAGGACAACCCCAATCACCACAAACCTTATAGGCATATATTTTGGCTCTTGGAGCAACACCCCTTAAGATTCCATCTCCAGCTATTGTGGCAGTGACATGAGTTCCATGTCCTTGGTCATCCATAGGATCATTGTCCCCATTAATGAAATCATATCCATTTTCAATCTTACATCCTGAACCAAAACAACCTCCTAAATCTGGATGAGTATAATCTACACCAGTATCAAGTACAGCAATTCTAATACCTTGACCTCTTAATGCAGACCCACTTGCATTTGTAAGTTGCCATGTTTCTGGACCTCTAATTATAGGAACGCTATCCATTAAAACTAGTTTGGCAATATAATTTGGATGAACCCCTTTAACTCCAGAAATTTTTTCAATTTCATTAATATTTATTTCTTTACCATTAATGGAAAAACCGTTAAATGACTTTGTAAATTCTCTTCGAAATTCAATATCGGCGCTGATTACTAATATTTCTTCTTTAGCAATTTGAATTTTTTGCAAAAGATTGTTTTCATAAGAGGTTAATTCTTGGGCTAAGTCATCTGCTTTAAATCCCTGATTCCTTAGTTCGATAAATTTCTTAGAGACAGGGGTATCTTCTAACTCAACAATATAACCATCTTGTGTACTTAATTTTTTATCTAAATCTTCTGTAAAAGGCAATGCAATTGTATTTCCATTAATATATGCACCTAATTCATTAAGTGCATAGGCATTAAGCAATGTTGGTACTGAATTATATTTTGATTGATAAGAGATAGCTATATCATCTGGGATTGAAGATATTTCTTCTGCAGTTTGTTCTTTTTCCCCAGCAGGACTCTTCTTAATATCTTTTTGAAAATCAAAAAAATAAGATACAAATATTGCAATAACAAATAAAATTAAAACAGTACTTACTATAAAATTTAATTTTTTATTTTTCTCAAGAACTTTATTCCTTCTAATATCCCTTTTTTTGATAATATAATTATGTCTTTAACTTATATAAATAGTTTTCTAAGAATATTTTTACGAATAATTAAATTTATAATCTATGTCAAGATCTGATATTTATGAAAATAGGCATTGTTGAAAGTAAGAGCACGACTTCACCTACTTGTAAAGAAACAAATACTTGAAAAGTCTGGTCCTAATTACTTTTCTAAATTGGAAATATAAGATGTTAATAGGATTAGTGGGAAAGCCAAGTGCAGGAAAAAGTACTTTTTTTAAAGCATCAACTTTAGCAGAAACAGCTATAGCTAGTTATCCCTTCACAACTTTAAAGAGTCAAGAAGGAGTGGCATATGTAAAAGTTGAATGCGTAGATTCTTTCTTCAATGTTCAGTGTAATCCTAGATTTGGATTTTGCTTAAGCCACAAAAGATTTGTTCCAATAAAATTAATGGACGTTCCTGGTTTGATTGAAGGAAGCCACACCGGGGCTGGAATGGGCCTAGACTTCTTAAACGATATTCGTGAGGCTGATGTTCTTATTCATGTAATAGATATATCTGGCAGTACAAATGCAAAAGGTGAATCTGTTCCTGCATTAACTCACGATCCGGGAAAAGATATAGAATTCTTAGATTTTGAATTAAATATGTGGTACTATCAAATCTTAAAAAAAGGATGGGATAAATTTGCTAGACAAGTTAAACAAGAGAAAGCCTCAATAATAAAAGCATTACATAAACAGCTTTCAGGATTAAAAGTAACAGAACAGCATGTAGAAGACTCAATAAAAAATCTAAAATTAAATATTGACAATTCAGAAGGATGGACAGATAAAGATTTGATGAATCTGGCAACAGAATTAAGACATAAAAGTAAACCCACTATAATAGCAGCAAATAAAATAGACATTGAAGGTTCTGAAAAAAACTTAGAAAAAGTAAAAAAAGATTTTCCCAATTACAAAATAATTCCATGTTCGGCAGATTCTGAATTAGCATTAAGAGAATCCTTAAAAAAAGAGTTTATTAAATACATACCCGGAAGTAATACCTTTGAAATAATATCAAATAATTTAAATGAAAAACAAATTAATGCACTTAAGTTCATTAAAAAAGAAGTGCTTGAAAAATATGGCAATACCGGGGTCCAAGATTTACTAGATTCGGCCATATTTGACTTATTAGAGTATATTGCAGTATTTCCAGGTGGTATGCATAATTTAAAAGATAAAGATGGAAGAACACTTCCTGATTGTTTACTTTTACCTAGTGGATCAACTGCATTAGATTTTGCATTTAAGATTCACACAGATATTGGAAATAATTTCATTAAAGCTTTTGATGTTAAAAAAAGAATTGTAATAGGAAAAGAACATAAACTTAATAACTTAGATGTTATTGAAATTGCAACAAGAAAATAAACTCAAATCATCCCTTCTTATTTTTTCTCTTAGTATTTTTTACAATTCTTTCTAAATAAATTAATCCACATATAAAAATAAAACCAATAATTATCCAAATAAATATATTATCCCCACCTGGTTGACTTTCAGTTGTAGTATCTGGACTTCTATTAAATCTACTAAAAAAACTCCAAAATTTAGATTGTGATGTAAAACTCGTACTTCTAACGCATACACCATTACTACACCTATTATACTCTACAGATCTACAATCTACAGTACTTCGTACAACATCATTCCCAGAACAATAATATTCTCTAATAGTATTTCTATTTTTACATTGGTCTGTTCTGCTTAAGGTTCCATTAGAAGTTGTTCCTAATTGTCCATAATTCCTTCCACTATCAGAATCTGTACAAGTTTGCTGAACAACAGGATTAATAGTTAATGTCTTTGTTGCATTTCCACTTAATCCTTGATTATCTGTTGCTACTAATTTTAATATATACTGAGTAGATTGATTATTAATAATTACAGTAGGTGTAAAAGTACCACTTGATCTACATCCTAAATTAATAAATGATTGTTGATCTCCAGTAATATCATAACTCCAGCACAAACTACTTCCTGGTAAGTTGCCTTGTTCAGGATCACTCCCAGTCCCTGCATAATTTATTGATGTATTTACTGTAAATGATGTTTGTGTTGGTTGAGTAATTGTAGCTATTGGTGGTTGATTTTGTTGAGGTAAACAGCTCCCATTAGCCTGACATGTTTGTCCTTGTGGGCATCCACACTGTTGGCAGTTATTTATTAGCTGACCATTACTACAATATAACGGGATATTCACACTACATTGCCCATATAAAGTGCCATCACTACACTGCTGAGGAGGACCTACTTGTGTAAACTCATAAGCTCCCACATCAACAGCACTTCCTTGTGGTACAGCAGTCCCATCATAATCTCTAGTTAATCCAACATTAGTACCTTTATCTTTGGCAGGACTTGTTTGTTGTAAATGAAAATCAAAAGTAGTTGGATTTACAAATAATGGATTTAACCCAATTCCATGTGGTTCATATCCTGTAGCAGCATAATACTGCCCATTTTGTACTTGAGTAGCACTATAACTAGTACCTCCATATCTAATATCTATAGTATTCCCAAAATACAAATTATAGTCAATAGTATGTGTTAATATATTCCCACCTTGATCAAAGAACATTCCTTTATTATTAGAAAAGAAAATGTTATTTTTAACAGTAACAGGAACAGAACTTCTTATTGCTAATCCACCACTATCACTTCCAACATTATTATAAAAATGAGATTTAACATACATTACTTTAGAATTAGCAGTATTTGTATCTATTCTAATACAAGAAGCAGGATAGTCTATAAACCCCCTAATATTATGATTAAACTCCCCTCCAATTACATCAATATTAGAAGAACCGTCTATCATCAATAATCCATTCCCCCAATTATGGTGGCTATGGAAGTTAGTAATAGTAGCTGTATTTACAATAGTAAAACTTATTCCATTCCCTTCCCTAATAGGATATTCTCCATTATAAGATGATTCTCCATTATTAATAATGATATTATTAGCTATTCTAAATTGAATACCTTCTCCTTTATTATAAGAAGCTGTGAAATTATTCAAAGTATGATAAGAACTAGGAGTTCCTCCATTATCATCTCCTAAGAATCCATACTGTTGATTATTTTCAGCTCTGTCATTATTAAACACGTTATTATTTCCTCTTACTAGAAATCCATTTTGAGCATTATTTCTACTTATTATGTTATTTAATTCTTGATTATTAGAATAAGTAACAAATCCAGCTGTAATAGCATTTTCTAATATAAGATCACTATATCTAATATAATTCTTATTCCCATTTAAAGCATAATTACTAGTAGCATGAATCGTAGGATTAATCCCAGTAGAATAAGCTCCATAAGATATATAGTTAGCAGCGGTTCCAGCAGTACTAGGACGCAATTCTCCATTCCAAGTATCTCCTTTCTTAAATAAGATAATATCTCCAGGGCTAAAAGCTCTACCATTCACTTTATTTAAAGTCTGCCATGGTAATGCTTGAGTTCCAGCATTATTATCATTACCAGTAGAAGAAGAAACATAATATGTGGCAGCATGTGCTGTACTTATGATTGTTAAAAACAAAATAATCCATGCAAAAGATTTATTCATATTAACCCCTTTTTATTTTTCCTCGGATTTATGAATTTATAAATTTATCTATACTCTATGTCAAAGGCCTATGCAATTTATAAAGAAAAAGTCTAACAACATACATAATTACTAAAAAAGTTAAAGCATAATCAAATGCTTCTCCTCTAAATCCAATTCTATCGTCATAATTACATCTTAAAAAATAGGATATTATCAAGAAGGTTTGCTAGCAAATGCAATTAGCCATAACAATTTAATGTCTTGTAGAAATTTTGAAATATCTTGATAAATTGCTTAGAATGACATATTTATACTCCCTTCTACTAAAATTTAAAGTAGCCATAAATCCATTTCTTTCAATGAATTCTTTTTGAATAATTGACATTGGATTTACTTGATCTTTAGGGAGGATAACAATGTAACCACATTCTCTCCTAAAATACTCTCTTAAAGGTTCTGTTACATAATTGATTCTTTCTAATCTAAGTGCATTTATACTTCCTCTAGAGGATTCATCTTTCTTTTTCCCAGCGCCATTTTTGTAACTCCCTGTTTTAACTTCACATAAAACTGGTAAGTTATCTGCTAAAATTAACTCATCAACCTCAGTTACCCTGTGACCATTACCTTTATGATGCACAACAAGTTTACCATCCTTGAAGTCAAAAGAATAATTTTCAGAAGAAGACCCCTCACTAATAGGATCTAGCACAATTCTACTTTGATATTTTTTAGCAATTGTTTCTAGGCAAATTCTAAAGTTAAGTTCACCAACAAGCCCTCCAAGTACTCCTCTTTCCAGTGGTTGCTCGAAATTAAATTGTCTCAATCTTTCTGAAATTTCAATCCAATCTGGAACAGAGTCACTTATTTCCGTAACTATGTCTTCTACAAGACCATTCAACAGAGTCACTTATTTCCGTAACTATGTCTTCTACAAGACCATTCCTTGCGAGTAACATTTACAAAATAAAGAAACCGATTACATACATAATTACTAAGAAAGTTAAAGCATAATCAAATGCTTCTCCTCTAAATCCTATTCTGTCATCATTAGGTATTGATTTCATATTATTCTAAATAATTTTTTAACTATAAAAATCTTTCTAAAGGTATTTAGAAACCTTTAAAAAACAATTTACTTCTTAAGTTTATGCAAAAAAGAACTCTAATTAATGAAGTTAAGAATTCAAAAGGAGAACTAATTTTATATGGTTGGGTTCATGAATTAAGAGACTTAGCAAACATTAAATTTATTATATTAAGAGATTTTTCTGGAGTTATACAATGTGCAATAAAAAAAGATTCTAAAGCATGGGATAACTTTAGTCCTTTAACTTTAGAAAGTGTTATAGAAATTAAAGGTAAAGTGAAAGATGCAAATGTAAAAAGTGAAGAGGTAACAATTAAAAATTTTGAAATTGAAGTACAAGAAATAAATTTAATTAACAAAGCAGAAAACTTACCTATTCAAGTAGTTTTAAAAGATAAAAGTATC
>JAGVZF010000018.1 GCA_018302785.1 Candidatus Woesearchaeota archaeon | reverse complement strand
TAAGATTAAAGTATTCACAACTACAGACATACAAAAATTAACTTAGTGGATTTTTAATTAAGCTGTTCTTGATCTAACATAATTCAAGTAAGTTTGTTTCTTTTTTTCTTTGAATTTTTAAAAACAAACTTTTTAATTTAATGAGTGTTTAATTAAAAGTACATATACAGAAAGATTTATAAATATTGGTAAATTAAATTACCATATGGTAGAAAATATTAATAACATAAAATTAGAGATAATTAGTTTGTACAGGAACAACTACCTTAATCAATTTCACATAAGAGAGATGGGTAAATTAGTAGGAAAAAGTCATGTTAGTCTTTTGCCTCATTTAAAAAGTTTTGAGGAAGATAAAATTCTTCTAGCTAAACAAGTTGGAAAAAGCAAGGTTTACTCACTTAATTTTGATAATAATCAAGTAAAAGAGTTTTTGTCTTTAAGTGAAAAGAAGAGATCTTTAGAATTCTTAAATAAGGTGCTTTTTATTAAAAAAATTTATAATGAATTTATTAATATTAACTTAAATGGTTGTTTGATTCTATTTGGAAGTTATGCCTCAGGAACTAACTCAGAAGAGAGTGATGTTGATTTATTATACATGGGAGAAATAAATGATAGTAAAAAAGAAATTATAAAAGAATTTGGCAAAGTTTATGGGAAAGAAGTACATTTGGTTTCAATGACTTTAAAACAATTTAAAGAACAACTATCTAAACAAAATTCTTTGATTAAAGAAATAATTAAAAATCACATAATTTTATATAATCATGATATTTTAATAAATGAATTATGGAGATATTATTATGAGAAAAAAGAAAGGTGATTTTTCATTCTGCTATAAGAAAGCTGGTGGATTGAATCTTGTTAATCCTAATGAAACACTTGTTAGAGTATATAGAAGAAAATCAAGGTCTGCACTTAACATACTTGACTCTGCTAAAGAAAAACAAGAATATGACTGGATTCTTGATGCTTCCTATTATGCAAAATATTTTATTATTTATGCTCTTTTTATGAAAGTAGGAATAAAATCAGAAATTCATGATTGCACTTTGTTTGGATTGAAATCTTTATTTGCAGATGAAGGAATAATAAGCGAAGATATTTACAAAGAACTTAAGAAATCAAAGGAATTAAGAGTTGGTGCTTTATATTATGATAAGGATTTTGGCAAAGAAGAAATTCTAATGAGAGCAAAAGCTGCTCCTGACTTTTGCTTAAAGGTAGATTCAATTGTAGACAATATTTCTAAAGAAAATATTGAAAGAGTTAGAAAGAAGTTTGAAACTTTAAAGAAGAGCCTTTTGGTATAAAATAATTAAATTATGATAACTTAATTTCTTATTTTTTAATTTGAATCTCTATAATCTACTTTTATGGTTACTTTTTTATTACTTTGTAGAATTAAATACATTAATGAGATGTTGAACCTTTAGTTAATGTTCCTACACTAAAATTGAGAAATTTGTCGACTATAAGGAAATCCCATATAAGCAATTGGGTCATAATTCAGATATTTTAATTTTCTTTTCATATTTTTTTATCTGAATTTCCTTTCCGTTAGTCAAATCATCTATACTATAACTAGTATCTTCATCAAAATAACATTCAGTATATCCTTTCTTTTCTATTAAAAACCAAATAATTTGCTTATAATACTCTGGCAAGCATTCAACAGAGTAACCCTTTCCTAAATAATCATTTTCCTTATGTTCTTTTCCAATTAGGCTCTTAGCAAAATTTTTTGCTTCAACTAGGTCCTTTTCAAATTTTACTCTTTCTATATTTTTACCTAAAAGAGTTTCTTCATGTTCTCCTTCATACCAATAGTATTCTAATTTGAAAATATTAAAGTCCATTTTGAGATAGCCACCTCCAAATTGGCAAAACTTTTATATTTCTATTTTTAGATTTTAATTTGTCTTCTTGATTGTAAGTTAAAATTGTACCTTCTTTTAAGTCAAACATTTCCAATGCTTCAAGTAATCCATTTATTTCTCGTTCTTTATTATCTTCATTTAAATCATAACACACCTGAATTGCTCTACTAATTTTTGTCCCTTCTTTCACTACAAAATCACATTCTCCTTTTTCTTGAAAGTAAAAGATGTCCGTATACATCTTTCTTAAATTTATAAAAACCATGTTTTCAAGCATTTTTCCTTTATCTTGGGAAAAAGAAGAGGAGTTAATATTTGTTAAACCATTATCAATTGAATATATCTTTTTTTGATTAACAAGTTGTTTCTTCAATGAATAATCAAATTTAGGAACTGTAAAAAGCAAGTAACTATCTTCTAGATATGAAACAAATGCTATGGCACTGTTTGTTGAGCCTAAATTAAACATTTTTTTTAGATTATTATAAGAAAATTCCTTTCCGACATTGGTTAATAAATATAAAGCCATTTCTCTTAATGACTTTAGACTTCTAAGCTTATGCCGAACTGCTATATCTCTTATAAGAATATCATTAAATAGTTCTTGCAATATCGCCGCTTTTTTCAACTTAAGATACTCTGGAAACCCTCCATCTGCAAAATATTTCTCAAAAGAATTTATATTCGGTTTTTTATTAACCATTAATAAAAATTCATTGTAAGAAAATGGAAAAAGCTCATATCTTAGATGTCTTCCAGTAAGTCTTGTTCCTAGTTCTTTGCTCAATAAGGAAGCATTTGAACCGGTTATAATGACATATTTTTTCTTATCGAGTAAGGTTCTAACAAAAAGTTCCCATTTTTGAATATTTTGTATTTCATCAAAAAAATAGTAATCTTTATTCCCATATTCTTCCCTAAATATCTCATCAAGTTTTTGGAAATCCTCAACCTCAACGTTAACTACTCTGGGGTCTTCAAAATTAAAATAATAAAAACCTTTAACTTTTTTCATAATTTGCTTTAATAATGTGCTCTTGCCACATCTTCTTATACCTGATAGAACCAATGCAAATGGAATCTTTACTTCTATTTGTTTGAGTGCTTCTCTATCTACGCTTAATTCTTCTAAGTCTAAACTATCTCTTTGTGTTTTAATTATATTCCTTAATGTTTCTTTAAGTATCATAAAAAGTCATAAGAAGCCAATATTTATAAATGTTTTCATTACTAATGCATACTTTTGTTCATTAATAGTGAACAAAAAATGAACTGTTGAGGTTAATAGTCCCCTGCAAAAGATTGTAATTTATTATGCAATTGATAGAGACTTAATTTCTTCTTTTTTAATTTTATTTAACAAATTCAACAAAGAATATATCTAAGAAAATATTGATAGTAGATAAGTATATAAACTTTATAGACTTCTTAAATATATGGAAATTTATAGTGCTGTTTTACATAAAGAAGAAGATATGTATGTGGCAGAATGTCCTGAAGTAGGGACAGCTAGTCAAGGTAAATCTATAGAAGAAGCACTAAGTAATTTAAAAGAAGCAACTGAACTATATTTAGAAGAATTTCCATTAAAAAAATCAGATAAACCAATAATGACTTTATTTGAGGTTAATGTTCATGCCACAGCTAAGAAAAGCGTCAGGGCTTAAAACTGTTAAAATTCTTTGTAATAAATTTGGGTTTCAGATTAGTGGTAGAACAGGTAGCCATGTTAGATTATCTAAAGAAACTTTAGAAGGAAAGATAGGTACTGTTGTACCTATGCATAAAGAAATTAAAATTGGCACATTAAAATCAGTTCTTAAATTAGCAAAGATAAATGAAGAAGAATTTGCCAAACATTTATAATTTCTAGATCTAGAATTAATTTTATTTAACAAATTCAACAGAAGGCATATTTTTAAAGCCTTCATCACCAGTTAGAAATTTTACATTATATTTTTTGGCAACAGTGTAACCAATGGCATCTGGAATTGAAAAATTTTTATTGTTTATTTTTAAATCCATTGCTACTTGAATATCCTCTAAAGTAATTTCAACAACAAATTGATGGTATTTTCTAGTAATTTCATTTACAATTTCTTTGTTTCTCTCCTTTTTTAGATTATAATTAAGTTCTGCTATATTAAAAATTGTAGTTATTATATTTGAACTTATATAATCCTTATATTTTGGGTTGCCTCTAATTATCTCAAAGAATGCATATGTGTCAAAGAAAAAAGTTTCGTTATTCATCCCAAGATTCTCTATCTGATTCTTTTAATATTTCATCAGTGGAACGTTTAAGTTTTATTATACCGAAAGTGTCTCTTAAGACATTTTTTTTCTTAGCAATAAGTACAGTTACTGTGTCATCTTTCTTAAGCCCTTCTTTTTTAATTTCTTCTTTGGGTAGAACTATTCCTAGAGATCTGCCCCATTCCCTAATTTTTGCCTTTACTTCTAACATGATTATATTGATATAATCAAACTATTTAAGCTTTTTGGTTTTTAAACCTAATTTTTTTGAAACAATAAAGCTTTTAAACAAAAATTTTATAGCATAAGAAATGAAATTTTTTGAAATCATTAAAGATAACATAATTTTAGCTGATAAAGCAAAGTGGTATAAGAATTTCTTTTTTAAGGCAAGAGGTTTAATGTTTACCATGCCTTTAAAGAAAGGAAAAGCTATTATTTTAGAAGCTGATGAAGAAGGAATTTTAAACACTACGATACATATGATTTTTGTTTTCTTTCCAATAGATGTTATATGGGTTAATTTAGAAAAGAAAGTTGTTGATATAAAAAGAAATGTAGTCCCTTTTACTCCTTGGCTTAGCCCTAGAGATCCAGCAAAATATGTAGTAGAATTTCCAAGTAGTTCTACAAAACATGTAAAAATAGGAGATTCTTTAGTTTTTAATGAAATATGATTAAAGTTGCATGTGTTGGGGGATATAGTGAAGTTGGAAAAAATATGACTGCTATTAAGATTGATGATGAAGTTATTATTTTAGATATGGGCTTTTATTTGCCTAAACTATTAGATTTTGAGGAAAGAAATTCTAGGAAAAATATAACAAGGGAAAATTTAATAGAACTAGGAGTTATTCCAAATGATGAGTTTATAAGAAGCTGGAGAGATAAAGTTAAAGCTATTATTGTAGGACACGCACATCTTGATCATTCGGCTGCCTTACCTTATATGGAGAAAAATTATAATGCTAAAATTATAGGAACTACTTTTACTAATGCAATTATTAAGATTTTGGCTAGAGATGAAGGTATAGAATTAAAAAATGAAATTATAAACTTAAATCCGGGAAAGAAAATGGAAGTTTCTAAAGATATAAGCATAGAATTTGTTAATGCTACTCATTCTACTCCAGAAAGTACTATAACTGCTGTTCATACAAAATATGGAAGTATAATGTATTGTAATGATTTTAAGTTAGATGAAACTCCTGTTATAGGGAAAAAAACTGATTATAATAGATTAAAAGAAATAGGAAAAGATAATGTAAAGTTAGCTATAATTGATTGTTTGTATAGTAATAATAATACTAAGACTCCAAGTGAGATGTTAGCTAGACAAATGTTAAAAGAAGTTATTTTTGAAAATGCAACTCAAGGAGTTTTAGTAGGTACTACTTTTGCTAGTAATATAGCTAGGCTTAAAAGCTTTTTAGAATTTGGAATGAAAATGAATAGAGAAGTATTATTTCTTGGAAGAAGTATGGAGAAATATACTAGGGCTGCTGAAGATGTTGGAATTGTTAATTTTTCTCAAAATTCAGAGATTATAAAATATAGAAAAGATGTAAAGAAGAAATTAAAAGAAGTAGAGAAAAATAAAGACAAATATTTAATTGTTACAACTGGAAATCAAGGAGAACCTGGAAGTATTTTAGTTTCTATGGCAAATGGTGAAATGCCATTAAAATTAGATAATAATGATAGTGTTATATTTTCATGTAAAACTATTCCTGTTCCTAATAATTTTAAAAATAGACTAACATTAGAAAAGGCTTTAGATAGAAAAAGTGTCAATGTTTTCTTAGATATTCATCAAAGTGGACATGGAGCTAGGAAAGATATAGAAGAATTAATATCTATTTTAAAGCCAGAACATATAATTCCTGGGCATGGAGATCCTAGTAAGTTTACTAAAATGAGTATTTTAGCTAAAGATATTAATTTTGATATGAAGAAAATACATATAATGGAAAATAGACAAAAATTAGAGATAGATTAGAGATTATTCTTAATAGTAGAAAAGTTTATATATAACAAAAACACTACAAAAAATAGTGAAAATGATATGGATTATAGCGATTACAAAATTAAACCAAGCAAACATTTTATTTTGACGTGGATGAGAAAATGGGACTACGATATCTATTCCTTGAGACATATATTAGAGAACTCTTATAAGTTAGAAAAGGTTGGAAAGAATAAGTATGAAGCTTATTTTAGATATAAGAGTAAAAGCAGAAAATTAATTTTTATTAAAGATGAAGATTATAAAGAAATTTTTATTATAACTGGAGCAGAAGGAAAATGAGAAAATGTCTTGTGTGTGAAAAAGGAAATTTGGAAAAAGTTGAAGATATAGTGCTTGACATAGAAGGATATGTTTTTGTAGTTAAGGGAGAAAGATGTAATAAATGTAAGGAAGAATTTCCTTATGAAGAAGAAACTCAAAAAACTATTACTACTGCAAGAAAGTTAGGTGTATGGCCTGAGCCTATGAAACTTTATAGACACTTATCTAAAAGTGGTGGTGGTTTAGTGTTTAGAATACCAACTGATTTAGAAAAACAGCTTAAATTAGATGATAAAACAGAAATAGGAATAACTAAAGTAGGTAATAAAATAATTATAGAGCCTGAAAAATAGTTTAGTCTATATTTTGAATTAACAGAAAGCTTAAATATTTTCTTAAGTAGTTTATTATATAAATTCTGAAAATGAAATTTGCACACTTAAGTGATGTTCACATAGGGGGATGGAGAGAACAGAAATTAAGAGAATTAAATCTCCTAACTTTTAAGAAGGCTATTGAAATTTCTATTAATGAAAATGTAGCGTTTGTTTTAATTTCAGGAGATTTATTTAATACTTCTTTGCCACCTATAGACTTAATTAAAGAAGTAGCTTCTGAGCTTGAGAAACTAAAAAGGCATGATATAGAAGTTTATTTAATTCCAGGAAGTCATGATTTTAGCCCTTCTAATAAGACAATGATAGATGTATTAGAAAATTCTGGATTATGTATTAATGTTATGAAAGTTAAAGAAGTAGATGATAAATTATATTTAGATTTTACAGTAGATAAAACTAATATTAAAATTACTGGAATTTATGGAAGAAGAGCTGGATTAGAAAAAGAACAGTATAAAAAATTAGACAAATCAAATTTAGAGAAAGAAAAAGGTTTTAAGATATTTATGTTTCATAGCTTAATTAGTGAATTAAAACCTGATTTCTTAGAAATGGTTGATTCTGAGCCTTTAAGTTCATTACCTAGAAATTTTAATTATTATGCTGGGGGGCATCCTCATTTTATTCTTACCAAGAAAATTGATGGTTATGGGACTTTAGCTTATCCGGGAGCTACTTTTCCAAATAATTTTAGCGAACTTGAGAAATTTAAACATGGTGGATTTTTAATGGTAGAAATTAAAGATGATGATGTTGATGTTAATTATAAACCCATTATTATAAAAGAATTTGAGAGTTTTAATATTAATGTTGAGGATTTAAGTCCTGAGGATGCTCAAAATAAAATATTAAAAACTTTAAATAAAGATGTTAGAGATAAAGTTGTAACTTTAAAGATTCATGGAATTTTAAAAAGTGGAAAAATAAGTGATATTGATTTTAAGGAAATTAGTAATAAATTAATTGAGGCTTATGTTGTTCTTAAAAATATTAATAAATTAAGTACAAAAGAAATTGAAAAATATACAAGTGAAAGTTCTGATGTTGATAAAATTGAGGAAAATATAATTAATGAATATTCTAAGAATACTAAATTTAATGATTTTGGGGATATAAATAAATTAGTAAATAATTTGATGCATGAATTAGCTTTAGAAAAAAGTGAAGGAGAGACTAATTCAGATTTTGAAAATAAAATTAATATGAATTGTTTAAAATCATTAGACTTAAAAGATGTTGATTAAAAAAATTAAACTGGAAAATATAAGAAGTTATATTAATCATGAGATTGAATTTCCAGAAGGTTCTGTTTTATTAAGTGGAGATATAGGGAGTGGAAAAAGTTCTATTTTATTAGCTATTGATTTTGTTTTATTTGGATTAAGAAGAGGTGATTTAAGTGGAAGTATGTTATTAAGAAATGGTAAAAATAATGGATTTGCTGAGTTAACTTTTAATGTTTTAGACAAAGAAGTTACTATAAGAAGGAATTTAAAAAGAGCTAGAGGATCTATTGCGCAAGATTCAGGTTATATTATAGTTGATGGAAAGAAAAAAGAAGCAAGTGCTTTAGAATTAAAACAGATTGTCCTAGAATTATTAAATTATCCTATGGATTTACTTACTAAGGCAAAGCCATTAGTTTATCATTATACTGTTTATACTCCACAAGAGGAAATGAAGCATATTTTATATGCTGAAAATGAAGTTAGACTAGATATATTAAGAAAAGTTTTTGGGATTGATAAATATAAAAGAATTAAGGAAAATTCTAAGATTTTTCTAAGTAAACTTAAAGAAATCATTAAAGAATTGGAATTAAGAACTAATGATTTAAATGATATTGAAAAGGAAAAACAAAATTTAGGAGAAGAAATTAAGAAAACTCAAGAGAATATAAATAAAGTTGATTTGGAAAAGAAAATATTTGATTTAGAAATAAATATTATAAAAAATAAATTTGATGAACTTGAGAAAAAAAGAAAGTTATTATTTGAGTTAAAATCTAAGTTTAATTTTATTGAATTAAAAATAAATGATTGTATTAATGATTTCAATAATAAAAAAAGTAATCTTGAAGATCTTAAAGAAGATATTAGTAATTTAAAAAAAGAATTAGTTGATGTTGATGGCATAACTGAAAAAGATATTAATACTTTAATTGAACAGAAGCAAAAAAATATTAAGTTTTTAGATGATACTTTGGGCAATTTGAATTATAAGCTTAATGAGTTTAATATTAAAAGAAATAATTCTAATAAGTTAATTGATGGTATTAAGAAATTAGATTTTTGTCCTATATGTAAACAAGATGTTGGAAAAGAGCATAAAAATAATATTGTAAGTACGGAAGAATCTACAATTAAAGAATGTGATTACGAAATTAAAAATTTTGAAGAAAATATTGAAGATGCTAAGAAGAACTTAGGTAAATTTAGAGATGAACTAGAGAATTTAAAGGATAAGTTAAGAGATATTGAGATTATTAAAATTAAAAAGAAAAATTTAATTGAGAAAGAAAATAATATAGGAAAAATAGAAGATGAAATTAAGAAATTAAAAGAAGACGTTGGAAAGTTTAATATTGAAATTAAGAAATTAAAAGATGAGATTTCTAAATTTGATGAAATTGATGAAAAATACAGTAAATTTTCTAAAGATATGGAGATTTTACAAGATAAAATAAAGAATTTAGCTGCTAATAAAGGCGGATTAGATGCTCAATTAAAGCAATTTCAAAACAGACTTAAAATTTTAGATATGGAATATGATAAAAAAATAAAATTAGTTATTAGAAAAAATAAAATAATGACATTACAATCTTGGATTGATAATGATTTTATTTCTATTATGGGAAGTGTGGAAAGAAGTATTATGCTAAAAGTACATCATGATTTTAGTAATTTATTTGAAAAATGGTTTAATACTTTAGTTGACACTGAAAATCTAAATGTTAAATTAGATGAAGAATTTACTCCATTAATTGAACAAGATGGATTTAAAATTGATTTTGAGTGTTTAAGTGGGGGGGAAAAAACTGCTGCTTCTTTAGCGTATAGATTAAGTTTAAATCAGGTAATAAACCATGTTATGGGTAATTTAAATACTAAAGATATTATAATATTAGATGAGCCTACTGATGGGTTTAGTGAAGATCAAATAGATAGAATGAGAAATGTATTAGAAGAACTAAAGTTAAGACAAGTTATAATAGTAAGTCATGAGTCAAAAATAGAGAGTTTTGTGCAGCATGTAATAAAATTAAATAAAAGAAATCATGTTACAGAGATTTTGAATTAATTTGTTATTATTGTTCTATTTATCTAGTACAAAATCTTCTGAAACTACAGAAAATTCCTGCTCATCTTCTAATGCGTCTTCTAAATTTTGCCCAAATAACAAAAATAATCTTTGTCTTTCCTTTGCTAATCTTAAATCTCTAACACTTCTTCTTGCCTTTTTATAAGCTTCAACTTGAGAATGAACTTCCATAACTGGGATTACTAGCGAACCTTTTCTTTGCACTCTATATGTAAGTTCTCTACCATTAAATGATAGCTCTTTTCCATCACTTGATTCATGAAGTAATAATGTTCCATATGGAGTTAACGTTACTCTTGTGTTTGTTTTTGGAGTAGGCATTCTACCAAAGCAGCCTTTAATAACGTCTTCTACTAAATTATAATGTGTTTCATATTCACCTTTTTTTCTAGCTATAAAATTAAGACTTGTTCTATTAATGGATTTATTACTAACTAAATTTAGTGTATATATGCCAGAAGAATCTGAGTATATTTCTATAGGTTCTTGGCTTACTATTGGCTTGTATTTATTAGACATTATTATTCCTCCAATTATTTTAAAAGACTGATTTTTAAAAATAGCAAATATTTAAATTTATCTTTGTTACATTAATACTTACAAGTTATGCTAAGTATGGGACTAAATTTAATGTTTTAGCATAAAGCTATAGTATAGCTTGGTCTAGTATTGGCCCTTGGGGTGGGTCAGACCCAGGTTCAAATCCTGGTAGCCCCATTTATTAAACTGCAATATCAAAAATTTTATAAATGGGAATTAAATGGTTAATTTATGATAATATTAAAAAAAGGGATAATTTTGTTTTTAATAATATTATTTACTCTAAGTATTGTTAAGGCTGCTAATATAGGGGTTGAGATAGCGCCAGTTCAAGATAAAGTTCTGCCTGCTCAAAATGCTATTTTTAATGTTAAAATAACAAATAATGAAAATAATGATATTACATTTAAATTTACATATTTAGATATTTATTGGAAAATTGAAAATGAAGAAGTTAAAGTGCCTTCTACATCAACAAAGGCTGTTAATTTAGTATTTATCCCACAAGCTGAGGAAAAACCAAATTTAATAACTGTTGTTATAACAAGTGATGATAAATCATTTAGAGAAGAGAAATTATTAAGGTTGAACTTAGTTAATTATGAAGATGTTTTAAAAACTGAATTAATATTACCAGGACCTGTTGATCCTAGAAAATCAAATATAATTAAATTAAGAATTATAAATCAGCATAATTTTGATTTTAAATCATTAAAAATAGGAATTAAATCAGCATTTTTTGATAAGCAAGAAATTGTAGACCTAGAACCTTTTGAGACTAGGACAATTGATTTTCCTGTAGATTTTGCATCAATAGTTGAAGAAGGAAAATATCCTTTAGATATTATAATAGAATATAATAACAAGGTTGTTAAGCAAGAGAAAAGTGAATTTAATATTGGAAGTTATCCTGATTTAAAGGAAACTGTTAGTCCTAAGTCAAGTGTGTTATTTAAAAGAATAGAAGTAGTTAAGGAAAATAAAGGAAATACAGATAGTTTTGAATTTTATAGCAAAGAATTAAGTTTATTTCAAAGATTATTTACAGATAGTCAACCAAAACCTACAAAAATAACAAGTAGTGAAAATGGATATTTATATAGTTGGCAATTTAAATTAGAGCCTGGTGAAGTAAAAACAATAATTATTGAAACAGACTATAGATTAGCTAGTTTAATTTTAGTTATATTAACAATTTTAGCTTTTGTAATTTATTACTTTAGTAAAACTGACTTAAGTGTAAATAAAAAAGTAATGAATATTGTAACTGATAAAAATGGAGTTACAAGAATGAAGATACTTATTAATATCAAAAATAAAGGACTTAAAACAATAAGAAATGTTAAGGTTATGGATAAATTGCCTGCTGTAATAAATTCACCAGACGCTTTTGGAACTGCTCATCCTAAGATAATTAAAGGAGAGGGTGGAACTAGACTAGTTTGGGATATACTTGAGTTAACTAAGAAAGATGAAAGGATATTTTCTTATAATGCTTCTTATAAATTAAATGTAATTGGACAATTAAATATGCCAAGAACTTTAGTTAGATATAGGACTGGATTTAGAAACATTATAATAAGAAGTAATCCTGTAAGATTATTTCACTAAAATATAGCATTTCCATTAATTACTTGTTGTATTAAACTAAGGCATTCTTTTTGTTTTTTATCATCTATGATTTTATTACATAAAGAAGTTGCTTTGTTTTCATTTGTTTTAGGATTTGATTGAACTAAATATTGAGATACTGATTGAAAACAAGAATCTTTAGAGTTAAAAAATTCTTTGTATTTTAAATTACAAAGGTCTTCTGAGTCTGCTGCTTTGCTTCTGAATGTAGATATGTCTATACAAGAATGAATAAATCCAGAACATTTAATTTCTTTTTGGAATCCTGTTTCTTCAATGTTTTTAAAACCAAGACAACTACAACTTTGTTGAGGAATATCATAACCTATAAAAACTGTTTTTGGCATAAAGAAAACTGCAAAAAAAGCTATTAGAAAGACCCAAATCATAAAATTAGTGTGTTCGTAAAAATCAAAAACTGGAATTACAAAGAATTTTAATAATAATGTAGATGTTATAAATCCTGCTAAGACAATTAATAGATACTGTATTAAAATTGCCATTAAATAGAATTCTATATTTTTAGTATTTAAAGGTTTTTATTGAAAAGGCTTTGCATAATAACTAGACCTCTTTTTTTTTAAAATCAATCTCTATGCCTAGCTCAAAGCTTTCATGGACTAGAACAGATAAATTATGGCAGAGGCATTTCATTAAGATTTCATTTACTTGGCTTCTATCTTTCTTGGTTCTTAGGTGATTACCAAATTTCCTTTTGATCATACTAAAGAGTGTTTCGGCATTTGATCTTTTATGATAGTGCTTCATAAATTCTTCCTGGTTTTGGTAGAAGAAGAGCCACATTGTCTTCCAAATTTGATAACCTTTTGGATGCATAGTTGAATTGCTTTTAAAAGGAATGAAAGGAATTGCGCCCAATCTTGCCACAGCCCTTAGGTTTTCCCTAGCAGAGTAAGCCTTGTCAGCAGAAACTTCTTGCATATCGAAGAACTTGGCAGTCTTCTTTACCAAGGGAATAAATTCTGGAGAATCTCCGGATGTTCCGTTAGTAATACTTAATGATTCATTTAAAGACATTGTAAAAGAGAAAGCCAAGTGGGGTGCTTCTTACAGTACTTATATTAGACCTTCACAATTAGGCAAATTAGTGGTTTCCTCTAAGGTTTAGTGAGTTTATTTGCAATTAATAATAAGTATTAAAAAGCTCAGTAAAGGATACCTATAAGGATAATGAAGGACTTAAAAATAAGATTAACAAAAGATGATATTGATGATTTGAAAGCATTTTTAGAAGAATACTTGTTAGTTTTTAAAGAAAAGAAAAAACATCAAAAACTTCATAAAAAAGAGCCTTGCCCTATATGTAAAACTGCTAGAAAGCTCTTAAAAAAGTTATAATCAACTTTTTGTGCAAGATGATGAGTATTTGTGTAGGATTTAGTTTATGTGCAAAGCCTATTGAAAAATAATTGGTAATGAAGGAACTTTCTAATTAAATACAAGAATTACTATTTGAAAACAATATATTTAAATATCTTTAAGGTAATTTTCTTACTGGCCCCACTTAGCTCAGCGGTAGAGCATTCGGCTGTAGGCAAGCCACTGTTTGACCTTATGAGTTATCTAGGAATGACAAACAGGTTAGCGGATCCCGGAGGGTCGCTGGAAATTACTTAATAATTGGCGAATTCAAATCCGGCAGTGGGGATTTGAGGGACGGGCAACTTTCCCTCTAAAATTTTCTTTCTTTCTAAAATTGTAGTAAATGGTGGGCAATAGCCACATTTTTCCCATACCTTTATTTTAGTTAGATGCTTTGGATTTTTGAACCCTACTAAATTCATCCAAACTTGAAGATTCTTTTTCCCAAGAATCTCTATACGATATGTTTGTTTATGGCCAAAATTTGTTTGTCTATCAATAAAATATTCTAAATAATTAATTCCAATTCTTTGTAAAATAATTTTAATATCTTCAATAATTTGTCGAGATGCTAATTCTGCAACAATTTTAGGGTAGCTATGAAATTTTCTTCCTGCTTTCTTAAAAGTCATAGAGAAATCAGTATCTGCCAAGCCTCTGAGAAATGCTCTAGAATAGACTTCATCATTCAGTATAATCTTTGGAATAAAAACAGTTTTGGCTTTTTTACCAACTGTTATGCCTGCATTTTCGAATTGCTCAAGCACTCTTTTGGAATGTGCATACATGACTAGTTCATCATGAGCTATCCTGAGGCAGAGTTTTTTATTAAAAACATCGTGAAATAGGCTTGAAACATGATTATAGTACTCCAAGTCTTCGGTTTTATTTCCACTTATTGTTATAATATAGTCATTTCTTTTACTATTAGCTGAATTCACCACACGACCTAGATGCCCATCGCCCGCTATTATACCACATAACTCTGCAAATTTTCCATCCATGATATGCCATTTATAGTATTATTTAAATAAGTTTTCGAGTATAGATGTCCAGTGTGTCCAGTGAATTATGAAGTTTTAATAATTTTTCTACTTACCTAAAAATATGGGGATTATTAAAATTGATGATGATTTTTTAGAAGATTTAGTAGCTAAAGCTTTGAAGTCTGATAGAAGAAGAGCTACTGAAAATAAAACGACTACGAACTGTAATTTACAAGCCCTTTATACAGCTATGACAAGAACTTCTTATGTTAGACCGCATAAACATCCGGTATGTGAGATAATTATACCGATAAGAGGTAAAATATTAGTAGTTGAGTATAATGATGATTCTAGTATAGCAGAAAGACATTATTTGGGGGAGAGATATTCAACCAGAGAAGTTTTAATTCAGCCTTACACTTGGCATAACTTAGTTGCACTAACACCTATTGCAATTATTTCAAATCCTGTCGAGGGACCATATAAGAAGGAAAAAACAGAATTTCTTGAAAAAACCCCTGAGGAAAATACTCCGGAAGCTCTGCAGTTTTTATTTGATTTGTTAAAAATAGGGCAGTAGTTTAATAAACTTTATAAATTGATTATGATGTAGCAATTTTATGCCCAAGTAGTCTAGCGGTTAGATTTAAGTTCTAATTGGACTTTAAAACCAAGACTGAGCCCTGTCGAGTAAGCTTTTTAGGAAAAAGCTTAAGCAAAAAGTAAGCAAAAAACTAAAACATAGAAAGGCTCAAACCCGGGTTCAACTCCCGGCTTGGGCGTCCCTATTATTTGTTCTATGTCCTAAACCTTTAAATATTTTACCCTCTATATAATTTTATGGTTAAACTTGATATTCATGATTATGATAAGAATTTTAATAATAAATTAAAGGCCTTTCAAGACAATGAATCAATAGATAAAAGGAATAGAGACCTTGTATCTGATTTCTTAAATGACTGTGCATTAGGTAAAACTATTAAACATAAAGCTAAGAAGAGAATAGGTTCTGCTAGAAGACTAAGGTATCTTGAATGTTTAACTGATATTATTATTTGGTTTAATAAACCACTAGACGAAGTTACACAAAAAGACATGGAAAGGATAGTCCTAAATTTAGAAAATAATAAGTACACTAGAAAAGATAAGAAATACAAAGGTGAGAATTATAGCTCAAGTACATTATATGAATACAAAAAGACTATTAAGAAATTCTATAAGTGGTTACTTGGGAATAATGATCATTATCCTGACTTAGTTAGCTGGATTGAAAATATTACTGTAAATACAGAGATACCTGCTCTTTCTAGAAATGAAGTTGAAAAACTTGCAAGTAGGTCATCTACTCAATTACATAAAACTTTGATATTATTTTTATTTGATGCAGGTACTAGAATAGAAGAGACCTTAAATGTTAAAAAAAGTAACCTAACAAGAGTTGTAGATAAAGATAAAGAAAATCCTATGGCTTATTATAAGATAAGAATAGAATATTCTAAAACTAAACCTAGAACTATTGGAGTACCTATGTGTACTGAAGTTATAGATCAATGGTTAGAATACTCTAAACCTAATGATAATGATTATTTATTCCCAATTAGTTATGATGCTGTAAGGATGTTTATTAGTAGATTAGGCAAAGAAGTATTAAATAAAAGAGTAACTGCTCACATCCTAAGACACAGTAGTTGTACATATTATTGTACTAAGTTAAATCATTTCCAACTATGTTATAGATATGGTTGGAGTATGAAGTCTAATTCTCCTGATAGGTATATAGATAGAGAAGGTTTAACTGATGATGAAGCTCCTAAACAATTTAAATCTGATGAGATTGAGAAATTAAGGGATGAAAATAAGACAATGAAAGAAGAGATGAAGCTCATGAAGGAATTAATAAACAATACTAGGAATGAAATTGTAGAAGGATATTGGAGAAAGAAGTTTAAGAAAACATGACAGTAGGTCTATATGCAAGAGTGTCGGATGACAAGAAGAAGTCGGATGGAGATAAGAGACAAGATATTAATAGACAACTGGATATTCTAAGAGATTATGCAACAAGATCAGGATATAGTAACTACGAAGAATATGTTGATGATGGTAAAAGTGCATTTACAGAAGATTGGAACTCTAGACCTTCATTCAAGAGACTTCTAAATGATTGCAGGAGAAGATTTATTCAAAAGATAATAATAGAAGACATGACTAGGTTTAGTAGAAAATTAGACGCAGGATTACTTCTTCTGAAAGAACTAGGTTCTTTAAAGGTGGAATTAATAAGCCTAAAAGAAGGAGAAATAGAAGTAACTTCTTCTAAAGGTTGGCTACAATCTTCAATGTTACTTATGTTTGCAGAATGGGGCAGTAGAATACAAAGTGAAAAAGTTAAGACAGGTATGTTGAAGGCTAGAAACTTAGGAAAGAAGATTGGAGGGTTTAGGTTAACCTTAAATTAGGAATAAAAAGATTTAAATCTTCCAACTAGTGTTTATTATTATGTCTTGTTCCAAGTGTAACAACATAACAAGCAAGAAAGAACTTGATTATTCTATTGATAATTTTGGTGTGATTTTATGTAGAGCATGTCAAGAAAATTGTCTAAAACTTCAAGAAATATTTCTAAAACAAAAAAGTAGGTCAACTCCAGAGGCAATAAAGTTGTATACTATTCTTATTAAGATGGGTTTCAATGCTAAATTAGAGCAATGGGATGGCTTCAAACATATTGATGTTGCAATTCCCGAAGCTAAAATAAATTTTGAAATTGATGGTATGCAACATAGTTACAATGAGGAACAAGCGTTAGCAGACCTCAAAAGAACATATTATTCTTTCAAAAAGGGATATGTAACCTTGCACCTTCCAAATAAATTAATCCAAGAGAAACCCTTTGAAACTGCAAAATATCTCAAGGATGTAATTGAAACAAGTAATCAACAGATTGAAGATTTAAACAATAAGTAAGCAATAATGAGTAATATAATAAAAGTAAGAATAACGGAAACTAAAAGAGAATGGGTTTTCTATGAAGATGGAGAAAATATTAGATGAAACACAAGTTTAAATATCATCAACATTCAATAAATGTTAAATGGTCAATTATATTGGTAATAATACATTCCTTCTCTTTATTTATAATGAGTATGATTTTAGATTATGCCCAAATTCAGAGTGGTTTTTTCCAGTTAATCCTGCTTGGTTTTGGAATTACAATTTTTGCACGAGTCGTCAAAATATTTACTGCAAATAAGAAATTCATAATAGATAAATGGTTCATATTCTGGTCGCTACTAAATACTTTTACTATTTGGTTAGGTTATCTAATTATACAATTAATCGGATTAACAAATCCATTAGGGACTATTGTTTTAATTGCAGTATTACTTGTATTAATCTCACATATTATCGGAAGATTTAGATTATCAAATACTAGATTAATAGTTCTTTCGATAGTAATTATTGCTATTTTGTTTTTTGCAATTAATGAGCAATCTGATTTTAATAAAACAATATCACCCAATTTTAAAAACAACGTGAATACAAATTCTGGGAGTTCAGACTACCAAGAAAAAATTTCTGACATTAAAGAAAATATTCAAGTCAAGGTTGATGAAATCAAGGAAGATCTTGATCCAAAATCTTATAAGAATATACAGGAAGCATTTGGAGAATTAAATGAATTAAGAGTAGAAAATGGTGTTTCAAGACTAAATTGGGACAATAACATCTATGAGCTTGTAAAATTTCAGGCTTCAAAAGGATTGTGTTCAAATAGTCATTGCGATCATATGGATAGCAGTGGTAAATACTTTGATGCGTATGCCGATAAATTTAGAGTTTCACTTATGGGCCATAGTGCAGAAAATATTGCTGGTTCAGATTGCCATCAAGCAGTTGTCGATTTATGGTTGCACAGCACTACCGGACATAGAGAAAATATGCTAAATCCAATTATGCATAAAGGAGCACTTGCTTACGATAAAGGAAATTGTGTATTGATTGTAACATCGTGATAAAATGAGATTCAAATATCTTTTTCAAGTAATATGGTATTTTATCATTACAGAAATCATTACCATAATAGACTTAGCTGTTTGGTTACAATTCAAAGACTTCTTTATTAGTTTGATACATCTTGAAAATGATGTTTTCGGAATCAAATATGCAATACCTCTTTTACTTGTAGCAATCCCTGTAATTTCCGCATTAGTAGAATATCAATCAAAGCAAAAAAAAATATCTACTGCTTTGAATAACTTCCTTAGAGATTAACTAATATGTTTTTGTCCCCTAAAACTCGTTATTTTAGGTTGTTTTACTATAAACTTCAAAATCTTCTTTGCTAAACAATACTAACATAACTTCTTCTATTATATTAGTATTGTAGCTTTGTAAAACTTCTTTAACTATCTCAACTGCTTCTGCTGTAGGAACTCCATGAACCCCAGTGCTTATTGATGGAAAAGCTATGGATTTGCAATTATTCTCTTCAGCAATCCTTAGCGAATTAACATAGCAACTTCTTAGCAAAGCAATATCTTCAAAGTGATTCTTAGGACCGACAGTATGGATAATTATCTTAGCAGGAAGATTATATGCTTTTGTAGCTACAGCTTCTCCGGTTGGAAGTCCTTTAGGATACTTCTCCTGTCTTATTCTCTTGCACTCTTCAAGAAGTTTGGGACCAGCTGCTTTATGTATTGCACCATCAACACCTAAGCCACCCATTAGGGTTCTATTTGCTGAGTTTACAATTGCATCAACTTGTATTTTTGTTATGTCATCTAGAACTACTAATGTTTTCATAGCATCAAAAATCACTTATAGTTTTTAAATTTTGTTCCAATGGGTTTTCCTGATTTAGTTCCTTTTAATTTAGCTCTCTCCATTCCACTTATAACTTTCTTCTTATGCTGAACTAAGAAATAATTGCTAAACCACGTTAACATATACTTCATTGGCTCTGCAAATTCAGATTCCATGTTGAATACTGGCTCTGTCACAGAAACAAATGTTATTCCCTGATCTTTTAAGTAATTTAACTGTTGCATCACTTGGATTGGATTTTCTCTAGAATACCTATCTACAGAAAATACTACTATACCTTCTACTTTTCCTTTCTCAATTAATTCTTTAATTTTGATTCCATTTGGTCTGCTGAATATGTAAGTATCTCCAGAAATACCATTGTCAGATAATTCTTCAACAATCTTATGCTCATGAAGACTGCAGTAGTGTCTGCACTTAAGTAATTGGGATTCTGGGTTTTGGTCTTTATCATCTGTACTAACTCTTGTGTAAATTATAATTTTCATATTACTCTTTTTTTCTTAAAACAATATTACCATCATTATCAATACCTGCAATTATGGAATCACCATGTTTCCATTGCTTTGCTAGAACTAATTGTTTAGGCAGTATTACCATAAAGCTCTCATTGTTTTTTATTAGCTTCATGTTTAAACAAAAAGTTAATATAATATTTAATATTTATGATTATATCGACAACAAAAACTCTTGGCTTCTACAGTTCTACTTATAGACCCGGTCTCGGCGTCGTATTTTCAAAAAGGGTGTAAGAATTTAACATCATGGATAGCGGATCATTAGGAATCTATTCAGTTGTTTACCATATTTAACATAAATATAGGGGTTGAAAATCCAACAATAAGTACTCTTCTTATCCCTAACAGATATTTTGGTCGGTAGGTTTTGGTAATGCAACTACAATTAAAATCTTGGAAGTTACAAAATCTGATGCAAGATGATATCATGGCTTATGTTTTAGTATATACTTCAGATTATGAAATAGTTAGACTTAGACATGAGCTTGGAGAGTTAGAGGAAAAATGCAAAGCATCAAGATAATTTTAACTGATCGATCATCTTACCAAATTTACAAAACGATTTGTACTTTCTGGATCATTGGTCCACATCTGGCGGTATCCAAAAACATTATCCTCAAACATATAAATCCTTTTAAACAAATATACTTCATAATTATATTTGGGGGGTGATCATAATTATATTTGGGGGGTGAAGCTTACCAAAGTAGAATTCCTTTTTCTGGATAAGAAAATTCTAATATTTTTAGTTGTATCTATTTGCTTTTTCTTAGCAATAAATACTGCCAATGGAGGGGATTGCGGGGACCGTATATGTGATGATGATGAAGATGAGCTAACATGTCCAGATGACTGTCATAGTCAACCTGAATCAACAAGTCCTCAACCTAACCACTACTTTTCTGAAACTAATGAAACAACTATCTCTTACACTGATCCAGAAAGTAATGTTACTTTTGAACTGGAAACTTCAACTAATGGTAGAAAAACCCTTCGTGGAAACGCCGACAAAACAACTAAGAATCCACAACATATTGGGCTTGTAATAGATCAGACAGAAGAACCTACAACAGATGTAAGGATAAAAGGTTTGAACCCTAATAGT
>JAGVZF010000017.1 GCA_018302785.1 Candidatus Woesearchaeota archaeon | reverse complement strand
TCCTTCTGCATTTCTAGAAATTCCGGTTTTAATCTCAATAGGATTTCTATATTCTTCTAATTTTCTTCCATCAATTCTATGACCATTAGCCAATATTGAAGTAATATATTCTCTTAAATCAAGATTATTCATTTTTAATCTCCTTATATCTTTCTTTTAATGCTTTTTTTTGTATTTCAGATATTTGTTTGCATCCTTCTTTACCTAATTCCACAGCTTGTTTTAATTCTTCTGCACTAATATCTCCATCTAATTGTAATAATGTAATCTCATTATTTCTTGACATAAATGCACAAGGTATATCTGTAGTTCCATCATAATCTTCTTCTTCCTTATCTAAGTCAATTACAATTTTTCCATTTATTCTTCCAACAGAAACTGCACTAACTAAATCTCTCATTGGTATTCCGGCATCAGCTAATGCCATAGAAGCTGCTGTAATACCAGCGCATCTTGTTCCTGCATCAGCTTGAACTATCATAATAAATACATCAACAACAGTATTTGGAAATTGATCTAAGTTAATTGCAGATCCTAATGCATTTTTGGTAACTAAAGAAATTTCAACAGATCTTCTAGAAGGACCTGGCCTTTTTCTTTCTGTAACAGAAAATGAAAGCATATCATAATTACATCTTAAAATTCCCTTTTCTGGATTCTGCATAAATCCTGGAAATAATTCTCTAGGTCCATAAACAGCAGCTAAAGCAACTGTAGTTCCAATTTTAAACATAGCACTACCATCAGCTCTCTTAATAATGCCAACTTTAGCTTCCATCTTCCTCATTTCATTCAGTTTTCTTCCATCACTTCTTTCTGCTTTCTCAGTCTTTTTTGCTTGAACCATGTCCAGCCTCCAAAAAAATCTTTATTCTATCAGTTAATCCACTTAAATGAGCTTCTTCTTCAATTTTATAAATTGTATCTACAGCTAACACTATACTATCATTATCATCGCCTTGAACCCAAACTAGTCCATTTTGTCCAACTATAATTCTACAGTTTGTTTTTTCCTTTATCATACTAATCATACTTCCTTGTTTTCCAATAACTCTTGGAACTTTAGAAGGAATAATTTTAATTAATCTTCCTCCTTTTAATTTTCTTAACCCAGGTCCTTTCATTGTTAAATCAATAATTTTACTTCCAAATATATAAGTAATTTGTGCAGCTACAATGTCCCCATAAGTGTAATATTGTGTCAAATCAGTCTTTTTATCAATGAAATCTGAGCTTGCTTCTTTCATAGATAAATTAGCTTCAAAGGCCCACCCAATATCAACTCTCCAACCACTAAAACCAATATCTGCAACTTTACCAATAACAACATCTCCTTTTTTTGGGATGTATCTTCCACTTAATGGAATCACTTTTATTAATCTTCCACTTAAATTTACCAAGCCTAATTGAGAAGAAATAATTTTATCGCCATCTCTAAAACTGCCTACAGCAGGTACATAATCCATACCTTGGGCAATTACTTCTCCAGGTACAACTACATTTTTTTCATCTACTAATAATTCTGACATTTTATTTTACTCCTTGAATTTTCGTTTCAATATCCCCTTGTGTTAATTTATTTAACTCATCAAATAAATCACTTTGCATTCCTGCGGGAATTTCTATTACAACAAATAAAGATCCATCATTTAACCATTCATCACTTAATATTTTAGTTCTTAATTTTAATGTACTAAAACATTTCCCCGCATATTTAGCAGGAATCTTTACCTCAATTTTTCTTATCTCATATTTAATAGGTAATATTTCACTAAGTTTCTTAACTATTTCTTGAACTTGATGTTCTGCGCTATGATTATAATCTATATTTATTTTAGCTTCATGCATTGCAAGTTCTATTCTTTGTGGTGGATGTGGTCTATTTGTTTTAGGATCCACAGCATTTCTATGTATAATATTAATTATCTGTTTCTTTTTATCTTCAAATAATTTATTTTTATACTCTGTTGTTAGTAACACCTCTCCTTCAATTAAAATCTTTTTTGCAACTTCATTTTTATCCATAGTCCCAAATAATTTTTTCATCTCAGTTTCTGATGCATGTAGTCCTTTCTTAACATCCTTAAATATATCCTTAGTAACTAATAAAGAATCTAAAGCAATTTTGCCTTCCTTAAACTTTAACGCTTTCTCGCAATCATTAACTAAAATTTCAAATTTTTCATTACCTTTCTTAATCCTTGCAACAACTGCATCTTCTATATTCATTCTTTTATTACCTTCTTTATGTAATCTTTTCTTAATCTTTGGAATTGTTTATCAGAAATCTTTATAAAAACTCCGTCTACTCTTTCTAAATCATATCCTTTTCCCAGAACTTGTTTTAATATATCTATAGATAACTTAATCCCTTCGTCGATTGTAATACTTTCCCTATATCTTTTATATAATAACTCTTTAATCTCAGTTTCTGCTTCTCCTATTGCTGTAGCTTTATATTCAAAATAAATTCCAGTAGGATCAGTTACAAATAATCTTGGATTTTGATTATCAATTCCCCCAAATAAGATACTTACTCCAAAAGGTCTTGCTCCTCCTACTTGAGTATACATCTGCTTAATATCGCAAATTTCTTTTACTAGACCATGAATATCAATCGGACTGTCATAAATAACTCTATGTTGTTGGCTTAATATTTGTGCTCTTTCAATTAAAATCCTACCATCACTTAGAATTCCAGAAGCTGTAGCAGCTATATGTTCATCAATCTGATAAACTTTCTCAATAGACTGAGGCACTATAAATTTCTCTAAAATTCTTTTATCAGCAACTAATAATACTCCGTCTTTACATACTAAACCTAAAGCACTTGTACCTTGCCTTACTGTTTTTTTAGCATATTCAACTTGAAGTAATCTTCCATCTGGACTAAACATTGTGCTAGCCCTATCATAACCCATCATTTGATGTTGCATACTAGTGGTTTGCATATTAATTCTCCTCCATTTTTACAAATTTTAATCTAGCTTTTTTTAATGTGCCTGAAACTCCGACGCAATCTAATATTACTTTTTTTCCTTGTATATTATTTATTAAAGCTAATGCTGTTTTAACTTCATTAACATATTTACTACTTATTCTCAAAATTCCTATATTATTATTAAATTTTTCTAAATGCATAATTCCTGCCTTGCTATAGTTTAATTCTCCTAAAAACCTTAAACAACTATCGTCAATAGCACTCTTTACGTCTTTAAAATTAAATGAATTTTCATTTATCATTTTATATACTAAATATCTTTTCGATTCCTTTAATGTTGGTGGTAAAGCTTTCACTTTATTAATTTTATTATCACCCTTGATAGAAAGACCACAACCTTTCTTCTCTCTCATTCCTTAAACTAGAATAAGTATTTATAAACTTTTTGGTTATACAAATTCAAACTTCTACCTAGCCATATAATAGCCCTTTTTTTCTTCTTTAAACCTTTCTATAGCATATCTTAACATAGTTCTAGGCATTTTTTTATAGTATTTTCTCAAAAATTCTTCTTCTTTTTCTAAATTCCTTTTCCCAACTTCTCTTAACATCCAACCAACTGCTTTTTGGATTAAATCTTCCTTATCATTTAAAAGCAACTTAGAAATATTAAGAGTATCCTCAAAATTATTTTTCCTTATGAAATAATAAGTGCTTATAATAGAAATTCTTCTCTCCCAGAGACTACTAGATTTAGCTAATTTATATAAAATGTCTTTATTTTTTTCATATAAAAAATCTCCAAGTATTTTATGGCTGCTTAAATCTATTAAATCCCAATTATTAATATATTTAGTATTACTTAAATAAAAATCAAATATCTTCTTTTTAGTAATTTTATTTGCTTTTTCATATTTATGCACCAAAATAAACAATGCTGTTAATCTATATTCATGAACCTTGCTTTCAAGCAACTTTTCTAAATCATTTAAAGTTAAATCAATATATTTCTTAGATAATTTTCTTTGTTCAGGAACTATTATCCCTAAAAAAATATCTCCTTCTGCATATTCCCCTTTTCCTGTTTTAAAAAATCTAGACAGTATTTTTGCTTTTTCAGGATTTTCTAATTTTTGTAAATCTTCTTTAATTTTATTTAACATAAATAAATAATCAGATAAACTAATAATTAAACTTATTTATTTATAAATAGAATTGACCTCTAATCCCTTATTCTTAATTTCATTCAAACTAACTTCTCTTCTATTATTTCCATTTATTTGCTCAGTTACTTCTAAATCCTCTTTATATTTGCTCTTTTCACTTAATATATATTCTATATTATCACTATCATAAAGATTATAGTCAAATTCTCTAAATTGAGTAGGCATCTCAATTAAAGCAATAAAACCATTTTTAACAATTTTAAAATTATTATTCTTTACAACAACATCTTGAGTATCATAGTTAGACCCAGAAACAAATTTAATTCCCCAAGTAACATCAATAACTTTATTATTAGAGAACTCGCAATCAATACATTCAATAAAACTTACAGCCCCACCTTTTATATTTGAAATTGTATTATTAATTGCTTTAATTCTAGTACCTTGTGGCATAACATTCCCATTTATAATTTTATTATATTTAGTCCCTGTTACTCCACCTAAAATTATACTACCCCCCCAATCACTTTCAAGATTTTTACATATATTATTAGAAAACAAAACATCTTCTGCTCCACCTTTTGCAAGAAAACAATGATTTTCATTATGTAAATTACTATTCTTTCCATCGTGCATATAATTAGAATTTATCTTAATTTTGCTTCCAAAAACATCTATTCCCTCTTTATTAAAATCATATATTTCATTATTCTCAATTAATATATCAGAAGCACTCGAAAGCACCTTAATACCATCTTCATAAGAATCATGTAATTTATTATTTCTAATTATTACATTACTTGATTTAATTTGCAAATTATAATTACTTGATTTAATTTGCAAATTATAAATCTTAGAATTTTTAATTTCTAAATTCTCTAATATAACATAATTTCCATCTAATTTAATAGCAATATCATTACCATTACCATCAATAATTACTTTTTCATCTTTATAATTACTTAATACTATATAATTATCTTCATTGCCAGATTCATAAATATGTAATCCATTACTAGGCACTTTATAATAACCACTTCTTAGTAAAATCTTAAATGGTTTACTAGGCAATTTTATTTTGTCAAAATTTAAATCTTTAAATGGACCATTATTCCCTCCTTTAAAAGTAGGATAAAGACCATTATTATCATTATTAGCTCCTTTTTCATTCTGAGCCACATAAAAAACACTATCACTAATTACTTGATCTAAATCCCCTATATTATTAACTCTTTTATTTTTAAAATAAAAAATTACTAAAATTATTATTATAAATATAAGTACATAAATAAAAATTTTATTATTTACTTTTTTCTTCATTCATAAATTTAATATTAAATAGTTTATAAATATACTTCTTAAAAAGTAAATATATAATAGATATTAATTTAAGTTTTATCTCCTTCCTATTTAAAATGACGTTAAGCTATTTAGAACAAGCTCTAGAATATAGAGATAATTATGAAGCTAAAGTAGCTGAAGCAGCTAATTATATTAAACCTTTTTTACAGGATAAACCCGAATTTGGATTAACTCTCGGATCAGGACTAGGAAATTTATCTAATCTAGTAGAAAATCAAAAAGTAATTAGATACTCAGAAATTCCAAATTTCCCTTTAACAACAATCCCAGGTCACGAAGGAAATTTAATAATAGGGTCAATTTCACAAGTTCCTATAATTGTTTTAAAAGGAAGAAAACATTATTATGAAGTAGCAGACCTTCCATTTAATAATGGAATTCTACAAGTTATTTTTCCTATTCATGTCCTAGCAGAACTAGGAATTCCAAATTACTTTTCTACAAATGCTGCGGGGGGTCTTAATTATAATCTCAAAGTTGGAGACTTTTTATTAATTCAATCACACATTAATTTACTGCCAAATCCTTTACTAGGAAAATATCATAACTTTAGAAGAGTAGACAATAAGCAAAGAATATCAAGATTTCAACCAATGAATTCTACCTATGATCCTAAATTAACTGAAATATTAGAAGAAGCTGCATATATTAACAAAAATAAGGCTTTCATTGGAGTTTATATTGGAGTTACTGGTCCTTCATATGAAACAGAAGCAGAATGTATTGCTTTTAGAGATTCATTAGGAGCTGATGCAGTAGGAATGTCAACAACTGGGGAAAATATAGTAGCTAAAAATAGGGGAATGAAAATAGTTTCTTTATCTTTAATAACTAATGTAATTTCAATAAATGGAACAAATGCAACATCTCATGAAGAAGTTAAATCAGTTTTAGAAAATTTGGAAACAAATAATAAAATAGCTTTAACAATAAAAGACTTCTTTAGATTATATAAAGAAGGTTGGTATTAAAAAGAAAATCTTTATAAATTATCTCTTAACTAAAATTACTATGGGTCATAAAACAAAAGGCTTAGGAGCTGGAAAAAAACTTAAAGATAGAAGAAAAAAAGCTAGATGGCAAGATCCATGGTTTAAAAGAAGAGTTCTTAGATTAAAAGCTAGATCTGATCCATTAAAAGGAGCCCCTCAAGCAAAAGCAATAGTTCTTGCAAAAATCCAAAAAGAAGCTAAGCAGCCAAATTCAGCAATGAGGAAGTGTATTACTCCAAACACTAAAATTCTACTAGAAGACTTTTCTATTTCTATTCATGACTATGCTAAGATGCTAGATAAAAAACTTGTCTCTACAAATTGGGGTAAAAAAGAACTAAACAATACAAATATCGTAGCTTACATGAAAGTTGATACTTTAAGCCAAGGCGACAGAGTTTATAAAATAAAAACCAAAGATACTAGTAGAATTATAAATGCAACAAACGATCATCCCTTTTATACTAGTGACGGCATTAAAGAGTTATCTCAGTTAAAAGTAGGAAGTAAGCTAGCTGTTTATCCATATGAGTCAGTTGAATATGAAGAGCCAACCAAGTTTGTATTAGTAGATATGGCTCAAATAGAGGATATTGCTCCTTCAAACACTAAATTTATAAAGATTAGAAATGAATTAACAGATAGAGGTTTATTACCATTAACTTCAAATAATAAGAATTTACCTAGGCTTATTAGATTGATCGGTCATTTATTTGGAGATGGCGGGATTTACTTAGACAAGGCTAATAATTCACTAAGATACAAAATTGCATTCACTGGGAGCAGAGATGAGTTGAAAGAAATAAAGAAGGATCTAGAATTCTTCAATTTTAATATCTCAAATATTATAGAATCGACTTCTGAAAGTATAGTAGAATCTAATAAAGGATATTATAAAATAAAAGGAACTTCCTATCAATTTAGAATAACAAATAAGAGTTTCGCTTTATTGTTAATTTCTCTTGGTGTTCCTGTTGGAGATAAAGCATTATGTGATTACACTATTCCATCTTGGCTACATAAATTACCAAATTGGATGAAAAAAGAATTCTTAAGAGGTTTCTTTGGTGCTGAGCTATCAAAACCCAGAATCTCAAATAATAGGCACCATACAACTCCAGAATATCCCTCATTTGGCATTAATAAGCTCCAAAGTATAAATATAACAAATTTTACTGACTCATTAAACAAATTGTTGTCTGATTTTGGTCTTAGAATCACAAATATTTTACCATATAAAACATTTTATAGGAAAAAAGGGAACATCACAATTCAATACATAGTGTCTTTACCTATTGATTATTATTCCATAAAAACATTATATGGTAATATTGGCTTCGCCTACAATAAAGAAAGAGATCTTATGGCCAGATACATCTACCAATATACTCTATTTAAGGAAAATATAATCCAAAAAAGGATTAAGGCTTATGAAACAATTAAAGTTATGGTTGAAGAAGGCATGAGTGTGACTGAATCTGTTAGAAATATTAATTTAGACGGACTGACTGCAGAATCAGTTAATAAATGGTTTAGAATTAATTTACCTAAGGAAAAAATAAAAGTACCAAATAATTTCGTGCCACCATTTGAAGAGTGGCTAGAATCTGTCACGAAGAAATTGAAGAATGGATTTGTCTGGGAAGAAATTGAATCAATTGAAGAGACTAACGAAAGTGATGTAAGAGACGTGACTACAGAGTCAGAGAATCATAATTTCTTAGCGAATGGTTTTCTAGTATCTAATTGTGTCTCTTGCCAAGTTATGAAAAATGGAAAGAAAGTTCAAGCATTTGTTCCAGGTTATAATGCTATAAAATTAATAAATGAGCATGATGAAGTTCTAATAGAATGCATTGGTGGTACAAAAGGAAGAGCAAAAGGTGATATTCCGGGAATTAAATGGCAAGTCATTAAAGTTAATGACCAAAGTCTAAGAGCACTTTTATCTGGTAAAATAGAAAAAGGTAGAAGATAATTAGTCAACGCGTTAAGTAATTGGTAGGATTGAGCACAAAAAAATGATCTCCTAAAAACATTTCAACTCCGACTTTCAGCTCTTCTATTGTATTAAAAAGGTTTGAATTCGTTACATTGTAACGAATGGTTTTCCAGCAGGTTTCAATACAATTTAGCTGTGGACTATAAGGAGGAATAAATTCAATGAATATGTTGTCACCTAAGGAATTTAAGAATTCTTTGGACTTCTTGGATCTATGTGCTGGTCCATTATCAAAAACAAATACATATTTTGTGTTGGAGTCTAGTCCAGCAACAAAACGCTCTATAAATTCGATAAAGGAAAAGGTATTAAGGTTATTGTACCATCCGTAATGTAGTTCTTTGCCATCAATAAGTGCTCCGAACATATTGGCTTTCTTGTTACACCACCAAAAAAATCCTTTGGGCTTTGTTCCCTTCAAAGCCCAAACTTTTCGAAGAAAGGGAACTAACCTAAAAGTTACTTCGTCGAGATTAACGATGGTGCAATCCAAATATTCTCCTTCGAGTTTTTTTTAAAATCCATCCTAAAAACAGTTCTTGCAGCATGACTAGCCATCTTATGTTCTGTTCTAGGTGTAATCAGATTAAGCCCGAATTTATGAAATAACTCTTGCATCCTCCTCATACTATACTGCAAATTATAATGATCTTTAACATACTGAATTGCCATTTTGGTTGTCCAACCAAAACTCTTTCCACCAAATCTTGCTGGTGGAAAGTCTAGAAGGACTTCCTTAAACTCTTTAAACTCGTTTTTGTTAAGTTTACTAGGACAACCAGATTTAGGTCTATCCTCTAATTTGCCCGTCTTATTGAATCTAATAATCCAATAAGAAACTGTGCTTTGGGGTACATCTAATAAGTCGGAAATCTCAGTCTGTTTTTTGCCTTTTTGATGCAGCTTAATTATTGTTTTTCTTAATTCTAACTTTTCTTTTTTCAATCTTATCACCTCTGCCCTATCAGAGGTGATACCATTATATAAATGTTACCAAAAACATGCCTCGTTGACTAAATTATTCTTTTATAACTATTTAGTAGTAAAAAAGCAAAGATTTATAAATAGTAAATTCTTTTAATTTTATATGAATCTAGAAAAAATCTTAACGTGGACTTTAGCACTAGCATCTATAGAAGTAGCAGGAAATTACTTAATTTATAGACATGCTAATGATGTATTATTTGATCATGAACAAGAATATGGTAGAGAATCAGCAGTTGAATTAGCCCATAATATTGTTGAAGAAAGAGACATTTTAGAATACCCATTTTCTTTTGGCAAAAAAATTGCTGCTAAAAACTATATAAATAATCATGAACTACCAAATCCAAAAGAGAAGTCAATCTAATTTCTTAAAAAAATAAAAAAAATAAAAAATTTATAGAATTATTCTAGAATTATTTATTTCATCTAGTTTTTCCTATGATTTTGGTAACAATCTCTGCAATAAACTGATTTGCCTTCTTGTGGCTTGAATGGAACTTCACATTCCTTTCCACAATCAGAACAAGTTGCTTTATGCATTTGTCTTTCACCAAAATTTCTAAAGTTGTCTGTTCCCATTTATAGATTTACCTCTCTAACTTAAACTAAAATCACTTAATTCTTAAGAACTAATTAATCTTAGTTAATACTATAATAACAAGCAAATTTAAAAATCTTTGTATTTAATAAAAAGAAAGATTTATAACTAAATTATTAGCTTTAAAAATAAAAATGACTATAAAATTATTCAATAAATGGGACACAAGTAACATAGAAGTCCAAGATATAGCCTTAAAACCATATATAAGTGTAAGTCCTATTCTAGTCCCAAGAACAGGCGGTAGAGGCGCAGTTAATAGATTATGGGCTCATAAAGCATCAATAGTAGAAAGACTAATGAATAAATTAATGGTAACAGGCCATAAAGGTAAAGAACATAAATATAGTTCTGGCCATAATACTGGAAAATCACAAAGAGTCTATAAAGCAGTTGAAAAAGCCCTAGAAATTATTGAAAAACAATTAAATAAAAATCCAGTAGAAGTACTGGTAAAAGCTATAGAAAACGCTTCTCCAAGAGAAGAAATTACTACAATAGAATACGGAGGAGCAAGATATCCTCAAGCTGTTGAAGTAAGTCCTCAAAGAAGAGTTGATATTGCCCTAAGACAAATTACTTCTGGTGCTTATCAAAAATCATTTAATTCTAAGACAAAAATTGAAAATGCATTAGCAAATGAAATAATTAAAGCATATAATTTAGAACAAACAAGTGCTGCTATATCTAAAAAACTTGAATTAGAAAGACAAGCTGACGCTTCTAGATAAGGGCCTCGTGGGGGCATTAATCCTTAGGATTAAATCTCCTACATAAACCGAATAACTGAGAGATGATTTGGTGTAACGCTGCGGGGGAGAGTATTACTATTTGGTTAGATGCCTAGAAGGAGAGTTGAACTAAAAGTTCAAATTTAAAAAGTTACTTATCTTAAGGAATATAGCAAAGAGGAAAAATGGAAGATACAAAAGAAGCCGAAAGTGCATATAATAAAATCGCGAAAATATATCATGATAAGAGAATTACTGGGAAAGATTTAAATGAATTATCTGAACAACCCGCTACATTTTCTTTGCTAGGAAATATCAAAGGTAAAAAAGTATTAGATGCGGGATGTGGAAGCGGGGTTTATTCTAGACTTTTAGCAGAGAAAGGGGCTCAAGTTTATGGAATTGAACTAAGCTCCGAAATGGTTGATTTGGCGAAAAAACATTGTGCAGGCATGGATATTGATTTTAAGCAGGGAAGTATAAACAAACTGCCATATGCGAATAATACTTTTGATACCATAATAGCATCCTTAGTTATTCATTATTTAAAAAACCCAGAAACTGCTCTTAAAGAATTTCATCGAGTTCTGAAAAAAGGAGGCATACTTATATTTTCGACAACACACCCAGTCCTAGAATCCTTTACAAAGATTAGAAACAACAAAGGAAAGAATGAAATAATACTCTCAAATTATTTTAGTAAAGGAAAGTATTATTGGACTCTTCATAACTCTAAGGTTAAAATTCCTTCCTATAGGACTGGATTCGGATTGCTCTCTCGTCTTGTTTATAATTCTGGTTTTATTGTAGAAGAAATAAAAGAAACATCTTTGTCTAACAAACTAAAAGACATACCTTCTCATTTGAAGAAATTTATTGATACTCCTATTTTTATCATCTTTAAATGTAAAAAGAATTGAATATCACGAGGAAAACGTCAGGGAGTTAATCCTTAGGATTAAGTAATTGTGGGAGCGTTGACCCTTAAGGTATATTTTACAGAACCAAAATTCCGAACCGGGTATAAATAAGGTTGCTTTTGAAAATAATGCCGAGAAAAATAGAGATTTTATTGATGAAACTGAAAAGTCATGGAATAGGAAAGGTTTTGATAAGATATCTAATAATAATTGCAATTTATATTCTTAAAATTTAGAACCTCTGACTTGTCTTTCCATGAACCCACCCATATATTTATAAACTTACATTCAAATAAATAAATATGGGAAACTTTAGATCAAACAGTAAGAATGGATTCAAAGGCAGATCTAGCAGTAACAGATTTAGCGAAAGATCTGGAGGACGAAACGGATTCAAAGGCCAAGATTCTAGAAGATCTGAAAAAAGAACTCTTGAAATGCATGATGTTACTTGCGATAAATGTAAAAAACAATGTCAAGTTCCATTTAGACCAACAGGAGATAAACCTGTTTTTTGTAGTGATTGTTTTAGAAAAAATGAAGGTTCAAGCAGTAATTTTGGTTCAAGAAACCAAGATAGACCATTTAAATCAGGAATGTCTTCAGAAGAATTCGATCAAATTAATGAAAAACTTGATAAGATAATTCAAGCTTTAGAAATTGATTCAGAAGATGACTAAAAGATTGCGTAATTAATTATTTCTTTAATCTCTTAATTCATAACTTAGGATTATGAATTAGAAACCAATTTTGACGGAGAAGAAGTTAAATTTGTGCCTTTGCGAAAGTTGCTGTTAGAATAAAATGACCTTTACAATTTATACACTAAAAGTAAAAGATCTTTCCAATAAAGAGATGAGCTTTATGAATAAACAGAGAATAAAGGAGTTTGGGAAAGGCGAAAAACACCAGAATTAAGTACAATTAGAGAAATCGCGAGAAATCTAAAATCTGGGGCTACGAGGACTTTCAGAACTTTTGATGAACTTTTCCCAAAAGTTTCTTTTGAACCTCGGCCATAGCCTCCCGAAAGCCATATTCTACCAAGCTAAACTATAGCCCCAAAACTTTTTAAACTTCTAATCTTAAAAACTTAACATGAGGATATTAAATAAATATTATGCTTTTAAAGATAAATCTAGAAATTTAAGAAATTCAGAATTTAAATTACTTGGTAATATAAACTTTAATAATAAAAATTATCCTTTATTTAGAATAGATATAAACTCAAAAATAAAAAATCCAAGTTTATGTTTCTCAGCAGCTATTCATGGAAATGAATCTAGTGGAGTTTCTGGAATTTTAAAATGGTTAGAAAATAATAATATCTCGAGAAAAATAAATTATAGATTATATCCAATTACTAATCCATATGGTTACCATTTCTTTAGAAGAACTAATCATAAAAGAATTAATTTAAACAGAGAATTTAAAAAAGAAAATCCTGAAAAAGAGATTAAATTAATTAAAACTGATTTAAGAAATAAGTTATTTAATATATTTATTTCCTTCCATGAAAATAGTACAAAAGACAAAGAAGATTTTTACATTTATTCTTATCCAAATAAAAATTCAATTGATTTCTCAAAATACATTTTAAGAAATATTTCTAATAATGTTATAATAGACGAAAGAAAAATTATAGATGGATATAAAGCAAAAAATGGTTTAATTATAGATGACATGGAATCATCATTTGAGTTTTATATGGGAGATAATAATGCTAAAGTCAGTATTTGTGTAGAAATCCCTTCAAAAATATCTATAAAACAAAGAACAGATATTGCAAAAGATATAATTATATTAACAGAAAAATTTTATTTATAAAAATTATTGAATAAAAATAATAAAAAAAAGATTATAAATTAAGTATGTCATACTATTAAAGATTAGAATTTCTTTTTCTTAGCATAACAATCTCTGCAGTAAACTGGCTTACCTTCTTGTGGCTTGAATGGAACTTCACATTCTTGCCCACATTCGGAACAAGTTGCTTTATGCATTTCTCGCGGTCCAAAATCTCTTCTGAATCCGCCCCTATTAAAGCTATTCATGTTTTATTCTCCTTTGTTACATAAAAGAAAACTTCTTTTGAATTCAATTATGTACATAAAATTACTGATTAGTTAGTATTTAAAAAGCTTACTATTATGCCAAAAACCAAGTTTTTTATATTTTATTTTACACTTTATTGTAAGTAGAAGAACTTAATTTCTTTTAATTTTCAAAAAGAAATCTTTATAAATTTTCTTCGAAATAGTAAATGCTAATAATGGGCACATTAACAAATATTTATGATCTATCTGAAGGTGGAACCGTCAGAATTTTGCTGACTAAAGAAAATAAACATCAATTGATTAAAAAAATCAAAGGTCTTAAGACAAAAGGACAGACACTAAAACAGATAGCCTATAAATTAGGTAAAGAATACATTACTTTGTGGGAATATTTGAACAAAAAAGAATCTGTTCCACTAGAAGTTTTTCATATTTTGAAAGTGGGCACGCCTAAGGATCTTATTCTAGAGACTGGACCAAGAAAGAACCGTATTAAAATACCAAATGGATTTAACGATGATATTTGTAAAATTACGGGTGCTATAATAGCAGATGGCCATTTAAAATGTAGATCAACTAAATGGAAAGATAACTTAAATGCAATACATTACGAAACTAGGCTCAGAGAAGAATATAGGACAAATGTAAGATGTTTTTGTTCATGGATAAGAAATGTATTTGGTATTGTAGTCAGACCTATAAGAAGAAAAAACCATTATGAGATATATTTAAGTAATAAAGTGGTTTACCTATATTTAACTAGGATATTAAAGCTTCCTTCGGGCAAAAAATCAGATTCTGTTAAAGTACCAATTTATATACAAAAGGGAAACAAAAACTTCAAAATTGCCTTCTTAAAAGGAATTTTTATGTTTGATGGTTCAGTGGAATACAGAAATTCATATGTAAGTTTAGTTACTAAAAGCCCATTTTTGTTTAAAGGAATATTAAAATTACTAAAAGACATCAATCTAAATCCTGATTTTATTAGCAAAATACCCGATAGATATGGAAGATATAGACTAATATTTCGAAAGCATGAAAACATTAGAAAATGCAAAGTTTTGTTCGAAAAAAATACTGAAAAATGGTTTAGAATACAAGAACATTTTAATGGAATCAAAACAAAAAGTTTAAATAGATTTTATAAGCAAAAAAACTTTAACAAAATAATTACAAGGATTAATGAGCTTTACCCAAGGAAGAGAATTAGCTCAAGTAACTTTAATAACGTAATAGTATTTATTAAAGAAAACAAAAATTCCACTTTAGGTGAAATTATGAAGGGAATAACTAGAAAAAAGACAGTAACTGGAGAGTATCTGAGAAAATTGGAAAATTGGAAAATAATTAAATCATTCAAAATTGGAAATACCAAATTCTATTCATTAAATAAAAGATTGAAGGAGGTTACTTATGGCTGATTCGATGACTGATAAGGTTGTCAAGCTAATGGATCATCAAGATAAAATCAGAAATATTTGTACATGTGCCCATATCGATATGACATAAGCTTCTGCTTGTGTCACGGTTTCATGGGAAGACAACATTTTCAGATTCTCTATTAGCAGGTGCCGGAATGATTTCTGAAGAACTAGCAGGAAAACAATTAGCTTTAGATTTTCACGAAGATGAAATAGCAAGAGGAATTACAATAGATGCAGCAAATGTTTCTATGGTCCATGAAGTTAATAACGATGAATACCTCATTAATTTAATTGACACTCCAGGACATGTTGATTTTGGTGGAGATGTTACAAGAGCTATGAGGGCAGTAGATGGAGCAATAGTTTTAGTTGATGCAGTTGAAGGAATGATGCCACAAACAGAAACTGTATTAAGACAAGCATTAAGAGAAAGAGTAAAGCCAATTTTATTCATAAATAAAGTAGATCGTTTAATAAAAGAAGTTAAGTTAACTCCTGAAAAAATGCAGGAAAAATTCGTTAGTATAATTAATAATGTTAACTCATTTATTGGAGATGTTGCTCCAGAGGAATTTAAAGAAAAATGGAAAGTTCATGTTCAAGAGGGAAGCGTAGGATTTGGATCTGCTTTCCATAAATGGGCAGTCTCATTTCCATATATGCAGAGAGCTGGAATTACATTTAAAGATATTTACGAATATTATCAAAATGATAATTATAAAGAATTAGCAAAAAAAGTTCCATTGCATAAAGTTGTCCTAGATATGGTAGTTAAACATCATCCTAATCCTAAAGATGCTCAAAAATATAGAGTTCCAAAAATTTGGCATGGTGATTTAGAAAGTCCCCTTGGAAAGTCATTGTTAAGTTGTGATCCAACTGGTCCTGTAGCTTTTGTAGTTACAAAAATTGTTATTGACAAGCATGCTGGAGAAATAGCAGCAGGAAGGTTATTTTCTGGAACTGTAAGGCAAGGTCAAGAAGTTTACATGAATATGGGAAAAAGAATGGTTAGACTTCAACAAATTAATTTATACAAAGGAGCACAAAGAATTTCTATAGAACAAGCAAAATCAGGAAATATTATAGGTCTTGTAGGATTAAGAGATACTTATGCAGGAGAAACAGTTTCTACTGAAGAAATGGAGCCATTTGAAGCAATGAAGCATATTTTTGAACCAGTAGTTACAAAATCTATTGAAGCAACAAAACCAAGTGATCTTCCAAGACTAATTGAAATTTTAAGACAAGTTGCAAAAGAAGATCCAACAATTAAAGTAGAAATTAATGAAGAAACTGGAGAAAATTTAATCTCTGGAATGGGTGAGCTTCACTTAGAAGTTAGAGAAAATAGAATAAGAACAGAAAAAGGCCTTGAAATAAAAACAGGATTGCCAATAGTAGTTTATAGAGAAAGTATAAGAAAACAAACAAGTGATGTTATAGAAGGAAAATCTCCAAATAAACACAATAAATTTCAAATTATAGTAGAAAAAATCCCTGAAAATATCTATGAATCTATGAAATCAGGAGAAATTCCAGAAATAAGAATAAAGAAAAAAGATCAAATTATAATAGACAAATTAAGAGCTCTTGGAGTTGATTCAAAAGAGTCAATTAAGTATAAAGAGTTCTATAAAAGAAATATCTTAGTAGATGCAACAAAAGGAATAGTCCATATTGGAGAAGTTATAGAATTAATAGCAGATGGTTTCGAACAAGTAATGAATGAAGGACCATTGGCAAGAGAGCCTGGTTTTGGATTAAGAGTCAAAATTGTTGATTGTAAACTTCATGAAGATGCTATTCATAGAGGTCCTGCTCAAGTTCTTCCTGCAATTAGAGATGCAATTAAAGAAGCTATGGTAAATGCGGGCGCAGTTTTATATGAACCCCTACAAGTAATTCAAATTGAAAGTCCAGCTGAATTTCTAGGAGAAATATCAAAATTAGTTCAAAATAAAAGAGGTCAATTAATGGATGTTGTTCAAGAAGGAGAACATATAACAGTAAAAGCAAAACTTCCTGTTGCAGAAATGTTTGGTTTAACATCAGAATTAAGAAGTGCAACAAATGGAAGAGCTTCTCATTATATGGTAGATCAAGTATTTGAAAAAATTCCTGATGACCTACAACAAAGAGTAAAATTACAAATTAGAAAGAGAAAAGGCTTAAGAGAAGAAGTCGCAATAGTATAAGAAAACTATTTTTTGTGAATAATTAAACCCCCAATATAATCTTGTCTGAAAACTTCATCGGAAGTGAGAAATATTTTCTCTGTACCCTTAAAATTTGTGATGTCTCCTTCACTCTTATCCATATACATAAATGGCAAATGAATATATGAACTTGGACCTCTAAAAGGTCTATTAATATCAACTTTAAGAAGAGCTTGTTTTAAGAATTCAGAAGTTTCCCTAGCTAATTCAGAGATTCCATGAAAGCGAGGTAACATACCACCATTATATGCCATATTCCAAACAGGCATTCCATTGAATCTTACCACTTCTTGACCAGGAGCATAAAAGTGCCCAGCATAACTGTCAACATATTCAAAAGCTCCTTCTTTATAATGTTCAAACTCTTTAAATCCAGGTCTTTGTGGATTCTTTATCTCTTTAGCATAACCAACATAACCATGATTTCTAGCTCTAATGATAAATGCCACTAAATCATCCAAATCAAAAAGTGTCTGAATAGTCATGAAACTATTATAGCTAAGAAAAACTATTTAAATATATGATATTAGTGAAAGATTTATATTATTTAGCTAATATGTTTCAACTTCTAATCCACTGATTCTA